>DASSRO010000273.1:0-4288 GCA_035701745.1 Candidatus Sulfotelmatobacter sp. | reverse complement strand
GAACGACACCGGATGGTCTCCATACGCCAAATCCAGCGCCGCCGGCTTCGAATAGAACGTGACATCTGCTCCCAGCCCCAGCTGCCACGCCCGCTCCTGAATCAGATCGCGCACGCCGCCGAACGTGTATGCCCCGATCCGGTAGACCGGGTGGGTTGCCGCTTGCGGAAATAATTCATCCTTGTCGACGAGCTCGAGCCGCGAAAAAGCATAGTTCCGCTCGCGAAAATTCAAGGTAGATTCCAGCAGGTAACTGTTCAGCGTTGTATCCGTCGCGATCTTGTGAACCCGTCCCCAGATCAAAGAAGTCGTCCAACTCCCCGTTTCCGAGGGACGGTTGTATTCCACCGAAGCGGTCTCGCGCCACTGGCTGCCCGGCTCCAGCGCCTCCGGGTGCTCCAGCCGCCCAACGCTGTACTGAGCCGTCCAGTTCGCCGCCGGCGCAATGCTGGCGCGTCCCGACCAGGAATCGAGCGCCGCCAGTTGAATGCTCCAGCGTTCCTCGTTCGGCTCGCGCCCGTTGAAGGCGGATGCCTCCAGATTCAAACGGTCAATCACGAATCCGGTCGTTACCACGCCGAAACTCGTATGGGTTGAATCCAGCAAATGATGCGCCAGCGGCGCCAGCGGCAACTCCGACGCCGATGCCCGGTGCAGATAAGTGACCGGCCCCAGCGCCGGCTCCGCTGACGGCCCGCCATAAAGCTCCCACGAAATTTTCTTGGTCAAGGGCAGCGTGTACAGCGCCGCCAATTCTGCAAACACATTGTGCGGATGCTGATGATCCACCAGCGGCTCGCCGTGATAAGTCTCGCCAGTTTGAAAGAGTTCAGGAAATCCCGGATGCGGCGACGTCAGCGATTCCGCCGAAAACATCTGCAAAAACAAGAGCGTGCCTTTTCCCAGCTTGTGTTGCTCCATGGTCATGCCCCAGTTCACCGACTCCGCCTTGCCCTCGCCGCGCGGCCCGCCCTGCTGGTTGTAGTCCGCGAAAATCACGCCGTGCGCCATCAACTCCCATCCCCCACGCATCCACATCCATTCGTATCCCCGCACCGAAGCGGGCTGCCAGGCCGTTCCCGATCCCTCGTGCGGCGACGGCAGCCACGACGCCGTCTGGTCCATCGGCATCGGCATATTCATCCGCATTTGCCCCATGGCCGCATCCTGCGCAGCCACCTGCGCCACCAGCAGCAGCACCACGAAAAATATCTTCCCCACGACAAGCCTCATCAAAGCGATTTACCCCAAACGGTGAAACTAGAATCCGAATCCTGATTCGAACCCGAAACTCGAAACTGGAAACTGGAAGTCCGAAACTCGAAACTTAAAGACCGTGGAAGGGCATGGCTTCAGCCGTGCCGTTAGCGCCCCAAAAAATTGGAGCTTGAGCCCCTGAGGCCTCGCAGATAATTTCTCGATTTCAGCAAGATTGGAATCTAGATTCGGAGCGGAGAGGAACCCGGCGGGCTACTGGAAGAAAACAAGAACTGAACAATATTGCGATCGGACTCACGCCCTATGCAAAGTTGAACATCCGCGTTCGAGCCACAGCGCGGTGCATCCTGCGGAATCGTAAACGCTGCATTCGGAATTGCCGCGTGATGTCCGTTCACACAGCATTGAAAGCTGATCGGCGCCGGAGACGGAGCGACGGGCCGGTGGCCGTGGCAACCGGCAGGATGCTGCGTGGCGACCGCGGGAGACACAGCGACAGCGAGCGTGCCCGGCAAAACAAAAATCGCGCCGAGCAGCAACCCCGCGATCCTGCGCAAGCCTTCCTGCATTTATGTCCCAGTAATCTTAATGCGAAGTTCTTCCGGAAGCCGCTGCCGAATCTCCTCGGGCAAGCGGTCGTGCACTCGCCGCGCACCTTCTTTGGCCGCATCGAGAACCGTCACCGGAGCTGGCGTGGCGACGGCTACGCCTAGCCAGATCAGCGCCGAAAGCCCGAATCCCGCCAGCGCCGCAATCTCCAGCCAAAAGGCATGCCGCGGCCCCAGGTGCCAGATCACGCCAAACGCCAGGAGAAATACTCCCGCGGAAATCGAGGCCAGCGCAATCAGTCCTACATCGATGATTCGATGGATTTGCTGCCGGCTGCGGCAACGCTCGCACGCCGTAAAATGTTTTTCGTAGTCGCCGCGCATCTCCGGCGCCAGGCCGGAAATGTCATAACGCCAGCCCGCTAGAATTTTGCCTACGATTGGATCAATGCACTGCTGACTCATGGGGGTAAGACCAACCGCCACCGGTCGCGAACTCGGCCTAAAGGCGTATCGGCTCTATTGCCTCAGTCTGGGACGCCAGGAGCACCCGGTTATGGAACAACCCGCCCCGCGTGGAAAGCGCTTTTTCTGCCTCTCTCCGCGCAATTTCCGGATGGTTGTTCTGCTCAGACAGATGCGCCAGCACCACAAACGTTGCACTATTATCATAGTCGTTCGTGAGGAAATCGGCGAGAGCCAGGTTCGACAGGTGCCCCACTCGGCTCATCACCCTCTGTTTTACCGACCACGGATAGGGCCCGCCCCGCAACATCTCCAGATCGTGATTCGATTCCATCACCAGCACATCGCAGCCCCGCAAGTGATCGCGCACGCTTACCGGCAAATATCCCAGATCGGTGGCCACGCCCACCTTGATCCCTTCGGCGCGAAAAGTGAATCCCACGGGGTCAGCCGCATCGTGCGGAATCGTGAATGGCCTGACTTCAATATCGCCCACCTGGAATCTATGCCCCGACTCGAACTGCTCGAATTTTTCCAGCTGCGGCCGCTCGCCTTTTTCGTTGCGCATGGCACGCGCCCACGCCTGGTGCGTCGCTCCCGTCATGAACACCGGGATGCGAAGCTTTTTGGCCAGCGTCGCCAGCCCGTAAACGTGATCGGAATGCTCGTGGGTGATCAGAATCGCCGAGAGCGTGTGCGGATCCTCGCCCAGCGATTTCATCCGCTTGAAAGTTTCCCGGCACGAGATCCCCGCATCCACCAGAATCTTGGTGCACGCGCTGGCTACAACCGCGCAGTTTCCCCGGCTCCCACTGGCCAGCATGGTGACACACACACTCATGCTGGCAGCATACGCGCCTGCGCTGTGGATCGGGAGTAACTTTTTGATTATCCGCTACCTCAGTGCAGCCTCCAGTTCCCGGTTTCCGCAACTAGAAACCAGCACGTGGAAGGCCTTTCTACTCACCCTCCTGTCTCCACAATCCACAATCATCAATCAACAATCACCAATCCCCAATTCTCAATACCTATAAAACCCCCGCCCGCTCTTCCTCCCCAGCCACCCCGCATCCACCATCTTGATGAGCAGCGGGCAGGGCCGGTACTTAGGGTCGCCCAGCCCGCCGTGCAGCACGCGCATAATGTCGAGGCAAACGTCGAGCCCAATGAAGTCCGCCAGCGTCAGCGGCCCCATGGGATGCGCCATCCCCAGCTTGAATACTTCATCGACCGCCTCTGCCGTAGCCACACCCTCCATCACCGCATACATTGCCTCGTTGAGCAGCGGCATCAGCACGCGGTTGGAAACGAAGCCGGGGGCGTCGTTCACCTCGACCGGAGTTTTTTCCAGCTTCACCGCCAGGTCGCGCACGCTGGTGAACGTCTCCTGCGACGTCGCCAGCCCGCGAATCACTTCCACCAGCTTCATCACCGGCACCGGATTGAAAAAATGCATGCCAATCACTTTGTCCGGCCGCTTGGTCTGCGCCGCCAGCTTCGTGATGGAAATGGATGAAGTATTCGACGCCAGAATAATTTCCGGCCGAGTTACCCGGTCCAGATCGCGAAAAATTTCCGTCTTGATCTCGAACTTCTCCGTCGCAGCCTCAATGACGAAATCGCACTCCGAAAGCGCGCCGCGATCCGTAACCGGACGGATCCGGCCCAACGCGCTCGCCTTTTCCTCTGCCGTAATTTTGTTCTTCGCGACCTCGCGCTCCAGATTCTTGCCAATCGTCTCCAGCGCGCGATCCAGAAACCGCTGCTCCACATCGCACAGCACCACGTCGTAACCGCCGCGCGCGAACACATGCGCAATCCCATTGCCCATCGTTCCCGCGCCAATTACTCCCACGCGTCGAATATCCATAAGGTTCGCCCCCGCCAAAACGTTCGAGTCTACCACCACCGGGTGGGGGTTTTGAATTTCTCACAATCCGGAGAACCTGCCGAAGATCGTCGTCGGAAACACAAAGATTGACCAGGCATTCGGCGTTGACTGCTCCCGCCAACAACCAGAATCCGCCGCCTGCCCTCGTGTCTCGTCTCAAATCTCT
>DASSRO010000272.1:0-6647 GCA_035701745.1 Candidatus Sulfotelmatobacter sp. | reverse complement strand
GTGGAGATGGGCTGCACATTGTCCGCGCGGAAGCGCAGCAACGCGGCGATATTGCCGACTTTGTCGAATTCAGGATCATCCTTCACATAGAAGGTTTCGATGTCACGGCGAATCACCCACGGCAAGATGGCTTCGCCGACGTCGACGATCTCTTGCGTGGCCTTGCCACAAGCTGGACAGGCGTTGACCAGATGGGCATCGACGTGTCCGCATCCCGAACATTCGACGGCATGACCCTGAAGATTTTCGCCGATCAAGAGAGCTTGTACTTGTCCCAGTTCGAGTGAGCGCAACACGCGGCGCAAGCCGGTCACACCGCGCCCATTACTGCGCGCCTGGCCGAGCGCCTGTTCCACGAGCTCGCGGCGGCGGTCGCCTTGCCAGCGCTCAACAATCCGTTGGGCGTGCGTGCGAATCTCCTCGTTGCTGATGTGATTCAAGTCGGCGCGAAAGCGCCCGATGAGCGCCTGGCTTACATAGGAGTGCAGTTGCGGCTCCAGAAGGGAAAGATGAGCATCCTGGCAGGCAAGAATCCATTTTTCAAACACACCTTTCTCCAGGAGGCTCTTCAACGACTCGGCGACATTCTTGAAATGCTGGCGAGCCTCGTCCTCCACCCGGCGCTGGGCATGGCCACCGTCATATCCGGCAAAGCCGTCACTGCGGCCGCGCCGTGGCAGCGGATGAAATAAATCTTCCCGCTCGGTCAACTCGCCAAGACGAAGATCGAAGATGCGGGCGCGATGCCGGTCGACCAATACCACTCCCAGCAGCGGGGTTGCACCCAGCAATTGCGCAATGGGCTTGAGATGGAAGTGGCGATCGACGAAAAGCTGCGTCCCGGGCAGGTTGGCGGGGACATCGTACTCGCGCCACAGATTTTGCGCGGAGCAAGCGAAGACGGCCTTGCCATGCGTGCCGTTGCTGCGCAGATCACCCGCCAAATTCAGGATGCGGTCCATATCGGCGCGGGCGGATTCGTGACGTCCGTGACCCTCCAGAGTGCGCAAAGCTTCGCGCGCCAAATCCTTAATCAGAATGACATCTTCTTTATGAGCCTTGTTGCGCGGCGTTGAGGGCTGAAAATAAAACGTAACGGCAGAGGCTTGGGCATCCTGAAATTCTGCTAATTCTCGAATTTGTTCGCGGGTAATACTCATGGATCATCTCCCCAAAAATGAAAGTGGATTAAGCGGCGCCGGTAGGAGCGAGCCGCCCCGGGAATTGATTGGCCAGGCCCGGCGTTTTGCGTAAGTGGTCGCGCGCGGCAGAAACAAAAGTGAGTACACGGTCGGAAGGAACACCCGTAATAGCAACAATCTCGTCGACGCTGAAGCCTTCGACGGCGTGCAGAATGAAGGCTTCGCGCGGGCCTGGGCCGAGATCGCGCAGCGAGGAGGCGATGAGGCGCAGGAGTTCGTCGGACGCGAGGATTTGCTCCGGAGTGGCGACGCGAGAATCGGGAATCACGGTCGCGCCGGTCATAGATTCGTCGGGCTGATGGAACTGAAGTTCAGGTTCGTCGCTGGCTTTGACGTTGGGGCGGCGCGCAGAGTCTTCCAGCGGACGGGCGTGGCCATTGCTCTCGTCGGTGCGGCAGAGGTCATCGAGAGCGCGCAGGGCCAAGCGGTAGAGCCAAGGCTCAAGGGCCAACCGTTCGGGCTTTTCCAGGCCGTCTGCGAGGGCGGCAGCGATGGTTTCGTCGATGACTTCTTCCTTGGAGACGCTGTCGGCAGCGATGGAATCCTGGGCTTCGCGAAAATAAATCTCGCGCTCGACAAAACGCTCCAGCCGGGCCAGATTGACGTTCACATAAGAGCGGATATCGTCGCCAGAGATAGTTGCGGGAAAGACGGCAGCCAGGGTTTGCTCAAACGGAACCTGCTGCACCACGGCGCCTCGGCGAGAACTGTCGCCGCGCTTTCCGCGCTGCCATTTGTGCGAGGCACGCAGAATTTCCTTATGCTTGTTGACTTGCTGCAGCAAATCTTCGAACGCAGTCTTCACGGCGGCTGCTGCCGCCGGAGCGGAGGCTTGCACGGCCATCTGCCCAGAGGGCAAGCGCAGATTCAGCGAGACGCTGACACCTTCGCGCGGCGAGATCTCCTCTACCATGCCTTTCAGGTGAACGAGTTCGGGACGGAAAACCTGCAGACGTTTTTGCAGTTTTTCGATGTGATGTTGAATATCTTTTTCGACGGCGGGAAGTTTATGAAGACGGTAGCTGACGTGAACGTTCATAGCGCCTCGGCCTTGCTACGAAGTGCGCAACCAAGTGCTTTCTAAGCCGATTGTACACCCGCTGGAAAAAAGGCAAACACGGAAATGAGCTGCTTACTAGTTAGGATGGTCTCATCCGGGGAATCGTTGCAGCTAAATATTTTCTTATTGTCTTGTCGGGGTTTGCAGACTGCGGAAGGGGCAGGTATGATCCGGGCCATGACCTGGTCTAGAATTCTTTTTTTTGTCCTGCTGAGTGCCCTGGCCTGCGCGCAGGCCCCGAATTCCAAAGAAGTCGAGAGCGTTTATTCCGACGCACATAGTCTGTATCTCGAGCTTCACCAGAACCCGGAACTGTCGGCGCACGAAACGAAAACCTCGGCGAAACTGGCGGAACGCCTGCGCAACGCCGGATTTGACGTGACCGAACATGTAGGCGGCACGGGAGTCGTAGCAATTCTGAAGAATGGAAACGGACCCACCATCATGCTGCGCACAGAGTTGGACGCGCTGCCAGTGGAAGAAAAAACCGGGCTTCCCTACGCCAGCAAAGTTCGCGCGAAAGATGACGCCGGCCGCGAGGTTCCGGTGATGCATGCGTGCGGGCACGATCTGCACATGGCGGCGATTCTGGGCACCGCTGAGATCATGGGGCGCAGCAAGAACACGTGGCATGGAACGTTGATGTTGATTGGCCAACCTGCGGAGGAGACGATCGGGGGCGCGGAAGGAATGCTGCGCGATGGCCTGTTTACACGCTTTCCGAAGCCGGATGTCGCGGTAGCCCTGCACGTGGGCAACGAACAACCGGCGGGCATGGTAGCGATCACGCCGGGAATCTACAACACCAATTCGGATTCGGTGCGCATCACCATTTACGGCAAGGGAGGCCACGGTTCCGCGCCCCATACTGCGGTCGATCCCATCGTGATCGCGGCGCGAACGATAGTTTCGTTGCAGACAATTGTGTCGCGCGAAGTCAAACCAGGCGAGATGGCGGTGGTGACGGTCGGCTACATTCAGGCGGGAACGAAGAACAACATTATTCCCGACCGCGCCGAGATGGGCCTTACGGTGCGGACGTTCAAGCAGGAAGTGCGCAAACAGATTCTTGCTGCCATCGCCCGGATCACGAAGGCTGAAGCTGCGGCGGCGGGCGCTCCCAAAGAACCGCAGGTCGAGCGTTACGAGGGCACGGACCTGGTCTACAACAATCCGGCGCTGGCGGAGAGGCTGCGGGAACCGCTAGAGGTCGCGTTGGGAAAAGATAAGGTTGTGACCGGCGAGCCGATTACGCCGTCCGAAGATTTCTCCTACTTCGTGGGGCAGGGCGTGCCCGGGTTCTACTTCAGCCTGGGAGGAGCGGATCCGGAAAAATTAACAGAGGCGAAAGCATCAGGGACGCATTTGCCATCGAATCACTCACCCCTGTTCACGCCCGACGTGGATCCGGCGCTGCACGCGGGGATCGCGGCCGAGGTTGCGGTGCTGCGAAACTTGCTGAACACGTCGCCGGAAGAACTGCACAAATTGACGAACGAATCACCCTCGCCAAAATAAAACAAGAGCCGCGTATGGGCGCGGCTCTTTTCAATTCCGGCGGGGCATCGGGGTTCTGTGGGCATTGGGGATGATGTCCACCACCGGAAACTTGTCGCGGTTGGCGGCCTATACGCCGCCAGTCACCGCCTGCGCATCCAGCGTGAACACTTCGCTCTCCTGCTCTTCCGTGACGCCGGGAGCAGTGCGCAGGGTTAGACCCGCGTGATCGCCTTGGCGCCACACCTTCGAGAGCAGCATGCGGTCGCCGCTGCGCACAAACATAACTTTAGGCTGAACATGTGCGTTTTCATCGGTGGTCACGCCGGTCGCGACGGCGGCGAAGTAGCGGCGCTCATGGCCACGCACGATCAGGACTGCGGATTGATCCGTACCCTTGGGCGAACCGGTGGCCAACTCGAACACGTAGTGTCCGGCCGGGAAGGCTCGGTTGCCGACAACAAACTCGAACGGGATAGAAGCTTCCAGCGTGACCTTGCGCGCGGTCTGTGCGCCGGCGGAATTAATTGCGATGAGACTTAGCAACGATGCGCATAAAGAGAGGGCTTTTCGGTTCATGATGGACTCCTTTTGTCTGAACTCGCCAATACAAAAAGCACGACGCGTGCCAAACGCGCAGCCCTGCGGCATATCGGCAAGTGAGTGCAACCGAGCGAGTTGCGGACGAGCTGACAAATCTTAAAGAAAGTGCCAGGTGCCAGGTGCCAGCTTGATGAGCAGCCGCGGCCAGAATACTGGCACCTGGCGCGATTCTCCGATTGGATAAATCCAGAAAAACGATAGGTGCTTAGGACGAACGCGAAATGCCCAGCTTCTTCATGCGGAGCTGCAGCGTGGAGCGTTTCAGGCCCAGCTTTGCCGCGGCGCCGTTGGGACCGGCGACAATCCAGCGCGACTGCTCGAGAGCGGCGAGAATTTGTTTGCGCTCGACATCTTCGAGGACATCGCGGATGGGCTGGGTCTCCGCTTTGGATGCGGGGTTCGCTGAGGACGGGACGATGGATGGCGGGGCAGAGCGGCTCTTCAGATCGGCTAACGCGACCTTCAAAACGGGGCCATTCGAAAGCAGGACCGCGCGCTCGATGACGTTCTGTAGCTCGCGGATGTTCCCTGGCCAGGAGTAGCGCACCAGCGCGTTCATGGTTTCGGTGGAGACTGTCTCGATCTTTTTGTTCACGCGGTGGGCGAACAGCTGCGTGAAATGGCTGACCAACATGGGAATGTCCTGCTCGCGTTCGCGCAAGGGCGGGATAAAAACGGGGAAGACATTCAGGCGGTAATAAAGATCGGCGCGAAACTTCTTCTCCTCGACCATGCCCTGCAGATCGCAGTTGGTGGCGGCGATGAGGCGGGCGTCGGAGCGCAGGGTGCGCGAACTGCCAAGGCGCTCGAATTCGCGCTCCTGCAGCACTCGCAAAAGCTTGGGCTGAAGCTCGAGGGGAATCTCGCCGATTTCATCCAGGAAAATTGTGCCGCCGTGGGCAAGTTCGAAGCGGCCGATGCGCTGCGCAACCGCGCCGGTGAAGGCGCCTTTTTCGTGGCCGAACATTTCGCTCTCCAGCAGGCCGGTGGGAATGGCGGCGCAGTTTAGCTTGACGAAAGCATGGGAATGGCGCTGGCTGCGCTCGTGGATGGCGCGAGCCATGAGTTCCTTGCCGGTACCGGTCTCGCCGAGCAACAACACGGTCGAGTCGGTGGGGGCTACGGTCTCGACCTGTGCCAGCACGGCGCGAATGGCGGAACTATTGCCGACGATGTCAGCGAAATTCATCTCGCTGCGGATTTCGGACTCGAGGTAAAGCTTCTCTTGGGCGAGCTCATTCTTGAGGTCGGCGATCTCGCCATAGGCAAGCGCGTTGTCGACGGCGATGGCGACCTGGTTGGCGATCTGGGTGAGAAAATCGACTTCTTCGCTGGTGAAAGCGGAAGGCCGCAAGCGGCCCAAATCGAGCGAACCCAGGATGCGGCCTCGACTCCCGAGTGGCAGCGAACAGGCTTCCCGCATGCCAATACGCCGGAATTCATCGCTAGCCGGAAGCTCTTCCAGCGCGTCGGCATGCAGCACGGCAGGCCGCCCGGTGCGAAAGGCAATGACTGGACCAGACTTGCCGCTCAGCAATGGAGGGCTGTCTGGGCGGGGGCCGGGGCCCTCGGCGGATTCGTACGCGTATCCGCGCAGCGCTCCGCCAACCGCGGGATCTGGCAGGGCGACGCCGACGAAATCGGCCTGCATGACGCGCCGCACGTTTGCCGAAATCGCCAGCAGCAGATCGCGCAGTTTCAGATTTGAGGCGATGCTGTTGTTCACGTCGAGGAGCAGCTGCAAACGCTCATTTCGCTTTTCCAGTTCGATCTGAGTGTGCTGCAGGGCCTGGAGGTGGAGAGCGTCATCGATGGCAACGGCGATCTGGTCGGCAACCAACGCCAGGAAACGGCAATCCTCGGCGGAGTAGGCGTTTTTGTGATCGCTGCCTACGGCGAAGGTTCCCAGGCGGCCATGGGCAGTAGTCAGAGGAAAGGTGACGTGCGATTCAATGCCATATTCTTTGAGAATTCCGTGGAGACGCGGGAAACGGTTCTCCCGGTCGACATCCGGGATGAGCAGCGGTTCTTGATGTTCGTAAACCCAGCCTACCGCCGTGCCCTCCGGAGGAAATTCGCTGAGGGTGATTGCGGGACGGCCGGGCGCTTCACTCACGTGAAGGCGCATGAGATCGCGCTCGGCGTCGTAAAGAAAAACGCGCAGGAAGACAAAATTTACCACCGGGCGGAGCTCGTCGGCCAAGCTGCGGAAGAGATCTTTTATGTCGTGATGGGCTGCAATGGCACGCGAAACCCGGCGCAAAGCCTGGTATCCGGCCTGAGGC
>DASSRO010000271.1:0-4282 GCA_035701745.1 Candidatus Sulfotelmatobacter sp. | reverse complement strand
CAGGCTTGCAAGGCGCTCAAGTCTGAGGGCTACGAAGTGGTGCTGGCCAATTCGAATCCGGCGACCATCATGACCGACCCGGAGTCGGCCGATCGTACATACATCGAACCGCTTACGCTGGAGTATCTGGAAGAGATCATTCGGATCGAGCGGGAAATGGCGCCGGGAGCGGGTTTTGCCGTGTTGCCGACTGTGGGCGGACAAACGGCATTGAATCTCGCCATCGAACTTTCCGACGGCGGCGTGCTGGAAAAGTACAATGTGATCCTAATTGGGGCGAACGTCGAGGCCATCAAGAAGGCGGAAGACCGTCTCGTCTTCAAAGACGCCATGCAGCGGATCGGGCTCGACGTGCCCAAGTCGGCGCTGGTCAACAACACCAAAGACGGCATCGAATTCGCCGGCAAGATCGGTTTCCCGGTCATCATCCGGCCCTCTTTCACGCTGGGCGGTTCGGGCGGAGGCATCGCCTACAACCGCGAAGAAATGCTCGAAGTCCTGAGCCGCGGCCTCGATTTCTCTCCCGTCCACGAGGCGCTGATTGAAGAGTCCGTGCTGGGCTGGAAGGAATATGAACTCGAGGTGATGCGCGACACGAAAGACAACGTCATCATCATCTGCTCCATAGAAAATTTCGATCCCATGGGCGTGCATACTGGCGACTCGATCACTGTCGCACCCGCGCAGACGCTGACCGATCGCGAGTACCAGGCCATGCGTGATGCTTCCATTGCCGTAATCCGCGAAATCGGCGTGGAGACGGGCGGCTCGAATATTCAATTCGGCGTGAATCCCGAGACCGGGCGCATGGTAGTCATCGAGATGAATCCGCGCGTCTCGCGGTCTTCGGCATTAGCCTCGAAAGCCACGGGATTTCCAATTGCCAAGATAGCCGCGAAACTCGCCGTGGGCTACACGCTCGACGAAATTCCGAACGACATCACGCGCAAAACTCCGGCGTGTTTCGAGCCGACGCTTGACTACGTGGTTGTGAAAATTCCGAAGTGGCAGTTCGAAAAGTTTCCCGGAGCCGACGACACTCTCGGCCCGCAAATGAAGTCGGTCGGCGAAGTCATGGCCATCGGCCGCACTTTCAAAGAAGCTTTGATGAAGGGCATCCGCTCGCTCGACACCGGCAAGCGCGTCGGCGGCGAAAAAATTGAGCCCAAGATTCTTACCAAGCGACTCGTCACCCCTCATCCCGAGCGCCTCGCCTACGTGCAATACGCGCTGCGCCAGGGTCACACGGTGAAGCAGGTCGCGAAGATGACCTCGATGGACCCGTGGTTCCTGTATCAGCTGAAGGAAATCAACGACCAGCAACTGGAACTGGAAAAACATCCCATCGAATCGATCCCGACCGAGGTGCTGCGCGACTGCAAGCGTATGGGATTTTCCGATGGGCGCCTGGCCGCCGCCTGGCGATTGGAAGGCCAGGAAAAAGTCCGCCACCTGCGCAAGAAGCACGGCGTCATGCCCGTCTACAAACGCGTCGACACCTGCGCCGCCGAGTTTGAAAGCTTCACGCCTTACCTTTACTCGACCTACGAAGAAGAAGACGAGGCCGCGCCCACCGCCAAAAAGAAAGTGATCATTCTCGGCAGCGGGCCCAATCGCATCGGGCAGGGAATTGAGTTCGATTATTGCTGCTGCCACGCATCGTTCGCGCTGCGCGATGATGGCTACGAGACGATCATGATCAATTGCAATCCCGAGACCGTCTCCACCGACTACGACACCAGCGACCGGCTTTACTTTGAGCCGCTGACCTTTGAAGATGTCTGGGCGATCTACCAGCACGAAACTTCAAAAGGCGCAGATGTTGGCGTGATCGTGCAATTTGGCGGGCAGACTCCTCTCAACCTCGCCTTACCCCTCAAGAAAGCGGGCGTGAAGATTATCGGCACCACGCCCGAATCGATCGACCTGGCTGAAGATCGCAAGCACTTCAATAAATTGCTCGAAGAGTTGCAGATTCCGCAGGCCCCGGGCGTGATGGCCACCTCGATCGACGAGGCCATCGAAGGCGCGCGCCGCATCGGATTTCCCGTGCTGGTGCGGCCTTCATACGTTCTCGGCGGCCGTGCCATGGTGATTGCGCACGACGAAGAGTCGATCATTCGCTACATGAAAGAGGCGGTGGAATACTCGCAGGACCGCCCGGTGCTGATCGATCACTTCCTGGAGGACGCGATTGAAGTCGACGTGGACGCGCTCTCCGATGGCGAGGACGTGGTAATTGGCGGAATTATGCAGCACATCGAGGAGGCGGGAGTTCATTCCGGTGACTCGTCGTGTGTGCTGCCTGCGGTCGACATTCCGCAGGCCCTTCTGACGCGAATGCGCGATTACACTTTCAAACTTGCCCGCGCGCTGAAAGTTGTGGGCCTGATGAACATTCAGTTTGCCATCCCGCGCGGTTCGGGTTCCGAGGAACAAAAGGTCTATGTTTTGGAAGTCAACCCGCGTGCCTCGCGCACCGTGCCTTTTGTTTCCAAGGCGACAGGAGTGCCACTGGCAAAAATTGCGGCGCGGCTTATGACCGGGCGCAAACTACGTGAGTTCCTGCCGGATTTCCTGGAACGCCGCGCCGATCTCGACACCGGAAGCCATTACTTCGTGAAGTCTCCCGTATTCCCGTGGAACAAATTTCCCGGCGTCGACACGGTGCTTGGGCCTGAGATGAAATCCACCGGCGAAGTGATGGGCGTTGCCGACAATTTCGGCGAAGCCTTCGCCAAGGCGCAACTGGCGGCAGGACAGAAACTGCCTACGCAGGGAGCGGTCTTTATAAGCGTCACCGACCACGACAAGCGCCACGTCGCGCAGGTGGCACGCAAGTTTGTGGACATGGGATTCAAACTTGTCGCCACCGCAGGCACCGCCGACGTGATCGAAACCGCCGGCATGAACGTGGAGCGCGTCTATAAGGTAAAAGAAGGGCGCCCCAACGTGGTCGACTTCATCAAGGGCCAGCGCATTCAACTCATCGTGAACACACCCACGGGCCTCGAGCCCTGGTTCGACGAAAAAGCGATTCGGCGGGCCGCGGTGACGGCGCGGATCCCAACGATCACCACGCTAGCGGCGGCCCAGGCTGCGGCTGAAGGAATCGCCGCTCTTCAGCGCGGCGAAGTGAATGTGAAAGCCCTGCAGCATTTGCACGCCGAACGCGCTGTCCGCCGGTAACTGATAGGCCGAAGAAGGAGTTCAGTCATGCTTCTACACGGAATTTTTCCTCCCATCACCACGCCGTTCTATCCCGACGGTAACGTCTATTTCAAAAAGCTTGAATCGAACGTGG
This sequence comes from Candidatus Sulfotelmatobacter sp., assembly GCA_035701745.1. Taxonomy (GTDB): domain Bacteria; phylum Acidobacteriota; class Terriglobia; order Terriglobales; family Acidobacteriaceae; genus Sulfotelmatobacter. The sequence goes on along the minus strand of DASSRO010000271.1, from coordinate 978 downwards.
AACGTTATTCGCGCACGCCCGTGGCGGGCATCGTCGCGCTGGGCTCGACTGGCGAGGCGATCATGCTCTCCGATCAGGAGCGCCGCGACGTGTTCAAAGCCGTTCGTGAAGCTGCTGCGCCCGGTAAAGTTCTGATCGCAGGCACCGGCGTGGAGTCGGCCGTAGAGACGCTGCGCCTAACAGAATACGCCGCCGAACTTGGCTACGACGTCGCAATGGTGCGCACGCCGCACTACTACAAGAAGCAGATGCAGACGGCGAACCTTCTGGCCTTTTACCGCACCGTGGCCGACCGCTCGCCCTTGCCGGTCATCATTTACAACTTTCCGCAGGCGACCGGATACGACATGCCCGCCGAAGTGGTGATTGAACTGGCGGGACATCCCAATCTCATCGGCATCAAGGAATCGAGCGGCGACGTGGAAAAGGTTCGCAAAATGGTCGAGGGCACGCGGCACATCCAGCGCGGCGCCACTGTTACCGAAACGTTTGATGCCGTCACGCCGCGCATGCTCGCGGCCGCCAGCACTTCATCCAGCGGAGAGGGCGGGGAACTAGTACCGGTAGGCGCGTTGTCGGGCGCCAAGGAAATGAAGCCGTCCTCTGCAGCCGTCACCGTCGTTGGCAAAATGAAGACGCGGCAGAAAGAAGTCGGATTCCAGGTGCTGGTGGGCGCGGCGCATAAATTACAGCCGTCGCTTGATGCCGGGGCTGTGGGAGCCATCCTCGCTTTTGGCTGCGCCGCTCCAACTGCTTGCTATGAAATTTACGCCGCATGGAAAGAAGGCGATGCGGAACTGGCGCGCTTGAAGCAGGAACGAATCGCCAAAGCTGCGCTGCGGGTGGGCGGCGATATCGGCGTCCCGGGCATAAAGCACGCGATGGACTTCAATGGATATTACGGCGGCCCCTCGCGCCTGCCATTCCTCCCCCTGACGGCGGATCTGAAAGCGGAGATCGAGCAGGCCCTGGCTGATA
>DASSRO010000270.1:0-3027 GCA_035701745.1 Candidatus Sulfotelmatobacter sp. | reverse complement strand
GGGCAGCCGGTGAGGGCGAGGATGAAGAGGGCGAAGATGATTCGAGCAGTTTTCATTTATTCAGTTCTCTGTCGTCATGCTGGCAAATGCCCGAGGGCGACTGTACCACCGGGGAAATCGAATTCTTCGGCACAGGCAAGGGTGCCTCCACCCCAACAAGCCAGAATTAGGCTTGTCGGGGGCCTGTGCCACAAAAAATGGAAACCGTTCTGCGCAGGCGAGGGCACCTGCGGTCCACAAAAATCTGGAAACCGTTCTGCGCAGGCGAGGGCGCCTGCGGTCCACAAGGCCAGGTTTATCATTTCTTCTCAATCACCCGTGCGGCCAGCACGGCGCCGTTGCGGTTGTCGTGGAGCTTGAGCGGGAAGACCAGGATGTTCCAGTTCCAGCGGTCTTTCTGCTTGGGCAGGTGCGGCAGTCCGCCGAAGCTGCGGTCCACGTAGGTTTCGCGGGTGTCGGCGACGGTGCGGATGATCTCCTGCCACTCGCCGGCGAGTTCGGGAAACTCTTCAAAACGGTTTTTGCTCACGAACCACGCGCGCTTCTTTTCATACAGGCGGGCGAAGTATTCGTTGACGTATTGCCAGTTGCCGTCGCGGTCGAGGATTTCGAGCACAACATCCTCGCCCATGGCCATGGCAATGCGGGAGTAGAAGAAATCGCGGGCATCGACGACGACGGGCTTGCCGCGTCGTTTGGCTTCAAAGGAGCGCAGGGCGGCGAGCAGATCGTCGACCGAGCTGTAACCCTTGAGCAGGTGCATGTCTTCCACGCCGCCGAATTTTCTCTCCAGCGTGGCGGAAAGAATAATGATGGGGACCTCGGGACGCTTGTCGCGCAGGGATTGTGCGACTTCAGTGCCGAATTTGCCGGCGCCGAGGTGATAGTCGAGCACGGCGATATCGATGTTGGCGAGCAGTCGTTCCGCCTCCTCGACCGAAGCGGAGGTAATGGCTTCATAGCCGTTCTGCCGGAGGATGGCGGCGCGCAGGATCAGGTTGTCATGAACGTCGTCGAGCAGGAGGACGCGGATGGGTTTCTTGGTCGAGTCTGTGCGGGAATCGGTCATGGGAAGAGAGCTCTTAGCCTTTAGCGCTTAGCCTTTAGCCAAGCCGGTGGGCGTTTTGTGGGCTAAAGGCTAACGGCCAAAAGCTAATGGCTAACGGCTGACTGCTGAGCGTTGAGTGCTGAGTGCTGAGTGTTGAGCGCTTCATTCCTTGTTCTTTCCCCGCAGCGACCGCACGATCTCCGGCAGTTTGGCGAAGGCGGTGACGCTGCGCAGCCATTGCCGATGATCGAAAGCCGGTGAGCCGCTGATCATGGAGCCCGGTGGAATGTCACCGTGCGTGCCGCTCTGGGCGGTGACGATCACGTTGTCACCGACCTTGCAATGCCCGGCCACGCCAACCTGCCCGGCGAGGATCACGTTGTGGCCAAGTTCTGTTGACCCGGCGAGGCCCACCTGCGCGCACAGCATGGAGTTTTCACCAAGGACGCAGTTGTGCGCGACGTGAGTCAGGTTGTCAATCTTGGTGTTGCGTCCGATGCGGGTTTCACTCAGGCTGGCGCGGTCAATGCAGCAGTTGGCCTGGATCTCAACATGATCTTCAATCACCACGCGGCCTATCTGCGGAATCTTGTACCACTGGTTATTGTTGTCCTTGGCAAAGCCGAAGCCATCAGAGCCGATGACCACGCCGTTGTGGAGCAGCACGTTGTCGCCGATCTGCGTGCCTTCGCGGATGGAGACGTGCGCGTGGGCAAAAAAGTTTTTGCCGATCTTTACATCACGATAGATGACGACGTGCGGCAGGAGCGTGCAGTGCTCGCCGATTTCGACGTCCTCACCGATCACGACATAGGCGCCGATGGAGGCCCGGGGGCCGATACGGGCAGAGGGATGGATAACGGCCGTCGGGTGAGTGCCATGGCCTTCGTGCGGTTGCGGGTGAAGGAGTTCGACGGCGCGGGCGTAAGCGTATTGCGTGTTCCTGACGCGGAGCAGCGGCCTGGATGCGGCGGGAAATTTTTCATCGACAATCAGAGCGGAGGCCTGTGTGGCAGCGGCCAGCGGCGCATATTTTGAGTCGGAAATGAAGGCGACCTGGCCGGGCCGGGCGGAGTCAATGGGGGCGACGGAGGTGATCTCGGCGTCGGCGGAGGGTGGATCGAGAGTGGCGCCGAGTCTTGTGGCTAAATCCTGGAGCTTCATGGGAATGTGCCGCCCCTAAAGGGGCTCTCTCATTATCTTTATCTTTCGCTTACCCAGCGCTTCCGCGCTGGGCTACCGTTGTTGCGCGTCTTCGGCGCTGGATTTCGAATCACCGAACGGATGATTGTAATTGGTGAGAGAGAAGGGCAGGAGCAAAAATCGCTACGGTTCGGAAAAGAGTTTTTCCTGGCGCGCGTCTTCGGCGGTCTTCTTGCGGGCTTCGGGGCGGCCGATCACGGCCAGAACGTTCATCTCCTGCAATGCCGATTTGGGAACGAAGACGCGCTGGATGTTGCCGCGCGTGTCGGGCGGGGTGATGAGATAGCCTTCGGGGGCGACCTGGATGAGGTCATTGGGCATCATGCCTTCGAGAACATCATTGTCCGTGAAGCGGAGACGAACCCAGAGACCTTCAGTCCGCGGACGGCTGGTGAAGGTCTTGCGTCCGGGGCTTGCGGTTTCACTGAAGTCGCGGACGAAGTCGACGCTTTTGATTTCGTCGAGGTCGATCAGTACCACCTTGCCGGAGGGATTGAGCAGTTCGAGCTTGCCTTCGACGACAAAGTGCGCGGGAGCGACGTAACCGCTGAGCGAGTCGCGGCCCATTTTGCGCACGATTACTTTTTTGTGGGTCGAGGGCATAGAGAATCGGCTCTTAGCTCTTAGCCTTTGGCGCTTAGCTTTTGGATTTTGGCCAAATCGGTCACGCAGCATTCCTTGCTAATAGCTAAAGGCTGTATTTTCGATTCTCGCACTGATTTGAGAGGCATCAAAGGCGTCACGGAGCGATTCCAGCGAGCGGGGTAGCCAAAGGG
>DASSRO010000269.1:0-4781 GCA_035701745.1 Candidatus Sulfotelmatobacter sp. | reverse complement strand
CGTCGGCACCGATCCGAGCAGTAATTCCCCTAGTTGTCGAAGAGTCTCGTCCATGTGGTGATGAGCTAGACCAGAAAATGAGGGCTATGAAAACTGTTAAGTCTAACGTCCAAGGTGGTTTATGTCAACGCGAACTAGATCGCGCGCGGCTCCCCAATATGCAATTGCCGCCCGCCATTTCTAAAAAATGACGGATTTCCGCAAGGCCTTCTAGTTAGCTGGAAATACTGGACTTACAGAATAGTTGCAAGCGCCTGCATATAGCCCTTGACTTCAGCCAAAAGTGGCATAGCATTGAACTATCACCTCCGATCCAATTCAGGATCGAATGGGCCGGTAGCCAAGGAATGTCACCGCTTCTTGGTCGTCGGCCCATTTAAATTGCTCGTTAACCGGGCTTCCGAGCCGACCGCCCACTCGCTGACCCGTCGCACCACCGACGCTGGCGCCTCGATCTCAAGTTCCACCGCGCCGTCCTTGTAGGCTCGCGAATAGATCCGCGCCTTATCCTCCAGCATCGCCAGCGTTCGGCCTTCCGCCTGCGGCACGCGCAGGTGTACGCGGCTGACCGGATCTTCCTCGATCATAGCGTCAATCCGCTCCAGCAGACGATCCAAGCCTGTACCCTCCGCCGCGGAAACATAAACAATTCTCGAATCGTCGCGCATCGCATCCGCTTGCAACGACTGCGCCACTTCGTCATCCAGCAGATCGATCTTGTTCATCACTCGCAGCCGCGGCTTCTTTTCCGCCTCCAGTTCCTTCAAGACAATTTCCACCTGCGCGTCCTGCTCCGCCGAAAGGCGGTTGCTGGCATCCGAAACATGCAGAATCAGTGACGCCCGCTGCACTTCCTCCAGCGTGGCGCGGAACGCAGATACCAACGTGTGCGGCAGGCTGCGAATGAATCCCACCGTATCCGACAGCAGTACTTTGCGTTTGGACGGCAGTTCCACTCCGCGAATCGTGGGATCCAATGTCGCAAACATACGCGGCGATTCCAGAACCTTGGCTTGAGTCAGCGCGTTGAACAATGTCGACTTGCCAGCATTGGTGTAGCCCACCAGGGCCACGGTCGCGACCGGAGCCGATTCGCGCCGCTGCCGCTGCTGCCGGCGAATACGCCGCACGTTCTCCAGTTGCTGTTCCACGTGCCGCACCCGGCGCGCAATCTTCCGCCGGTCGGTTTCCAGCTTGGTTTCGCCAGGGCCTCGCGTTCCAATGCCGCCGCCCAGTTGCGACATCTCCACGCCATGCCCGGCCAACCGCGGCATCATGTACTGCAACTGCGCCAGCTCGACTTGCAACTGACCTTCCCGGGTGCGCGCGTGCCGCGCAAAAATATCGAGAATCAGCTGCGTGCGATCGATCACGCGCCGCTGAATGATTTTTTCAATATTGCGCTGCTGCGAAGGACTGAGATCGTGATCGAACAGGAGAACGTCGGCGTTGACAGAAGCGGCCGCTCCCGCGATTTCCTCGAGTTTCCCCGCGCCTATCAGAGTCGCCGGGTCAGGACGGTCGCGCCGTTGCAGAATCTCACCTACTACTTGCGCTCCGGCGCTTTCTGCCAGGGTACGCAGTTCAGCAATGGATTCGTCCGCATCGAATTCCGGAATGCTCGGCTTGCCGTTTGATTTCGGGGCGCTGCCGGGTTTCGTTTGCATCGCCGCCGCTTCTCGGGCTACCGTCGCCTGCGGCGTGACCGCGCCCTTTGCGGCGCTGCGGCCGCGCGTACGAACGTCGATACCAACCAGAAACGCTCGCTCCGTCGCCGCGCGAGCGATCTCCGCTCCAGCGCGCACACTTTTCCCAGAACCCGCCGTGCCGCGAGATTTCTTGATGCGAGAACTGCCCAAGCCGAAAACGCCTTATCCTTCGGTGCCGGATGCACTCGGCGTCGGCACCGGTCCTGGCCCCGAGCCCGCGCCCACCGCTTTCTCTGCATGTGCCACATGAGCGACATGCGCGGCCGCCACTCGACCCATTACCACGGTGGAGATGGCATGTTTGAAAATGAGTTGCTCCTGACCATTCGCCTCCAGCACCACGGAGTACTTGTCGAAAGAGCGGATGCGACCCGTTAACTTCACTCCGCTCAGCAAATAAATCGTGATGCTGAGCCGTTCCTTGCGGGCCGTGTTGAGGAAGGAATCCTGGATGTTCTGCGCCGGCTTATTGCTGTCCATAGCCGATCTCCTTGATTTGTGGACTACGTAACGGCCAACCACCGGCTCACGACCTCGCGCGAGAGCCGGATCTAACCTACAGCATGTTCCCGGAAGCCTTCCCGCTGCCGCCGGAACAAGGGGGGCAAAATCTACCAGTCGCGCAGGCTCCGCGTTCCCGCACCGTCCGGCAGATGTGAGTACCATACGGCGATCTCCGCCGCTTTTCAACTGGAACTTCGTTCTCCACCCTAGTTGACACGACCCGCCGCAAAGTGGAGACTTTCCTCGACCGGACGGCGCCGCAGGACGCACTCTGCTCTTCGCGAGCGCTTTGCTTCATCACAGCCGGCCGTTACTTTGCCGAACGCGCCGGCTCCCGGCACATTCGGTGCGCCATACGATCTACATTTTCAGATTTGGCGGAGGAATCGGATGCACCATTTCGTCGCAATGGCAGCAACGGTCATGCCTACGATTACCGGCAAGGAAGCCACGCAGTTGATTCTGCGCTGGTTTCATTTCATCGCGGGCATCTTGTGGGTCGGCCTGCTCTATTTTTTCAACCTGGTCAACGTCCCCTTCATGAAACAAGTGGACGCCTCCATGAAACCAAAAATCTTTCAGAACCTGACGCTACCCGCCCTGAACTGGTTCCGCTGGAGTTCGCTGGTTACCGTCTTCATCGGCTTCTGGTATTGGGGCCAGTTCTATGTCGGCCCTGACGCGCAACGAGAAGGTGGCAGCGAGGGCGCAACCATCGGACTCTTCTTCTTGCTCTGGATCGGCGTGTGGTTCGTTCTATTCATGGTCATCAAGAAGATGATCCCCAGCGGATACGTCCTCGGCGCAATCACCGCGATTCTGGTTTATGCCGCCGGATGGTTGTTCGTGCATTACACCCCGGTCGGCGGCGAAGACATCCACGTTCTCTCGATTGGTGTGGGCGGCGGGTTCGGCATTGTGATGCTATTCAACGTCTGGGGCATCATCTGGCCGAACAACAAGAAAATTATCCGCGGAACGCTGGCCGGCACTCCGCCCGCTAACGCCGCCACCATGGCGCGGCAGGCATTTCTTGCATCGCGGACAAACTTTTTCCTCTCCGTGCCGCTGCTGTTTTACATGGCAGCAAGTTCCCACTTTTCCAGCACTGTAATCTTCGGGAAGTAGAAACCGTCGTCGTCCAAACAGCAAAAAGGCGCGGCCGCGAGCCGCACCTTTTTGCACCTGGCAGTAGAGATTCATCCGAGAATATCGACGCGTACAATCATCCGAACGCCGTCCCCAAGCTTCACGTTTTTTCCTTTAGAGGTAAGGACTCCATCTTTCAACTCCAACCCACGCATGCCTTCCACTCCGGCTGATTTTGGGTTCATCGAAGGATCACTCTGGATAGACGACTTCATGTTCGAGCCCGTTCTGGCGTCAGTCACGGTACCGACGTCGCCGCCGCCGAGTGAAGAACCTCCCGCTCCTGCTGTTGCCTTTCCAGCCATCATCGGTTCGGCCTGTTCCTCCGGTGGAAACACTGCCTGCACCGTCCCCTTGACCGGAATCTGCTTCCCGTCCGGAATGTTGATCTTGTCAAACGTCAAAGTGAGCTCCGAATCCGAATCGCCCCTGGAGCGCGCTTTCGCTGCAGTGACCACGCCCGTCAACTTCGTGCCTTTCGGAACCAGCGTTCCGTCGGCCAATTTGAAAGCTCCCGCAGTCGCGACCTCGACCGTGTCGCCTTCTTTCAGCTTGCTGGAGTCCAGAGTCTTGACGACTTTTACCGGAAATGATCCATGGCCGACGACATGGCCCTGCGCTGCAGAAGGAGTTGAAGCTTGCCCGTAGCAGAGCGACGCTGTGAGCATTGTGCTTAAGATCACGATGCCGACTCGATTCATAAGAATCACCTCAAATGCTTGGATGCGCGAAATTATAGAACATCCGGCCCGTGGGAGTACCGATACGAAGAGGCGGGAGGAAGACAATTTGGCAGACAAAAAAATGAGGCCGACCCTGTGGCCGGCCTCGATAAGGTCCTACTCGGAACAGCTCATCTCAAGAGATGCTCAGTCCAGTAACAATCTAGAACACGATCTTCGCGCTGAGCTGCATTACGCGCGGAGATGAGTCAAAACCCAGGAAGTTGCCGTACGGGCTAGTTGGCGTGCTTTGCATGGTGTTAATAGTTCCGAATGTCGGGTCGCCGGAGAAGAAGGTTGCGTTCGGCAGACCAAAGTTCGGATGGTTGAACGCGTTGAACGCTTGCGCGCCAATCGCGAAGTTGAACCGTTCCCCGACCTTGAAGTTTTTGAACAGGTTCAGGTCCATGTCGAAGTAGTGAGGACCGCGGTATTGGTTGCGTGCTTGGCGCGGGAACGCCGAGAGCGGCGTCGGATTCGGGCAGTCTGCAGAAGGATTCGCATCGGAATAGAAGCAGTTGAACCCAGCCACTACGCCGCTATAGTCCGCCAGCCCGGCCGGATCGAGACAGCCAGGCTTACCCAGCCCGTTGTAACTGGCATTACCAGCACCGCAGCCGCCGGGCTGCGCATTGCCGATAACCGTTCCCGGAACGTTGGGGGCGCCCTGGAAGGTCGTCCCGCTCAAGTTCCCGTC
>DASSRO010000268.1:0-11790 GCA_035701745.1 Candidatus Sulfotelmatobacter sp. | reverse complement strand
CCAATCTTGCGGTAATGACGATCGTCAAAGCTTTTCAAATCGACTTTGTAGAGGTCGATCCATGGGCGTAGATATTCGAGCACTTGCGGAGTGCCATTGCCGTTGGAAACGAATCCGGTGAGCAGGCCGCTGGCGCGGGCTTCTTTGAAAACTGCGACTGCCCATTCACTGGTGATGAGCGGTTCGTTGTAGGTGCTGACCAGAACACGGGCGCCCTGATCGAGGGCGTCGCGCACCAGAGCTTTGGGAGTGGCCTCGATTGGCGGCGAGACGGCGTTGGGATCGCGCAGAGCCTGCGAGGTAACCCAGTTCTGGCAGTATCCGCAGTGGAGATCGCAGCCGAGCATGCCGAAGCTGTAGGCGAGAGCGCCGGGATGAGCGTGGAAGAACGGCTTTTTCTCGATGGGATCGCACTGCATTCCGGCGGTGTATCCCCAGGGAACGTAGAGGGTGCCGCCGCGGTTGAAGCGGACTTTGCAGACGCCAGGCTGGCCTTCGGGAATGGGGCAACAGTGGCCGCAGGAGAAGCAGCGAACGCGATCGTTCCCGAGTTTTTCGTAGAGAGCGGCGTCGGCTTCGCGGACGTGCTGATCGAGGACTTCTCGGAGGGTGGGCACAGAATCCTCTGCGGCTATTTTATCGCGGGAGGAACGACCGAGGTTCGCAATTGCGTGCTGAGACGCCCGGCGGCGGGCTTTTTGCGCAGGTGCTGCTGGAGCCAGAGGTCGGCTTGTTGTTCGATGGCGGCGGCCTGGCTGCGGGTCATGCCCGAGGCGAGAATCGCGGCCAGATCTTTGTTTTCCTGGTCGCCGCGAGCGCGGGCCAGCACAGTCCAGAAGTAGGCCTGATTGAGATCTTTCGGAATGCCGCGGCCGCCCCAGTAAAGAAATCCCAACTTGGCCTGGGCGGCGAGGCTGCCATGTTCGGCGGCGCGGCTAAACCAGCGGAAGGCTTGCTTCTCGTCGCGCACGAGTCTGTTCTTTTCATCCCCTTCAAAATAGCGAAGAGCCAAAGCGTACTCGGCGACCGGATCGCCATCCTGGGCCAACTGGCGCATGAGTTCAAAGGAGGTGGCTTCCATCGCTGGAGTGGCAGGCTGAGGGGAGTCGTACTTTGGAGGCTGGGAAGAAGCCAGCACCGTCTGCATGGGGGTACGGGCGCGTTGGTTCATGTTTTTCTGAATCAGGGGAGCAAGGTTGTAGCCAAGAACCATCGCGATGGCGGCGGCGGCACAAATCAAAAGAATCAGGTGCGAACGAGGCAGGCTAATGCCGCTGGAAACTTTCTCTTCGATAAATTCGACTTTTTCCTCTGGGTCGGGAACCGAGGCGAAGAGCAGGCTGCCCGGAGTAGGTGGAAAGCATGGTTCAACCGACGCAGGGCGGAGGGGAGGAGGATCGTCGACGCGTACGGTACGGGGGACGATGGCGAGCACAACCTGTGCCAGGCGCTGCAGCACTCGTTCGTCGGCATCGGAAAATCGATTTGGCTGCCCGGAGAAAACTTCAAGAATACCAATCGAGTTCTCGCCGGCACGCAGTGGGACGGCGAGCATGCAGCGAATGCCGAGTGCGCGGCAACTCTCGCGATCGACGCGCGAATCGATTTCGGTGTCGTCACAGCGAAGCGAGGTTCCAGTCTTCACGCACTCGCCGGAAAAACCGGAGCCGATTTGCAGGCGGGCGCCGACGGGGGGAGCATCTGGGCCGGAAGTGGCGCTACAGACGAGGACTCCGGGATCGTCTTCAGCCAGAGCGATGGCAGCTCCGGAGGCGTGGACCAGGGTCTGCGCGCGTTCCGCGATCAACTGCATGGCGGCGGCAAGATTAGAACCGAGGGCCTCGACCTGCCGCTGCACAGCGGTAATGGCGGCCAGCGAGTCGCTGTAGTTGGGACGCGGAGGGGCGTCCGCGACGAAAACGCCAAGCTGAGTTTCCCCGTGGGCGACGCCCGACATTACGTTGACGAAAAGCCACTGGCGCAATCGCGATAAAGACTCGGGGGGCAATTCGGAGAAACGAAGTCCAGCGCGGCCGGAGGAATTCGACCAGATCACTTTGCCGGTGGTGTAAATCTGTTCCGGGCAATCGGCCAAGTCGAGGCACAGATTGACCTGAGTCTTGACTTCAAGTGGCGCGTGGCATTGCAGGGCAATTCCATCTTCGCTGATGTCGACGATCTCGTGTAGATCAAGGGTGGAGCCCTGGGATTGCTCGGTGAAAGTGGCGTAGGCAGGGGTTTGAATCTTATGTCGCACACGCCGGCGACGGTTGGGTAAAACCGGATGCAACGACGAGTTCATGACCGCCATGGGAAGGCCCGAATTCCGGTGGCACCATATTACCCCGGGACGGGCGAAAAGCAAGCGACGAAGAAAAATTCAGAAGTACAGCCAGAAGCGGCGGAGCGGGAGGCTGACGGGCGGGGAGCAGCGGAGACCTAGCCGGAGCGGCGCAGGAGCTGGGCCTGGCGCAAGCTGGAGATGCGGGAAATGGCGGCGACCATCATGCTGGAAAGCAGCTGCATAGTGGCCACGTCGCGCTCGTCGAAGGCGCCGGGGGAGGAGGACAAGACTTCGAAGACGCCCAGAGTACGGCGGTAGTGACGCAGGGGAGAGACCAAAATGGAGCGGACTCCGAGGCGGCGGCAACTGGCGAGGTCGACGCGCGGATTGCGCTCGGCATCGTGACAGAGCATGATTTCGCCGGAGCGAACGGCTTCAGCGGAGATGCCGGCATCGGTCTGGAGGCGAACGCCGAGGTCGGGAGCGGTGCGCCCGGCACGGGCGCGGCAGACAATTTCATCGCCAGCTCGCAGCGCCATGGCGGCGCCGGTGGCTCCGGTCAAGTGCTGGGCGCGTTCGGTAATCGCGCTGATGGCGGGCTCCAGGTCTAATTCCGCAGGATGAATCTCAGCTTCTTCGTTCAGAGACACTGCGCGGAAGCCGGAGACGGGATGCGCCGCATTGGCGACGCGAAGCTGGCTGCGCATGGCCAGGGACGGCATGCGGGAATGATCCGCGATATTCAGGACATCAGGATCGGGGACGGTGCGGAGCAGATCGCGCACCAGATTGTTCAATTCAATGTCGGTGATGAGATGGGCAGTCTGCTGGTTGCGCAGCGACCCGCCGAGCACGCGGGACAAGCCGAGCAAGGCGCGGCTACCGCAGGCGAGGCAATAAGGCTTGCTGTTATTGCTGATCAGCTCACATTGCACGCAAAAGGTGGCAGACTGAAGAGGGACAAAATTGACATCCTTAAAAGCCGCACCGTACAAGGTCTTGCGAAACATGATTGCCGCACCCTCACTCGTAACATGGTGCTCTACAAGGTAAACAGATCGCGGAAGGTGAGGGAGTGCCGGGAGTGGTTCGGGGTGTGGAAAACCGGGGAGCGCTGCTGCGGTACGTTTACGGCAGGAACGTTTTCATGCAGAAACAACTGCCGCCGGCTTTCTCGAATTCGGAAGTTTCAACCGTGACGGGATTTAATCCCTCCTGCCGAAGGATCCCTTCCAGTTGGGGCGAAAGCTTGGGAGCGATATAGCTGTCGCTGATCACGATTCCATTTGCCATAAAGCGGTGAGCCTCCTCGGCGGTGAGCAAATGAACCCGCTTCCAAAGTTTGTGCAAAGACGCGAGAGCGTCGGAGGAGAAGGCGCCGGGAAAAATAAGAGCCGCATCGTTATTGAGCGGGCAGAGGCAAGTATCGAGATGGTAGCAATAAGGGTCGACGAGCTGAAGGGGGACGACGGGAATTCCCATTTCGAACATCGCGGCGGAGAATTTCTGTACACCGCCGCGCGTGCTGCGAAAACCGTAACCGGCGTAGACGCGGCAGCCGTCAGGATGCCATAGCAGATCGCCGTGGCCTTCGAGATAGTCGTTGCCGTAATCGAGATCGATCACGCGAAAATTTCGTTCGCGAAACCAGTTCACGAAGAACGGAACTTCGCGTTGTCGCGAAGGGTGCAGCATGCGGCTGGGGACGATGAATTTTCCGTGTGCGATGGTTTCGCCAGCGAAAATTTGATTGGCAGCGAAAACCATGTCTTCGAGGCCTTCGACGGGATCGATCGTGAGGATCTCGCATCCGCAGTGTTGCAAAACACCACAAAGGGTTTCCCATTGCGTGCGCGCTTTCACTCGGTCCACTGCGGATTCTTTCGACATGTAAGGATTTTTCTGATCGACGACATCGAAAAAATTGGGCGGACAGAGCAAAACCCTGGACATAGGATTGATGGTAGAGCGACAAAGCGAGGGGGTGCAAGAAAATGACGACGGGAGATCGGCAGCAGCTGCCGATTAGATGGCAAAACTGGGCGGAAAGGGCTTTGGGGCGATCTTTGGATGGTTTGCAGCCCTTTGGATGCAGCGCGTGACGTCTTGGCAAACGAAGTGCAAACGCAATTGCGTGGCTCGCCGTGATCGTTGTGCGAGCAGGGGGCAGTGAAAATATGTTGAGCCGGTGCGCCAATTCCCAATGCAGCAAGCCATTCCTCAAGCTAAGAGATGGCAAGCTGTTTCTGGTGGAGACCGAACGCGTGACCAAACCGGGAGAGCCGGCCGCGCCTCCATTCGTGAGAGCGCGGCAGCAACAGCGGTGCGTGGAGCATTATTGGCTGTGCGATGCCTGCGCCGCGCAGTGGACGCTAGTATATGACCGCGAGCTTGGGGTCAAACTGAGTCCGTTGCGAAGGCCTGCGGCGAGCGCGACAGCGGTGGCGGCCGGAGCGCGCAGCCTGGCCTAGCAGAACTTTTTCTTAAGCGTACCCATTTTTTCTCCACGCCTTCCAATCCGCGCGCACGGCCTTCACCATATCTTCGGCGGCGTCGTGCAGCCATTTTGGCTTTTGCCTTTGCAGGTGCTTCAAAATGGGCTTGCGGGCCGTATTTGTTCCCAGATGAATATTCGCCGTTTCCCATCCCATGGCGTGGAGCAAGCGCAGTTCTTTGCCTGGCGCGCGTAGCGTGGTTAACTCGATGCGGGAGCAATGAGGACTGAGGCGACGGACAATCCAGCGCCCGCGCAGCTGAACGAAGGGATCAGGACATCGCACGGCGCGGCTGATGATGGTCTGATAGAGAATTTCCGGCGGACCCTGATGCCCCTTGGCCCAATAGCAGGCGGAGGAGACGAGAGCTTTGGCTTCGCGGGCGATTCGGCCGCCCTTCCAGTCGGCAATCGCAACGTAGCGGGCATGCCCTAAGCTTCCCAACCCCGCAACGCGCTGGGCCAGACGATAGGCCAGACCACGTGCGGGCATCAAATGTTCGAGCGCGTCGATCGCACTGATGGGAACGTCGCCTCTGACGGTGGGCAGCGCGTCGATTTTTGCCCAGAAGTGAATGGGATCGCGGAGTTCATTCTCGGCGATCTGACGCAACCATTCGTGGCTTTCGCCGAGCACGAAGGGCAATCCTCCGGTACGCATACCTTCGCTGTAGCCGAGGAGAATGGAATCGCAGATGTCTTTGTGCTTGAGCGGCAAGTGGCCGGCTTCCGAGGCGAGGTGGGCGCTGACGGCGAGGCGAACCAGATCGTTGGCGTAAGCGAGGGGATGGACCTCGTCGAAATCGTTGACGCCCCAGATGAGGCGCCCATCCACGTCGCGCCAGGTGCCGAAATTTTCCACGTGGAGATCGCCGACCGCCAGCACCTGCGGCGCGTGCGCGAGGTCAGGAGATATCTCAGGCCAGATCTGCGCCCAGCGGTAAAACGTGGCGCGCAGAAAAGGGAAAAGCGCGGCCTTCATGTTGGCGTGTTTCAGGCGCAGATCTTTTTTTACAATGTCGGTGCGATGCGCCAGCCACTCCTCGAAATTGAGGGTCGCTTTGACAACGTTCATAGAGTCGCAACGATAGCGAGGACGGCGGAATGAAGTCAACGGACAGGGATGAGATTCTCTGCGGAGAGTCAGACTTTTCGGAGGTCAAGGATCCCCACCCTTCGGCTGCGCTCGGGGCAAGCGCGATCGCGAAAGGAACGACAAGGGTGGGGCGCCCCTGATTAGTGTTTGTAGAAGGCGGCGTTTTTGGCTATGAAATCTTTCTTGTAGTCGGGGACATCGTCGACGGCATGGATCGAATCGGAGGTGCAGGCGGGAATGCAGGCGCCGCAATCGATGCAGCCCTCGGGGTCGACATACATTTGCGTGGCGGCTTCGAACTCCGGCTCGTCCTGCTTGGGATGAATGCAGTCGGTGGGGCAGACTTCGACGCACAGAGAATCTTTGATGCAGCTATCAGTGATTACATAGGCCATGATGAATCGGTCTCCTGAAGGTAGTGAGCTTTCGGCTCGATCAGGAATGAGTGTAAGAAGGCGAGCGAGGGATGACCGTGATTTGGATCACAGGCGGCTGTGCGCTGACAGATGAATGCCACGGTTAATCATGCGTAGGCCGCGCTGCGATTCAGGGATGACAGCAATCACGCGCAACTGTGACGACCGTCACAGAAATACAGGGGCGATAGGGCTTAAATAGCGACAATTGATGTAGGCCTTCTAAAGGTAAAGATCGCCCGGCCCTACCCACAGAACCCCACAAGCCGTTTCCCCAGACGGCAAGGGCCGGGCGCTTGAAGGCTCAGGAATTGGCCCTCCCCACCCGCGCAGTTAGTAATCTCCTTTTAATGGTTGCGCAATCTGGATAGTGTGTGCCGGAATCCACAGCGTGGTTAGGTGAACACGCACAGCTCCCTTCCTACTGCCCTTAATCCGCCTAATTTCAGCACTTTACAGTTTGGCTCCGATCCTGCCCTTGTATAGCGCGGCAGGTCAAAACAGTGCGGTCTTAGGAGGGCGTTATGCAGATGGCAATCACGTTCATGGCGGTGGTGGGAGGGATGATCTTCTCGCTGGCAATCGCGTTGTTGGCAGAGGAGTTGATCCTCGGGCAAGTGTTCCGTCTGTTCTTCGCAGCAGACAAACTGGCGCGACAGACGGCTGCGGTAAAGCCAGGGCAGAAGGGCTGATTTAGGAAATCGCAAAGGAGAACGACCATGCTGACGTTGAAGTATTTGCTGATTGCCGGTGGCTTCGGGATGATTCTCGTGGCTGTAAGCATTTTAGGTTTGGACCTGTATCGCGAATTTCTATACCGGCGGGCAGTGGCCGCGCCCGGGGCGGGGCCGATTCCGCCGGAGCCGCAGTGGCGCTGGCGGACTTCGCTGGCGCTGGGCCTGCTGGCCTGGGGGCCGATGCTGCTGGCGTTTGCGATCGTGGTGGTGCCGAGCGGCATGGCGGGAATCCGCGTCAGCCAGATGAGTGGAACGGTTCCGGGGACGCTCTATCCGGGCGCGCACGTGGTGGCGCCGCTGGTCGAAGACGTGGCCCTGTTCGATACGCGCGACCAGGTTTTTACAACGGGCGTGGCGGAGGACGGGAAGAACGCAGCGGGGAATGTGTCGAGCAAATCGCAATTGCTCGAAGTGCAAGCGAAAGAGGGATTGACGCTGGGGTTGGCGATTACGGTGCGTTACCGTCTCGATCCCAAGCGACTGGACTACATTGAGAGCAACCTGCCGCGCCCGGTGGAGAAAGAGATTGTTCCGCCGATCGTGGCCAGCGTGTGGCGGGAACTGGTTCCGAACTATACGGTGCGCGATGTTTTTTCGGCGAGGCGTGAAGAGATACGCCAGAAGGCTGCGGGGATGATAACGCAGAAACTGTCTGCCGACGGAATCGTGGTGAAGGAAGTGATGCTGCGCGACATCCAGTTGCCGGAGGAGTATGCGAGAGGGCTGGAGACGCTTCTGCTGAAAGAACAGGAAAACGACCGCATGGGAGTGGAGACGGAGCTGAAGCAAAAGCAAGTGCGCATCTCGGAACTGGAAGCTGAAGCGACGAAGGTGCAGCAGATC
Organism: Candidatus Sulfotelmatobacter sp.; assembly: GCA_035701745.1. Lineage (GTDB taxonomy): Bacteria > Acidobacteriota > Terriglobia > Terriglobales > Acidobacteriaceae > Sulfotelmatobacter. Next base: position 3,920 of record DASSRO010000268.1, on the reverse strand, counting down.
AAGCAGGCCGAAGGCGAGGCGCAGGTGCATGTGCTGCAGGCGAAGGGCGAATCGGATGCGATGAAGTACACGCTGCCGCTGAAAGAGAAGCAGATTCAGCAGAGCAAGCTCGAAGCTGAAGCGCGGAAGGAAGCGACTATTCAAAATGCGGAAGCGGCGGCGCAGGCCAAGGTGATCGACAGCAAGGCGGAAAACGAACGGAGAAAGTTGCTGGCGGCGGCGGAAGCAGACCGGATTCGGGTGACGGCTGCCGCTGATGCGGAGCGGTTGTCGAGCGAGGCGGCGATTCTGAAACAGAATCCGCTGCTGATTAACAAGATTGTGGCGGAGCGGCTCTCGGACAAGCTGCAGATCATGATGGTGCCGGCGGACGGAAAATTCTTCTTCGCGAATGATGTGTTGAGGAGCATGAGCGTGGCGAATCAGACTGGGGCGGCGGAGGAGCAGCCTAGGTAGGTGCCGGTCTGACGCGAAGTCAAAATCCCCACACTTCGGCTACGCTCAGGGCAGGCGCTGTCGCCAAAGACGCGACAAGGGTGGGGCATCCTCGACAGCCGAGGCGGCTGTCGCTACGTGGGGTTCGTGGTGTCCAAACAGTACAGGGGGACTCATGGATGGGGCGGTTTATAATTCGGGCATTCCAACCGCTCGTCCGAATTCGGTGTGCTTCCGCTTCCCTCTTGCGCACATCTTTCTTGTTGCGGGCCGACTGTCTTTCATCCTAATCGCGCTGGCAATTACCGCGGTCGCGACCGACTGGAGCCAACCGGAGCAGCAACTGGCAAGAAAAATTGTTGCGGTCACGGGTCCGGGAGCGGTCACGCTGAGCGTGGAGAACCGTTCGTCACTTGGCAAGCGGGAACAGGAAATCATTCAAAACGGTTTGCGCAGCGCGCTGGAGAGCGCGGGCCTTCGCTTCGTGAATGTGGATCAGGCGGCGGCAACGATCGCGATTTCGCTGTCGGAAAATGTGGCGGACTATGTGTGGGTGGCGCAGGTTCGCCAAAGCGCGAGTGAGACGGCTGTGGTGATGGTATCGATGCCGCGGCCTGCAGGTTCGGCGGTGCATGAATCGGTGCCGCTCAGCTTGCGCCAGATTTTGTTGTGGACGCAAGACGAGGCCGTGCTCGATGTCGCCGTGCTGGAAGACAACGGCACGCCGACGCACATTGCGGTGCTGAACGCAGAGAAAGTGGCGCTGTATCGCTGGCAGGCGGGAAAGTGGCAGCAGGAACAGGCGCTGAACATCGTGCATGCACGGCCGTGGCCGCGGGATTTGCGCGGCAGGCTGGTTCCAGGCCGAGATCATTTGCTGGATGTTTATTTGCCAGGGGTGATTTGCCGCAGCACGCCGGGCGCGCCGTTGTCGCTGAATTGCCGGGAGACGGATGATCCCTGGCCTATCGTGCCTGCGGCTTTGGGTGGCGCGACATTCTCTGGATTTGCCGGCGGCGGGCCGAGTTCCACAATTCCCGCCATGGGGGCGTTCTACGCTCCGACGCGCAACTTTTTTACCGGCGTTTTAACTTCGGGAATCGGCAAGTTCACGTCGGTGCCGAAATTTTATTCGGCGGGATTCTTGCCGCGTGAAAAATATTTATTGTGGCTTTTCGCCGCGACCGACGGACGGGTACACATGATCGACGGAGTGAGCGATCAGGTTGCGCGGTTTGCCTGGGGCAGCGACGTGACCACGGTGAAGACCGCGTGCGGCGCCGGATGGCAGGTGCTGGCTACAAGTTCCGACGGAGACGCAGACAGCGTGCGCGCATACGAATTTCCGGATCGGGATCCCGTGGCGGTTACATCCGCGGCTGAATTCTCGGGCGCGATCACAGCTTTGTGGACGGAAGCGAAGGGCGATACGGCGATCGCGGTCGCCAGAAATCGAGAGACAGGAAGTTATGAAGTTTACCGGCTGGCGGTGGTTTGTCAGTAGCTTGATGCTGATCGCAGCGGCGGCGACGGCCGAGACGCGGCCACAGTACGGAGGCGTGCTGCATGTTGCCATGCGGGGGGCGCCGACGTCGCTTGATCCGGCGGATAACGCGCAGCCGGATTCGTTCGGCCGCCGAAGCCTGACCCGGCTGATGTTCGATACGCTGGTCACGACCGACGGGAACGGGCGCATTCAGCCGTGGCTGGCAACAGGGTGGCAATCGGCGTCTGGTGGACAGCGCTGGCAGTTTCGCATTCGCCCTGGGGTAAAGTTTCACGACGGTACGACTCTGACTGCTGAGATTGCGGCCGCTTCGTTGCGCGATGCGAATCCAGGATGGAATGTGGTTGCGGATGCGGAGTCGTTATCGATTGCGCTCGAGAAGCCTGATCCGGATTTGCCGGAGGAGTTGGCATTGTCACGAAACGCAATTGCGTTGAGAAGTTCCAGCAGCCAACCTGGCGGGACGGGAGCGTTTCACCTTGTCGAGTGGCAGCCCGGAAAGAGATTGTCGCTGGCGGCGGAAGAAAACTGCTGGCGAGGGCGCCCGTTTCTTGATGCGATCGAGATCGAAATGGGGAAAAGCGTTCGTGACCAACTGACGGCCTTGGAACTGGGCAAGGCGGACGTGGTGGAGGTGGCGCCGGAGCAAGTCCGCCGCTTTTCGCAGGATAAGCGGCGCTTGGTGAGTTCCAATTCAGTTGAGTTGTTGGCGCTGGTGTTCACGCGCGATGCGTCGTCGCCGGAGGAAAAACTTTTGCGCCAGGCATTGGCGCTGAGCGTGGACCGCGCCTCGATCCGCAGCGTGCTGCTGCAGGGCGCGGGGCAAGCGGCTGGCGGCATTCTTCCCAACTGGATGAGCGGATATGAATTCGTTTTTTCGACGGATCCCGATTTAGCGCGGGCGCGGCAAGCGCGTCAACAAGCTGGCCGCGTTCCAAACTGGACGCTTGGCTACGATGGCAACGATCCGTTGGCGCGGCTGCTGGCGGAGCGCGTCACGCTCAATGCTAAAGATGCGGGATTGGTGTTGCAGCCTGCGGCGGGCGTGGCGGGAGATTTGCGTCTGATGCGAATTCCGCTGGAGGCGCCTGATGCGTGGATCGCGCTGGCGGGAGTAGCCCCGCTGGCTGGCTTGCCCGCAGTAGAGCATCGAGCCAGCGAAGAGGATTTGTACGGGGCGGAAACGGCTCTACTGGGGACGCAGCGCGTGATCCCACTTTTCCATTTGCCGGCGTCGTATGTTGGTGCGGCTGGCCTGGAGAACTGGGTTCTGCAAACCGACGGAAGCTGGACTGTGGCCGATGCATGGTGGGGGATGGCGAACAAATAATGATGACCGCTCAATCATGACTTTTCGCCGCAAACTTCTGGCGGTGTTCGCGCTGACGGTTTTTTTGTCGGTGGTGGCGGTAGCCTGGCTGGTGCTGGCGTTAACGCGCAGCGCGTTTGAGAACACCGAAGACCGGCGCACAGCGGCGCTGGTCACGCAGTTTCAGGGCGAGTTCAGCCGGCGCGGCGAGGAGATTGCTCGCCGGGCGGAGGCTATCGCAGCGTCTGATGCGGTACGCAGGATGGCGATCGCTGTGAACGGGACGTCGACGGACTCCGCCGAATATTTCGAGCTTGCCAAATCGATGGCAGAGAGCCAGCAACTCGATTTTCTGGAATTTCTGGATGAGCACGGCACCATCATTTCTTCGGCACAGTGGCCGGCAAAATTCGGCTATGCCGACGCCGGGTTCGAGAGTTTAGCGGCATCGAGCGGCGGGAACGCATTTCTCAAGCGCGAGGAACTGCAAGACTCCACCACGTTAGGACTGTTTGCGGTGCGGGCGACCAGCGTGGGGGAGCATCCGGTCTATGTGGTGGGAGGGCGGCGGCTCGACAAGAATTTTCTTTCCGGACTTGATTTGCCTGCGGACGTGCGAGTGCTTCTTTATCAGAATCGCGGCGATGCATTTTCGCCCGCTTCCCTTCT
>DASSRO010000267.1:0-3539 GCA_035701745.1 Candidatus Sulfotelmatobacter sp. | reverse complement strand
GCGCGCACCAGCATTTGCGTGAAGCCGGAGCAATCAAAGCCAAAGCTCGAACTTCCTCCCCAAAGATAAGGAAATCCGAGAAAACGCTTAGCCAACTCGATGGACTCGGGAATCGATAGCGGCTTAGGATCGGAAATTACATCACCTGCCTGTATCCACTCATCGCGCTTGTCCGGCAACCGCACATGCAACCAGCCTTCGGGAGTTCCCTTGCCCGTCGCGGAGTTTGAGCCGTCGGCATTTTGCTCAGACATCACTTCCAGCCGCGTTTCGAACGGAATCGTAATCACAGGCTGATGGCGCGTGATGTCGGGCTCGCGATAAACGTTCGCAAAAAGACTCTGCACCTGAACGACGACCCCACTCGTAGCATAGCCGTCACCGTTCTGAATCAGGCGAAGATGCCGGCTGCGCACCCATCCCTTGTAGTGATCCGCGGTTTGAATTCTCGACCACTCTCCCTGCGCCGTCAGCAGCGTTACGTTGCTTCCATAGATCGCCTGAGAGACGACATCCGACTGGTCAGTGGGTTTCGAGAACATATTCGCCACCGGCACCACGACAATCTGCATGCCATTGGCGGCAAACAAAACCTGGGTGCAGAATACGATTACAAAAAAAGTGATCTGTGCGCAGAGGAGGTTGCGACGCCGATTCATTTGCATGGTCTGGGTTGTTGGGCTCTGAAGTGTCGAGAAAAATACTACCAACTTCCTCGGAGTGAAATGGCAACGAAATTTTGGCTGCCCCCCAGGGATTCGAACCCCGATAGCCTGCTCCAGAGGCAGGTGTCCTAGCCGTTGAACGAGGGGGCAGTTTTTCAGGTGAAGCCGTTGCTAAGCCCATCTTGATTTTATGTTTGAAAGCCAAGCCGGTCAACCGAAACTGCTTGCGATCTCTTGAGTTCGGAGCGATAGAATCGGAGCGATAGAATCAGATAGCAGAGCCTTTCCTAAAGGAGCAGCCATGGTCACAACCCTTGATTCCAGCCATTCGTCGACGGACTACGCCGAGATGGCGCGCCGTCCGCTCGAGGCCGAGCAGTGTGCGCTGTTGGTCATCGACATCCAAGAGAAGCTCCTGCCGCCGATCTTTCAGAAAGAACAATTGCTGCGGAACGCGCAGCTTCTGATTCGCGCAGCCGGGATCCTGAAGATTCCCGCGCTGATCAGCACGCAATATGCAAAGGGCTTGGGCGGAACCGTGCCGGAAGTCGCTTCCCTGCTTCCGGAAACACCTGCGATCGATAAGACGCTATTCTCCTGCTTCGGCAGCGAAGTCTTTTGCAGCGTCATCAAGCGCTTGCCCGGCCAGCGCACCACTCTCCTGCTGTGCGGAATGGAGAGCCACATCTGCGTTACGCAGACGGCGCTCGCGGCGCTGCGCGAGGGCTACCTGGTTCACGTGGCATCGGACGCAGTTAGTTCCCGGACGGAATGGAACTGGAAGATCGGGCTCGATCGCATGCGCTCGGCAGGCGCGGTGATCTCCTCCACCGAAATGATGATTTATGAATTGATGCGCTCGTCTTCCTCGGCAGCCTTCAAGGAATTGTTGCCGCATCTGAAAGGCTAGCGATCGCAGCTATCGCGTCCTGCCTTGCATCACGAGGCAGTTTGTTCGCCGGCTTCTTCTTCCTTTTTCTTCACGCGAACCACCGTGATCTTGGCGAAGCCTTCCTCAAACGCCGGAGCCTTCAGCTTGGCGGCCATGCGGCGCATCATGTCTTCCGGCACAACCCGGTCCCGGCGCTGGTGGCGATCCAGGCACACTTCCAGCGGAACATCGAAAAATACCGCGTGGACTTCGTAGTTATAATCCTTGGCCAACTTGATCCAGTGCTGCCGCTCTTGCGGCGTCAGGTTCGTGGCGTCCACATAATTCATCGGACGCTTCGCGATGAGCCGCGCCTTGAGCATCGATCGCAAGTTCGAAAACACCAGATCCTGAAAGCGCTGTTCGCGCACGTCATCAAACAGAAGCGACCGCACCATGTCGCTCGATAGCGGGACCACGTTGTGACGCTTGAACCAGGAACTCTTGCCCGATCCCGGCAGCCCGATGGCCAGCACGACAATGCCTTTCGGCGGACGCGGCGCGGACGCCGGCACAACCGCCACCGGTGGCGCTTGCGGCTTGGCTTGTACTTCCGGCGCGCCCTCTTCGGCACTTTGCCCGGAACTCTCTTCCGTCGCCGGACTCTGCAAGTCCGGAATAATGCCTTTCGCAGCAGCCGGGCTGAACGCCTGGGCAACGGCTTGCTCGCGTCCGCGTCCGCCACGACCACGTCCGCCACGGCGGCGGCGTCCCCGCCCCCGTTGACCCTCTCCGCGAGAACCTTGCTGACGCGATCGCCCGGCGGCGTTGGCAGGCTCTTCGCGCGCGGGCGGCGCTTCGAACGGTTGCTCCGCGTTATCCGCCGGCTCAGCCTCGAACTGGTCGGGCTCGGCACGGTTAGACTCTACAACTCTCGGCTCGGAACGATCCGGCTCGGAATCTTGCTCCGAAGACTGGCCCGCATCAAAATAGGCGGGCTGCAAGGGCGGAGGCGCCGGCTGACTTCCCTGCTCGGGAGCCTTCTTCTTTCGGCGCTGTAATCGATCTTTCATCCATTTACGCATGTTCAGGCTTGTAACACAGATACGGTGATGGGAGCAATCGGCGCGGTCACTTTTCAATCCGGGGCACGCTCGGGCGGACTAAAATGGAGGGCATGCCGAGTGAAATCCCTTCGCCCATTCACGGCCAGAAATATATTTCTCTGACCACCTTTCGCAAGACCGGAGCCGGCGTTCCAACCGCGGTTTGGTTCGGCGAAGAAGACGGCAAACTCTATGTGATGACGCGCAGCGATATGGGCAAGACCAAGCGGATCCGTAATAATCCGCAAGTGCGCGTGGCTCCCTGCACCATTCGCGGAACCGTCACCGGCCCGGAATTTGACGCGAAGGCCCGCATTCTACCCGCAGAAGATCATGCCCGGGCCCGCAAAACGATCAACCGAAAGTATTGGCTGGCGCGCATCCCGCTTGTCTGGCGCCGGACCGACACCTATCTGGAGTTGAGTTTTAGTCAGTGACTCACTCAGAACCTCCGTGCGAACGTGGAAGGGCACGAATGTGGAATTGCGAACGTGGAAGGGCACGACTTTAGTCGTGCCATAAGCTCCCCCTAGATGATGCGCTTTAGCGCCTGAGGCAAGCTCACCACTCGCCGGTCGTCAAATATTCGTGGATGCTCTTGGCCGCGCGCCGTCCTGCCCCCATGGCCAGAATCACCGTAGCGCTCCCCGTCACAATATCTCCGCCGGCAAATATTCCCTTCCGAGTCGTGCGCTGCGTTTCCTCGCTGGCCTGAATGTATCCGCGTTTGTTCGTGCCCAATCCCGGCGTGGTGCTTTGCACAATCGGGTTGGCGCTGGTCCCGATGGCGATAATCGCCACCGACAGCGGCAGATCGAATTCCGAGCCTTTGATCGGCACGGGGCGCCGTCGGCCGGAAGCGTCCGGCTCTCCCAGTTCCATGCGAACGCACCGCGC
>DASSRO010000266.1:0-18327 GCA_035701745.1 Candidatus Sulfotelmatobacter sp. | reverse complement strand
CACGCCGGGGATGTTCGTGGCCTGTTTGTAGTCGACCCAAAGGCCACCCATCGTGTAGTGCATGCCGGGGAAAATCTTCATGGGCACGTCGCGCGGATCGTCGCCGACGAACTTCTCGTAGATTTCGAGGATACCTTCGAGCTTGCGGTCGAGAATTTTGCGGTCGATGTGGGTGAGGTCGAGATAGACCATCGGCGTGCCGTCGATGCCGAGGTTGTATTCGTAGACAACCTTGAAGATGGCGCGGGTAGCCACATCGCGCGGCACCAGGTTGCCGTATTTGGGATACCACTCTTCCAGGAAATACCAGCGCTCGTTCTGGGGAATGGATTTCGGATCGCGATTATCGCCGGGCGTCTTCGGTACCCACACGCGGCCGCCTTCGCCGCGGGCCGACTCCGACATCAGGCGGAGCTTGTCTTCGCCGGGAATCGACGTGGGATGAACCTGAATAAATTCGCCGTTCGCGTAATAGCAGCCTTGCTGGTAAAGCGCCGACTGCGCCGATCCGGTGCAGACGACCGAGTTGGTGGACTTGCCAAAGATGGCGCCAATGCCGCCAGTGGCGATGATGATGGCGTCGGCGGGAAAGGTGCGGACCTCCATGGAACGCAGGTCCATGGCGCAGATGCCGCGGCAGACATTGCTGCCGTCGAGCACAGCGGAGAGAAATTCCCAGTGCTCGTACTTCTTTACTTTGCCTTCGGATTCGTAGCGGCGGACTTGCTCGTCGAGCGCGTAGAGCAGTTGCTGTCCGGTGGTTGCTCCGGCGAAAGCGGTGCGGTTGTAGAGAGTGCCGCCAAAACGGCGGAAGTCGAGCAAGCCTTCCGGGGTGCGATTGAAAGGGACGCCCATGCGGTCGAGGAGATCGATGATGCCGGGGGCGGCGTCGCACATGTTTTTGATGGGCGGCTGGTTGCCGAGGAAGTCGCCGCCGTAAACAGTGTCGTCGAAATGCTGCCAGGTCGAGTCGCCTTCGCCCTTAAGATTTTTGGCGGCATTGATTCCGCCCTGGGCGCAGACGGAGTGCGAGCGCTTCACGGGAACGATGGAGAACAGGTCAACATCGGCGCCCATCTCGGCGATCTTGATGACGGCGGCTAATCCGGCAAGGCCGCCGCCTACGACGATGATTCGAGGATTTGCCATCTTATTGCACCGGCCTTCCGTGAGAGGCCGCGGGATTTACGCGGGCGATGTTGCCGCTGGGCGGGTTCTGCTGCAGAGGCCGCGAGCGAAACGAATAGAGACTGGCAAATCCCGCCCCACAGAGCACCAGGAACAAGGCTACGCAAGCGCCTAACAGGCGCCTCTGCGCTTTATCGCCGGAAACGATGCCCCACTTGGCGCAGAACAGCCAGATGCCGTAGGCGAAGTGCCATGAGGCGGCAACCAGTCCCGCCACGTAGAAGAGGAACAATCCGGCGTGCATCACTTCGTGTTGCACTTTGGCGAACGACGCCATGGGATAGTCGTGCAGATCGATGCCGGTAAACCGCATGGTGTAGGTGTGCCACAGGATGTAGACGAAGGCGATGCCGCCGGTCCAGCGCTGTGCGGTATACATCCAGTTGCCGGACCAGGGATAGGCGACGGTGTTTCCGTCGCCGCGGAACCATATGTAAAAGCCATAGAGCGCGTGAAACAGAATCGGCAGCCAGATGCCGAACAGTTCCAGAAAAAATACCAGGGGAAGGTTCGCTAGAAAGCTGACCTGGCGCGCATAAGCGTCGGGACCGGTGATGGCGGTCGAGTTGGAAATCAGAATGTGTTCGAAGAGGAAAGCGCCGACAGGCACAATCCCCGAAAGGGAATGCAAACGGCGCAGAACAAACGAAGATCCCTGACCCGCGCGCAACGGAGCGACTCCATGCGCAAGGACGGGAGCCGGAGAACTGGCTGACGCCACGAAACGCTCCTTATGAGTTCAGCAATGAGAAAAGAACCTTGTATTATCTGTGCGGCAAGAAGTGAAGTCAAGGAACGCGCCGCAGAAGTTGCTGAACAGGCGGAGAAAGAGGCTTCGCGATGATTCGTGAAAGAAAGCTGCGGCTTCGGCCTACACGATAGATGCCTTCGAAGCAGTTTGGCCATTGGTAGTTCGCAAGCGAGCCAGGTCGCACTGAAGCTGGCCGATTTCGGCACCGACCTCTTTGGCGAGGTCCCGCACCAAGCGCACGCGAGCGAACAGGGGAGAGTTATCGGGCGTTTTTTCGACCAAAAGATCACAGTGACCGACAATGACCGCGAGTTTATTAATAAGACTATGGGCCAACGGGCAGTCGGGTTGGTAATTACTTTTGATCGATTGCTGCATAGAAGCACGTCCTTTCTTGGACTAATGCCATTGTCGCTCTGATCCGACTGCCAGAATATGATTAGAATCACACGCGGATCGGCCGACCTGAGTTTCCTCCAGGGGGTTCGAAAAAGACATTGGGCGCCGCCTCAGTTGGTTGGAAATCTGTCGCACCAGTCCAGAAACAGCCGGAACGCCGCGCCGCGGTGGCTGTAATGAGCTTTTTCTTCGGCGGTGAGCTCGGCAAACGTCCTTTGAATCTGCGGAAAATAAAATAGCGGATCATATCCGAAGCCGTTGGCGCCGCGCGGGGAATCGAGAATTATGCCCTCGGCGGTGCCGCGAAAAGTCGCGAGCGTCTGGCCATCTCGGGCGGCGGCCAGCACGCAGACGAATCTTCCGGAACGCCTTTCAGGCGGAACCTTTCTGAGTTCCCGCAGCAGGCGAGCATTGTTCGCTTCGTCGTCGGTATTCTCGTCGGCAAGGTGAGGCTGGTCGGCGGCATAGCGCGCGGAATGCACGCCGGGGGCGCCGTTGAGCGCGTCGACTTCAAGACCGGAGTCGTCGGCAACGACGATTTCTCCAGGGGAGGAGCGGCTGTACTCTTCGGCCTTCTTGCGCGCGTTCTCTTCGAAGGTAAGACCGTCTTCGACCACGGTGGGGAGGGAGGCAAAGTTTGGAATGCCGGCGATCTCGATTGCGTGGGGAGCGGCGGCTCCGGCGAAATCGCGCAGTTTGCCGGGATTCGTGGTGGCGATGAGGATTTTTCGCATGGCGTTCGAACTACAACTTAACCACAGGGGGCACAGAGGTGCACTGAGGAAATTTAACTACGAACTCTTGCTTTAACCGTCCAAACTAACAGCGAGATGGCTGTTAGCAGAGAAATCCATCCGCCATTCTGTTCGGTCCCAGGTGCGGACGAAAGTGACTTGCACGCGATTCTCGATACCGTGGGGAGCGGCGGCTCCGGCGAAACCGCGCCGGGATTCGTGGTGGCGATGAGGATTTTTCGCATGGCGTTCGAACTACAACTTAACCACAGGGGGCACAGAGGTGCACTGAGGAAATTTAACTACGAACTCTTGCTTTTACCGTCCAGACTAACAGCGAGATGGCCGTTAGCAGAGAGATCCAGCCGCCTGCAGTTCGATCCCAGGTGCGGACGAAAACGATCTGCACGCGATTTGTGCCTGCCTCGACGGGAACCAGCATTTGGCCAGTGTCGGGCTTTGCCGATGTCTGCACTCGCTTGCCGTTTACTTCCGCTCGCCATGCCGGGTAGCGAAACAGGCGCAGGGCCAAATGGTCGGGAGCTGACATTTCCGCGGTAAAGTTTTTTGACTCTGCATCCCATCTGGAGACGTGAATCGCGCCTCGGGCGGCCCCGTCAATAGTAACGTTGCGGGCGTCTTTGTCGATGGCTGCGGGTTCTGCGCCCGCCGGCGTGTACTCGTCGGTGCCTTCGTAACCGGCGCCCGGCGCCATATTGTCCTGCATCTCGCGGAGGTCACCGGCATGGTCCCACCAGGGCGGTTGGATGCGATGCCACAAGGTGACGACGACAAGAAGCGAAAGCACACAAACGGCGCCTCGCCACCACCATCGCCTCATTCCTGTAGCAACGAAGATCGAGAAGATCATGCTCAGGCAGAGCAGCCAGCGCCAGGGAAACTGCATGAACTGCAGTTTGGGCAGGATTCTCCACAGAAGAGCCGTCACTGGAAACATGAGCAGGGCACAGGCACCCGCCCACACGACTGAGACATTCCAAGGTTCAAAATGATTTTTGCGGACCTGCCCGGGCAGACGGAATTTAGCCAGGGCAACCGCAGCGAGAATCACCGCGATTTCCAGTACTGCGACCCAGCTGATGATGTGGTTGAAGGTGTCATGATCGGCGTCGCCGGTATGGATGAATAAGAAGTTGTCCGCTGGACGCGACCCCGCAGACACGACTTCGGAGATGTTGATCCAGCGCTGTTCGTAAATTGCGGGAAGGAGATAGAAGGCTGATAAAGCCGCGCCCAGCGCGACCGCGCATGCACCTGCGAGAAGGGGACGAAGCGAGCGTTGCCGCCATGCGAACCACACTAGCAACAGCGCGGTCGAGTAGTGAATCATGACGGCTGCGGGAGCATTTGTCAGCCACGACGCGGCCAGCACGAGAGAGAGCGGCACAACGGCGCGGCGTCTGCCATCCATGACCCGCAATATGCAGAGCAGCAGCAGAGGAATCAGGCAACTGGCGAGCAGTTCGGCAAATGCGCTGCGCCAGTAAACAACGACCAGGTGGTACGGATTGGCGGTGTAAAGCGCGGCGGCAAAGATGGCGTCGCGGCGGTCGAGCCATCGACTGGCGAGGATGAACATAGATGCACCGGCCGCCATTAGCACGATCCAGATGTAAACGCTGGACGCAATAGTCCAGGGAAAGATTGCGGTCAGCAAAGCGCCGAGCGTCCACGAAGCGGGCGGGTAGAACATGAATCGAGGTTCGCCGTAAGCGAAGTGCGCAAGGGCCGCCCAGCGCGGGAATAAAATGCCATGTTTCCACTGCGAGAGAACTTCGAGCCACGAGTAAAGATGGAATTCGACGTCGTGTCCAGAGGGTATACCAAAGAAGAAAAACGGAATTTCCACGGCGAAGGCCGCAGCGACGATCGCGAGCAGGGGCGTCCACAGCAGTGACGGAGGGGGTCCAGAAGCGCCGGGGGGCATCTCAAATACCAGGTCAGCCGCTCTGCTCGTCTCCAGATTGATTCCCTCGTCCTGAAATTTTTAATTGGTAAAGCAGGAACACAGTCTACATTTAATCGGGAATTATGAACCAAGCAAGCGCGCCGACGAAGCGACGGATCAGAGCAGTGGGAACGAGGAGTCGAGATTAGACCGAGGCTACGCCGTCAGGATTACGTTGTTGCTTGAGTTCGGAGAGGAAGTCGTCCTGTTGCAATGAAGCGCCGCGGCGCAGTAGTTCGAGTAATGGATCTTCGAGGTCGTCGGCGGAGGGTGCAGGTTTATCGGCCGGCTCAAACTGGGTTAGATCGGCTACCAAGGCCCGGGGAGAAATCGTAAGTTCCGGCGTGCTGGAGGCACTTTGGCGCAGGAAGTTGATCAGGTTGCCGACCTGGGCGCGTTGCGCCTCGGTGCGGGAAGGGAACTCGACTCCCATGCCATGACCGGGATGGGCGACACGAACCATGCCCTCAGTGTGAACCTCAAGCTCTTCGGTTTTCAAACAGAGATCGATCAGAGCGCGTTCAGGAAAGGGGGCGTTGGTTTCAACGTAGCAACCGCCCAGGCTCAAGTCGGTGAGCTTGCAGTGGGGCACAACTTCATCCGGCCCGGGCGTGCCAGTGTTCGCGGCGGCCTGCAGCCAAGCTTTGAGACGCGAGACTGAGGGCTCCCCGAGGTCGAGGAATCGCACTCCGCTCTGCCCATTGGCATTAGCCCAAGCAACCTCGCCGTGCGCTTCCACCTGCAGAGAGCGATCGGGCAGCTCGAAGCGAAACGACAGCGACCCTCCGCGCTCGAGCGCTTCCGCCGTCAAAATCTCCATGCCGGTCTCGGAAAGATCCAACAGAATTCCATCCAGCTGGCGCTCGTTCGGCAGCATAATCTCGACGGGGGCCTGCACCGGGACTCGGAATGCCCTGCGACGCTCGCGGCTCAACAAAGCGGCCGCGGGACGCAAGCCGGCTCTGGCAGCTTCCTCTGTCAGGGGTTTGTAGAGAACGAAGTGTGCCCCGCCGGTAAGGATGTCGCGCACCCTGGCGGCATCGGCAACAAGGGCGATGCTCAGCGGTTCGGTGCCGAGTTTCTTCGCTTGTTGAAGCACTCCCTCGGCCATCTCAGGATTATCAAAATCGACAATGAGGGCGGCGAACTTCTGCTGTTGGATTCTGGATTTGGTAATTTCCGGATCGCTACAACGGTCCAGGGTAACGCCGAAAGGGGGCAGGACTCTGCCCAGAACTTCAGCCGCCTGATCGTCGGTCGAAACCAGTAATGCCTGGAGAGTCATAAAGCGTTCGGATGGCCAATGCCTTCGGGATTAGGGCCATCGGGGAGCTGTGGGCCGACCAGCCTTGGACGCGGCAGGGCCGGCTGCACCGGCACCGGCTTTGGCTGCCATTGCGTCTCCCTGGGTCGCAGTCTCGTCCACCTCTGCGAGAACGACGTTATCTTCGTCATCGTTCTCGGCCAGCAGTGGAGCTACTTCGCGAAGTTTTTCCGCGGCTTGCTGGAGCATCTCGATCTGTTTGCCAAGTTGGGCGTATTTTGCCTGCTTCTGCCGCAGGACCTCATGGATATCTTTCATACAACCCCCTACTGGCAATCTAAGGAGGGCAGGGGGGAGGGGTCAACGGTAATCCCGGTAGTCCGATTACGGGGGTAACGAATCCCATGCCCGGAAGGCACTGGGAGCCGGGGGGGGAGGCCGCAGCGCTCGCGAGGTCAATTTCGAAGAGGCTGCGACATGGCCCAATGGGGGGCCGATTTGCCGAGCACTGCCCGTTTTGATATGGTCCGGACAATGGATGAGACGACCGTCAAGCTGACCTCGTGCCCCCACTGTGCCGCACAAATGCCTGAAACTGCGAGCTTCTGTCCGAGTTGCGGCCTGAGTATGCAAACTGAAGCACGGTCGCAAGGAAGGGTGGGAGTTTTTCCCGAGCCCATCGGCGGAGCGGTCGCATACCTGACATTTATCCCCGCAATCATTTTTCTTGTGCTCGAGCCTTATAAGAAGAATCGCTTCGTACGCTTCCATTCGGTCCAATGCCTGGCGCTCTGGGGCACCGTGATAGGCTTGGCGATCGCGCTGAAGTTGGCGGGGCTTCTTCTGTTTATTATTCCAGTGCTGGGACCGCTTCTGGTCGTGCTGGTCTGGACCGTAGTCGCAATCGCCGCGGTGGTGATGTGGCTGGTCCTGGTTGTGAAGGCTTTGCAGGGACATATGTTCAAACTTCCTCTGCTCGGGGACTTCGCGGCGCAGCAAGCGGGCGCGATTTAGCGCTCTCTTTTTTCTAAATAGCCAATTGCTTTGCGGTGGGCTTTTTGGTACGTTGCCGCAGTGTCAGTTGTCGGCAGTGACCTGTGGGCTGCTCCCTTCCAATCAGAAAACATTCAGGAGGATACGGCTATGGCCTTTTGCAATATGTGCGGCACGCAGATTGCGGACGGCACCACTATGTGTTCCGCGTGTGCGGGCAGAGTTGCAACCGTACCGGCGACGACAACAGCCAACGCCGGGGGACTGACCGACAATATGGCGGGGATGCTGGCTTACATCACCATCATCCCAGCGATCATTTTCCTGGTAATGGAACCGTACAACAAGAATCGATTTATCCGTTTCCACGCCTGGCAGTGCCTGCTGTTCGCGGGAGCGCTATTGGTCCTGCACTTCGGGCTTTCGGTATTAACGGTGGTTCCGTTCCTGGCGCTGATCACGCTGCCGCTTCACCTGCTGGTGAGCTTGGGCGGATTCATTTTGTGGATCATCCTGCTGATCAAGGCCAATCAGGGACAAATGTATAAGCTTCCGGTGATTGGCGACATCGCGGAGAAGCAGGCGAATGCGATGTAGAGCGAAGCCCGTATGCGGTTCGTGGGAATTAGATTTTGCCGGATCGCGCGAGTTCGTTCGCAGCATGGGATGAACTCGCGGCGCTCAACCATCTCTGCGAAGATGGTTACCTGAAATTTCCCAACCTTGACTTTCTTCCTGTAAGCTGTCAATCCTATTAGCTTTTACCCGCGTCGCAATCCCACGGCTGCAGCGTGGTTTTCGGCCGGCGGGAATTTATTGGGCGACAGGGGCATGGCTTGAAAGTTCGGGTGTTTTATCACGACAAATGTTTTGACGGAGCTTCTTCTGCCGCGCTGTTTTCCCGCTTTTACCGGGAGCGCATTCGAGGCGATGTCGATTTCGAATTCACGGGACTGGTGCATCGCGCGGGCGCGCTGTTCGATGAAAGGCAATTCGACGGGGAAGAGAACGCCATCGTCGATTTCAAATATTCCAGCTCGCCCAAAATTACCTGGTGGTTCGATCATCACGAGAGCGCGTTTCTGTCGCCGGCCGACGCGGAGCATTTCGAGCAGGACCAGAGCAACCGCAAATTCTACGATCCGGATTTCAAGTCGTGCACCAGTTTCATCGCCATGATCGCGCAGCAGCGCTTCGGCTTCGACCCTTCGCCGGTGGCGGACCTGGTGCACTGGACCGACATCATCGACGGGGCGCTTTATCCCGACGCCAAGACTGCGGTGGAGATGAAAGCTCCCGCCATGAAACTGACCATGGTGATCGAATCGGCGCCCGATCATGGGTTTGTGCCCAAGCTGATTCCGCTGCTGTCTACAAAATCTTTGGCGGAGATTCTGGAAGAGCCGTTTGTGGCGCCGCTGCTGCCGCCGCTGCTCAAGCGCCACGAACTGTCGATTGGAATTCTGGAGCAGCGCACCGAGTGCAAAGACGGCACGATTTTCTTCGACGTCAGCGATCACGATCTGGAAGGCTACAACAAATTTATTCCGTACTACCTGCATCCGGAATCGGTGTACAGCGTAGGACTGAGCAAGAGCAGCTTTCGGGTGAAGGTTTCGGTGGGATCGAATCCCTGGGCGCCGCAGGAACCGGAAGTGAACCTGGCGCGCATCTGCGAGCGCTACGGAGGCGGCGGGCACGCGCGGGTGGGAGCGATCTCGTTCAACGTGAACCAGCACGCAGCTGCGATTAAAGCGTCGCAGGATATTGTCGCGGAATTGCGCGCCGCCATCCGCAAGAAAAAGTCCTAGCGCGCAGTCAGTAACGTCAGGCTCCGCAATTACTGAAGCGGAGTTCCCCTGGCCAGGCAGGTTGCGGGATTGCCGTCGCTCGAAGAGCGGATCACTCCCGACTGATCGGCGCAGAAGGTCTTGCGTCCATAGGTGCTTGCGTTGGGCGCGGCCGTGAGCTGAAAGCTGGTGGCCGGCGCCGCGGCGCATCCCGAAAGACTAAACACGAACCCATAGCGCTTCCCGCTTGCCAGGCC
Organism: Candidatus Sulfotelmatobacter sp.; assembly: GCA_035701745.1. Lineage (GTDB taxonomy): Bacteria > Acidobacteriota > Terriglobia > Terriglobales > Acidobacteriaceae > Sulfotelmatobacter. The sequence goes on along the minus strand of DASSRO010000266.1, from coordinate 8,982 downwards.
GCTGTTGATGAGCATGGCCTGATGCTCGTTGGGCTGGCCGCCTCCGAAACCATCCAGACTGGAGAGCGAGCAGGTGTAGCCGACCGCGGGGTAAGTGCTGAAGTAAGTCACCTCGGCGGTAAGAATTGATCGCATCGCGGCCACGACAGCCGCGTCGCTGCCCGCCGCCTGAGTTGTGACTTCAGGATGCCCACTTATTGCGGCGCCGGGTGGCGGCGTCATTTTTTCGGTGATGGCTTTCAGAAAGTCGGGGTCGGCAAGGGGCAGATGAACCGTGACAGAGATTTCGTTCAGCGTCCAGACGCGGGCTTCCTGCTTCATCAAGAGCGTCATCTGCGGCATGAAGGGCGTTCGCTCGGCCTGTCCGTTTTTATAAACCTGAAACGACAAGTCGATGCTGTCGTCATCACCGCGAAGGGCGTCGTTCTCGACCGTGATTTCAAACTTCTGATCGATTTTTGGATTCTCCGCACTTAGCAGCACGGAGCCCGTCTCAAAGGTCTTAACCGTCTGGCCCTGGGTCTGAAGTTGGCTCGCCATAACCGAGTACTGCTGCAACGCCGTCAGTTGCCCCGTTTTTTCCAGAGCGGCGCGAGTGGCGGAGGGCAGATGCTTGACGAAGGTCCCAGACGACTTGCTGAAAAACATTTCGATTAACGCCTGCCGGGCAGTTTGCGGAGCGGCGGCGGTGTCCTGAGCGCGGGTTGCGCCGGCCAAGCACAAGGCAATTGACAGAGAAGCAAGGAATCTACGCATGTGATCTCCCAGCCTGATCGTGGCACGACCTCAGCGCCCATTCCAGTTACGCTGGTAAGGCGGATCGAAGGGGCGGGCAGGGAAGTCCTGTATGTGCGCTTTTCCTCGACCGTGATAGTCTGCCTTCAGTCATCCTTCATGCCGCACGTGGCAACCAAGCCTGTCCTGCACCACCGCCAGCGACGAGTCCTCCAGGCCGTAGCGACATTCGAATTCTTCAAAGGCATCTTTGTGCTGGTGATGGGATTCTGCGCGCTCGCGCTGGTGCACAAAGACGTTTGGCTCTACGCCGAAAGCCTGCTGGCGCTGCTTCATATCAGCACGGACCGCCATTCCGCCCAAGTTTTTCTCGACTTCGCCGACAATGTTACCGATGCGCGTCTGTGGGCGGCGGCCCGCATTGCCTTTGCCTACACTCTTTTGCGCTTCACCGAAGCGTACGGGTTGTGGAGGTGCCGCACCTGGGCTGAGTGGGTCGCGCTGGTTTCCGGGGCGCTGCTCATCCCGCTCGAGATCCGCGAGTTGTTTCGTGGGGTGACGGCGCTGCGATCGGCGGTGTTCCTCGGGAACCTGGCGGTGGTGTTCTTTATGCTGCACGTGATCCGGACGAATCGCCGCGAGCGGCGAATGGCTGCGTCGCAGGTTGCCGGAGCCGACAGCCCCTGCGATTAGCCGGTTCGACGGAGCTTCAGCTACTTCCCGCGTTATACTTCCAATATGTCTGGGGTTCCACAGCAAGTTCCAAAAGAAGATTCGCAGAAGACGTTTTACCTGGAGACCTTCGGGTGTCAGATGAACGTGCACGACTCCGAAAAGGTCGTTGGCACGTTGCTGCAGGAAGGCTATCGCCAGGTTGAGACGGTCGAGCAAGCTGACCTCATCCTCTACAACACCTGTTCCATCCGCGACAAAGCGGAGCAGAAAGTGTTCAACCGGCTCGCCGATTACAAGAAATACAAGAAGCAGGGCAAGATGTTTGGCGTGCTCGGCTGCGTGGCGCAACAGGAAGGCGAAAAGATTTTCGAGCGGGCGCCGTGGGTCTCGCTGGTGTGCGGGTCGGCATCATACCGGAATCTGCCGGGCATGCTCACGCAACTGGAAAACGCCAAGCTCGAAGCAGGGAAGTCCGAACTCCGGAAGCCAGAGGCCGGAAGCCTGGTACGCATCACGGGACTGGACGACCGCGAGACCGACGCCTGCTTTGAAACCGAATTCACGGCGCGGACCAACCCGCATCGGGGATACATCACCATCATCGAGGGCTGCGACAAGTTCTGCGCTTACTGCGTAGTGCCCTACACGCGCGGCAAGGAACGCAGCCGCACTTCGGAGTCGGTGCTGGCGGAGGCGCGCCAAATGGCCGATCTCGGCTACACGGAAATTCAACTGCTGGGTCAGAACGTGAATTCGTACAAGGATTCGGCCAGTGAGTTGACGAAAAGAAAATCGTTCGCCGAGTTGCTGGCGGCGGTGGGAGAAGTTCCCGGCATTCGGCGGGTGCGATTCACGACTTCGCATCCGCGCGATTTCGGGCGCGACATCGTTGACGCGATCGATGCCGTGCAAACGCTCTGCGACCACGTACACCTGCCCGTGCAGAGCGGATCGACGCGCGTGCTCGACGCCATGCAGCGCCTCTACACGCGCGAGCAATACCTGGAGCGCATTGCGTGGATGAAGGCGGCGAAGCGGGAAATCAGCATCACGACGGACGTGATCGTGGGATTCCCGGGCGAGAGCGAGGCGGACTTCGCGGAGACCCTCAGCCTGCTCGACGAGGTGGGCTACGACGCGGTTTTTGCGTTCAAGTATTCACCGCGTCCGAATACGCCGTCGCTAAGGATGGAGGACGCCATTCCCGACGAGGAAAAAGCGCGGCGGCTGGAGGTTCTCATGGCGCGCCAGCGAGAGATCCAAACTATCCGGTACAAGAAATATATCGGGTTGACATGTGAAGTGATGGTTGAAGGGAAGAATGAAGCGCGGGTTCAGTGGATTGGGCGCACTTCGCACAATAAGACGCTGAATTTTGCGGCTCCGGAGGGTGCGATTCCCAAGGTGGGAAGCTATGCGCCGGTGATGATTACTGGGAGTTTTCCCAACAGCCTTCTCGGCGAAATGGTGGTATAAGAGGCAAATATCAGGAGCTCGCCATGGAAGTAGAAATGACAATCCGCGGCCTTTTAATGGATCCGGTGTCCAATATGCCGATCGTGGTGTTGAAGGACGTTGGGGGCGACACGGTTCTGCCGATCTGGGTGGGCGTCTACGAGGCGAATGCGATTGCGCTGGAGATGGAGAAAGTGAGCACGCCGCGGCCCATGACCCACGACCTGATCAAGAACGTCCTGACCGGCCTGGAAACGCAGGTGCACAAGGTGGTCGTAACCGAGCTTCGCGAGGACACGTTTTATGCGGTCATTTGGCTGGAACGTGGGGGCGAAGTGATCAGCATCGATTCGCGGCCTTCGGATGCGCTGGCCCTGGCTCTGCGGGTGGATTGTCCGATCTTTGTGGAAGACGTGGTGCTGAAGACTTCCAAGCTGGCGTCGAATGCCTCCGACCGCGTGACCAGCGAAGAGCTGCGGAAATACCTCGAGGGGCTAAACGACGACGACATGGGCAAGTACAAGATGTAGATGAAGCGAAGGCGCGATGAGGATCACTCTAAACCTTGACGATGACGCTCATAAACTTCTGAAAGAGTACGCGGAAACTCGATCGATCTCGCTGGGCAAAGCGGCTTCGAAACTGATAGGCAGAGGTTTCGAATCGTCTGGGCAAACGGCCATTGTTAACGGTTTTCACGCTGTATTGCTGCCATCGAGCTCGCCAAAGATCACTTCCGAAAGGGTAAAGCAGCTGCTCGAAGAGGAGATCTAAAGCCGGAGCCTTGGCCAGCGTCAGCCTTGATGTAGTTCAGTCAGGCTTTACAGTTTACATAATACCTGTTATCGGACATTGAATATGGGCCGGAATGTCGGGCCAAGGCGCCCAGTCCAGCTTCAGTTGGCTGTGATTGTGTACTTCAGCAGGCACCAGAGGGCGCGGAAGCCGTCTTTCCAGCCGATCTTTTTCCCTTCCTCGTAGGTGCGTCCCCAATAGCTGATGCCGACTTCGTAGACGCGGAGGCGGCGCTTGGCGATTTTGACCGTGATCTCGGGTTCGAAGCCGAAGCGGTCTTCTTCGATCGGAATCGACTGCAGCACCTCGCGGCGGAAAACCTTGTAGCAGGTTTCCATGTCGGTCATGTTCATGTTGGTCAGGGCGTTGGAAATCAGCGTTAGAACGGAGTTGCCCACGGAGTGCCAGAAATAGAGGACGCGATGCGGCCCCGATCCTAGGAAGCGCGAGCCGTAGACGACGTCGGCTTTTCCTTCGATTAGAGGCACGAGCAACGCGGGATAGTCGGAGGGGTCATATTCGAGGTCGGCGTCCTGGATGATTACAAAATCCCCGGTCGCCTCCTGGATGCCGCGACGAAGGGCGGCGCCCTTGCCCATATTCTTCGGCTGCAGCAGAGCGCGCACCTGCGGATGATGGGATGAAAGCTCGGACAGAATGGCGCGGGAGCCGTCGGTGGATCCGTCGTCGATGCAGATCACTTCGATCTCGAGCGGCACGGCCAGGACGCGTTCGACCACTTGCTTCAGGGTGGCCTGCTCGTTGTAGACGGGCATGACTACGGAGAGTCTCATGGGTCGCGTATCGAAACACTAAAGGGCTGAATGGGAGCCGTCAAGACGGAGGGTCAGTTCCCACTACGCAAAGAAATCAGAGCCGCACGGTGGTTTCCGCTCCACACAGCACTATTTTCGGATGGAATAACGTGCCGGCTACGCGGGTGGCGATGGCGATCAATTCCTTTTGGCCACTGAAAACCTTGACCTGGCGGGCGCGGGAGAGCTCGGGGAGATTCACCGTGCGTCCGCTGCGGATGCGGGCGGCCGTCGGTTCGTCGGCGGTGACGGAAGGAAACTGTGGCAACAACTTGCGCGGATGAATGAAGAGGTCGTCGAGGCCGGGCGAAGCATTCTCGCTGGCGTCGGCGGCTGCGGTGGCGACTTCTTCCAGCGGGTGCGCGTCTTCGAGATTGAATTCGGCGACCGAGGTTCGACGCAACGACTCCAGATGCGCGCCACAGGCCAGTTCCCTGCCCATTTCATGAGCCACCGAACGCATGTAGGTTCCGGAGGCGACCCGCGCTCGAAAACGAACGCGATCAACCTCGACGTTGAGGATGACGAACTCCTTGATCTCAACTTGCACCGGCTTTAGCACAACGTCTTTCTGCTGGCGCGCCAGTTTGTAAGCCGGAACGCCGTGAATCTTCTTCGCGGAAAATGGCGGCGGAGTCTGTTCGAGGAGTCCGCGAAAGCGGCCTGCGACAGCTTCTACCTCTTCCGCGCGTAAGTTGACCGTTTGCGGAGTGGTAGTCGGCTCGCCCTCGGCGTCGTAGGTGTCGGTAGCGAATCCGAACCGAACGGTGCCTTCGTACGTTTTCTCAGATGCGGTGTAGAACTGTGCCAGACGCGTGAGTGTGCCCGTGACCAGCGGCAGAACGCCGGTCGCCATGGGGTCGAGGGTGCCCAGATGCCCGATGGATCGTTCGTGTAGAATGCGGCGGGCGCGGTTGACCACGTCGTGCGAGGTCAACCCGGCTGGCTTGTCGATGATGAGGACGCCGTTCATGCCAAGGATTTGGTAATTTGGTAACTGCGTGACTGGACTCGAATTCGAAGTGGTCCTCTACTAACGTACCAAATCTTCTATGTTTCCGATCAAAGACGACCAACCGCGATACAGCACGCCCTTCGTCAACGGATTTCTGATTGCGATCAATATTCTCGTTTATTTGTTTCAGTCGTCCTTGGATCCGCGCAGCTACGAGTTATTTGCGCGCGAGTTTGGAGTGGTGCCAAACCATCTGTCCGCATTTCTGGCGGGTTCCACGAAGTATCCGCTGGCGGCGATTATCATTCCTTACTTTACCTCGATGTTCCTGCACGCGGGATGGATGCACGTGCTCGGCAACATGTGGTATCTCTACATTTTCGGCGACAACATTGAAGATTATCTTGGGCACTTCACCTACCTGATTTTCTATGTGATCTGCGGACTGTTTGCCATGGCCACGCAGGTGGCCGTATACCCGCACTCGAATCTGCCTACGGTGGGTGCCAGCGGTGCTATTGCGGGAATCCTGGGCGCATATTTTATTGTGTACCCGCGTGCGCGCGTGTTGACCTGGTTTTTTGTGTTCGTGCTTTATCTGCCGGCGTGGATAGTGCTGGGAGAATTTTTCGTGCTGAACTTCTTTTCCGGAGCCACAACGCTGTCTATGGCGCGCGCTGGAGACGTGGGCGGAGTTGCGGTCTGGGCCCACGTTGGTGGATTTGTCGCGGGCCTGGTGATGGTCAAACTCTTTCCGGAACGTGCCCGCAGAACACCCTACGCCTATCGTTAAAAACGGAATTTTCCCTCCCTGTCTCCCCGTTTTGCGGAGGGACAGGGCGGGACTGTTTGTATCTGGAATGAAAGTTCCGTTTTGCTCCGCGCTATTTCTTCGGACGTGATTCCGGAGGCACTAATCCAGCCAAGCGGTAGTAGACCACGAGTTGCCCGTAGTGTTCGCCGCTGTGCTCGATGAAGCCGTAGGCGAAGTCGTAGACCCGGACCTGCTGGTGGCTGAAGGGGTCGACGATCAGATCGCTCATTCCTTTATCGCCCTTCGCCTTAATAGCTGCTGCCCCGTCGGCGAACGATTTCTTAACGAAGGCGACGAGATCAGCGCGGCTCTTGTACTGGTCGGCTTTCGGATTTTCATCCACCGGGCCTTTCTTGCCGGTAGCGGGATTGGTGAAGTAATAGTTGGCTCCGGCAGCGTGCAGCAGTTGCTCGCGGAAGGAGCGCTGTGCGGGCGTGGGCTTGAAATCAAACTTATCTTCCGGGAAATCTTCCGCCATGGCGACGAGCTTGCGTCCAACATCGTTCCAGGAATCAAGAACGACTTTCGAGGGACTGTCGGGCGGTTTGATGGCAGCGTCTTTCTTCATGGCGTCTTGCGCGCGCACCGGCAGGCTCAAGGTGGCGGCGAGAATGGCTGCGGCTACGAATGAGGTTTTCAACATTGATTTCCTCCAGGATTGAGTAGCGGTGAGCATTGTATCCCAGCGGCGGAAGGCGCGGCGTCCGGGTACAAAATCCAATCGCACTCAGGCTTTAGAGCGTGCCGATGGTGGGAAGAATTTCCAGGGTCTCGACGGTGGCATTGACGGGGAGAAGAATCGCTTGAACGACCGACGCGGCGACGGTGGCGGGCGACATCATTTTGCGGCGGGGAGCCTGCGGCCATAGCGTAGTCCAAATATCGGTGTCGGTCGCACCGGGCAACAGCGCGATTACGCGGATCCCGCGTGGACGAAGCTCTTCGCGAAGAGTGTTAGTGAGGCCAAGGGCGCCGTGCTTGGATGCGTTGTAGGCGGCGGAGCCGGCAAACACGCGGGTAGCCGCGATGGAGAGATTGTTCACGATGGTGCCGCCGCGCTTCATCATAGCCAGCGCGGCCTGCGTGACGAGAAAGCTGCCGTTGAGGTTCGTCTCGATAACGTCTTTCCAGACGGGAAATGGAAGCTTCTCCACGGGAAGATTTGGATGGGCAATGCCGGCATTGTTGATGAGAATGTCGAGGCGTTTGAGTTGTTGGCGGGCGGCGCGGAAGAGAGCGTCGACGGAGTGGGGATCGCGTACGTCGCAAGGATGGGCGAGGATGTGAACTTTGTTGGACGCCAGTTCCCTGCTGACTCGGGCCAGCGCGGATTCGCTGCGGGCGGTCACGATCAAGTGGCAGCCTTCGACGGCCAGGGCGCGAGCGATCGCCAGTCCAATGCCGCGAGTGGCTCCGGTAACCAGAGCGACCTGGCCGCGGAGAGGCGACTTCGACCTTAATGTGTTACTTGAAGGGTCTTTGGTCACGGTGGCGGTCGAGGAATTGATCTTACATTACGGGGGTTGAATTCTTCGCGTGCACTCGAAATTCAAAAACCCCACCCTCTCGCACAAATCGCGAGAAGGGTGGGGCACCCCCTCGGAGTTATACGCCGTTGGGGCGCTGGCGAATCAGGGAGAGGAATTCGGAGCGAGTCTCTTCTTCGTTGCGGAAGCAGCCCAGCATTGACGAGGTGACCGCCGCGGAATGTTGCTTCTCGACGCCGCGCATCATCATGCACAGATGGCGCGCCTCGATGACTACGCCGACGCCCTGCGGTTCGATTACTTTCTGAATCGTCTCGGCGATCTGGGTGGTGAGCCGTTCCTGGATCTGCAGGCGGCGAGAAAATAGTTCGATCAGCCGTGGAATTTTGCTGAGGCCGATGACCCGGCCATTGGGGATGTAGGCTACGTGCACTTTGCCGAAGAACGGAAGCAGGTGGTGCTCGCACAGGCTGAAGACTTCAATGTCCTTGACGATGACCATCTCGTCATAATTCACGGTGAACAACGCGCCCTTCAGCAGCGCCTCGGGATCTTCCTGGTAGCCCTTGGTGAGGAACTTCATCGCCTTGTGGACGCGCTCGGGGGTGTCGGCAAGGCCTTCGCGCTCGGGATCCTCGCCCAGGCGGACAAGCATTTCGTGAACCAGATTTTCAAAGGTGGCGCTGGTAAGCGTGGGTGTTTCCTTCGACCGTTCGAGCGAAGTTGGTTTCATAAAGTTGCCGGGTTCCTTCCCTGCAAAAACGTAGCGGAACTCAATGACGCGGTTCACTGCCTCCCGCATATTCAAAGGAGTTCATCATGGTCTCTTCCAATCGCACTCTTTCCAGATGCGCGTGGTGAAAGGCGCGCTGCAATATTTCGAATATGTGCACCGACAGATTTTCCGTAGTGGGCACACCTTGGGCGAATTCTTGAAGCGTATTCAAATTCGAAAGGTCGTAGCGGGAGAGCACTTCCCTTTCGACTACGCCATCAAGATCGACGAGATTGCACACCATGCCGGTGGCGGGATCGACCTGTCCGCTGACGGAGACTTCCAGGGAGTAGTTGTGGCCGTGTCCGTACGGGTTATTGCATTTGCCGTAGGTCGCGAGATTCTCCTTAACGGACATCGCCTCGCTGTGGAGGCGGTGCGAGGCCGAGAAGCGATAGCGGCGGGTCAAATGGGCGATCATGGTTAGCGTCTAGCTACTAGCTCCTAGTTCTTGGCTCAGGCTTCTCCATAAAAAT
>DASSRO010000265.1:0-28042 GCA_035701745.1 Candidatus Sulfotelmatobacter sp. | reverse complement strand
AAATGAGCTGACACCCACTTGGTGAACTGTTTCCGGATGCTAAACGTCACTCCGTTGTAATTGGAAACCGCTCCAGTCTTGTATTCCGTCACCGTCGAATAGTTACCAGCTGGAATTGATAGAGGCAGTGCCCCCCCGTATACGCCCGTTGTAATCGGAGGCCCATTGTTTCCAGCATAGACGCCGCCGTAGTTATCCACTGCATTGGGCCATTCGTTCGAATACGCGATCCGGGCGCCATGGTTGCCGGCGTAGTTGATGATAAACACCGTGCTACGATTCAACTCCTGCTGCACCTGGAAGTTCCATTCCTGCCACTCGGGCGAATGGATGGTGCCAACGATCGCTCCGATGGCGGGAGGATTGAAGGCAACTCCTTTCGGCAGGGCAGCCGAGATTTGATTAAAGCTGTCAGTAATTGTGAAGGCGCTGGCGGATTGCTGCCAGGTGGTCGGAGCCCCCGCAGGATCGAACGGCAATACACCTAGGCTGGAAGGAGAGTTCCGGATTCTAAGTGCCACCGTTGCGGGAGGATTGCCCAACAGGTTATCCACCAACTGGGCTGCAGGGTTGTCGTAGAACTGCCCGAATCCGCCGCTGAGCACCGTCTTGCCGTTGCCCCGCGGATCCCAGCTGAAGCCGAGGCGCGGAGACAAGTTAAGTCTATCCACACCCGGATACGCCTGATGCTGGCCATACTTAATGTCGGAACTGTACGGCACATCAAACTCGGCTCCGGTACCGGCCAAGCCAGCTTGGTAGGAAGCTGTACTTGTGAAGGGTCCCGTGAAGTTCGCAAAGCAATTGATTTGGCAAACCGGGTTCGAATTGTGCTCCACCCGCAGGGCCAGAGTCAGTTTGAGGTTGCGCGTTGCCTTCCATTCGTCTTGCGCGTACACGCCCATGCCCCACAGCGCCACCGGCACATCGCTGGAGGCGTTCAGAGCCTTGCGATATTGGTACGCCAGGCCTTCCGCAAACTGCTGCATGTTGGTTTTGGTATATCCCCAGTAAACCACGGGAGAGTTGTAGAAAAAGTTATGGTCGCTGATGTCGTAGCGGCGGAAGTTCTCACCGAACTTAAACGTGTGGTTCCCATGCGTCCACGAGAAGTCATCGATAAACTGGTACTGCGTGATGTTACGGCCCTGCGGGAACCCTGCAGCGTCGGCGTTGGGGCTCGTGAAGTTATAAATGCTGGAGTCCTCGCTGAACGCTTGCGCGTAGTTGAACGTCGAGGCCGCTTTGGGAGCCGTGAATTGTGCTACATAGTGGCTGAGGGTCGCAGTAAACGAGTTGGTCTTCGTCGGCCCGAACACGTGCGTTTCCGATGCTTGTGCATCCCAACTTGGCTGCAGCGAGTTGGCGTCGAACGCCGGATTGAATGGGTCGATATGAGTCGGCTGCAAGCCGTGGTCCAGCTTATAGCGGCCGAAAATGTTGTCGTTGTTGCCGAGCTTTTGATCGACGCGAACGCCGAGGATGTATTCCCAAGCCAGAGATGTCGGAGTCGCCGTATAGGACTGCGAACAAGGTGTTCCCGCGGCCCAACCGGGTAGCTTGAGTGTATAGCAGGAATCCGGAGCCGTCGTCGCACTGCCGGGGTTCGGCGGATTCGGCGTAGCTGTACTATAACCTGGAGCATTCTGCCAGAACGACATTAGCTTGTTGTAATCCGAGGATTCCGCAGGATGATTGGCCGCAACGTAAGCCTCGGCCGCACTAATAAAGGCCGGGGTCGGAGCCGTAATCGGATCCTGGTTAGGCAATACAAACCGCATTCCTTCGTAGTCCACAAAGAAGAATGTGTGGTTCTTGATGATTGGACCCCCAAAAGACGTCGCCCACTGGTTAGCGTTCGAGAAGCCGGGCTTATTCGGGGCACCCGCAGCTAACTGGCCTTGGATGTTCATCCAGTCGTTGGCATTCAGGTAGCGTCCGTTCCACCAATACATCGCGTTGCCATGAAACGTGTTGGTGCCCGACTTGGTCACATACGTGACCTGCGCGCCAGCGAGCTGTCCGTACTGACCGCCATAAGGATTGGAAATAACCGTCGCTTCTCCGATTTCGTTCTGACCCAGCGTGAGGTTCGACGCGCCCGAGTTATTGATGTTGAAATACGGGTCCATGTCGTTTTCGCCGTTCACCGTAAACAAGTTCGACGTCGCCGGCATCCCGTTGACAGTAAAGTTTCCGTATCCACCAGTTCCGTTGACGACAGCCCCCGGAGCGGTGTCGGCGATGTTGGTGATATCTCCGCCTGCGCTTGGTAGTTGGGCCACTTCTTCTTGGGTATACGCGGTGTTGTTGCTGGGCTCGGTATTAATAAGCGGGGCCGTTCCGGAAACTTCCACGGTTTCCGCTCCCTTCGCGACCGTCAGGTCAATCTCGACGTTGGAAGTCTGGCCGACCTCGACTTGCACGGTTTGCGTCTGTTCCGCGAAGCCCGCTTGCTTTACCGTTACCTGATAGTGTCCAGGCTTCAAAAGCCCGAAGCTATAGCCGCCATTGGCATTTGTCGTGGTCGACGCGGTCGAACCGGTGTCCAAGCCTTTCAACTCAACCGGCGCACCCGGGATCACCGCGTGACTGGGATCCAACACGGTACCCGTGATATTACCCGTGGTCAACGATTGCCCAAACATCGGGACCGTCGCCAGTGACAACGTTAATAATAGAGCTAGAACGATAGGAAGACGCTCTAAACGCATTTCCTTGCCTCCTGTGAATTTTCACGTATCAGAATCGGATCAAGCGAGTTGGCCGGTTGTCCGGGGGAATCAATCGCGATCCGATGGGTTTATTAACCGCTTGAAGCTTCCTGAACATCTTTGAGAGCTGGTCTTTCAACAATTCGATATAAACTCTTACTCGACCCGTCTAAGTGCAGGCCTCATTAATCAATTGGTTACGGACAAAAAATCTCGAACGCTGTTGGAACAGATAACTAGTGCAACTCGCGATCCAAACATGGATGTTAACAAACAACTTGTTTTCAGCTAGTTAGTGTCTAGCAACTGACTGCCGATACTAAATTTGGTATAAATGCCGCTATTCGGCTATGACATTTGGAAGGACGCAGCAAATCAGGAGAAAGTGAGCTGATTCCTTCAGCTTCGCCGCTTACGTCCGGGTCTGGCGGGCGTTTCGCCCGGGGCCAACACGCGGCGCACAATTGGAGTATTGAGTTTGTATTTTCTCTCGCTCACATTTCCGGCGTCATCCTTCACTCGCACAATGAACACCGGCAAGGTTCCCTCTTTGTCGAAATCTTCTTTGGTGATCGTTACCGGCAATACTCCGTCCAGTCCATGCTCGCGATAAGCCGTCTCGTAACGATGTTTGCGCACATTCCAGGTAAACACGCGAATCTGATCGAAGTCGAAGGGCAGCCCGTCATGAGGATCGGTCAGCACGCAGAGATATTCCGGAACCTGCTTCTGCACCCCTTTATCGTTGTCCGGCACTTGGTCCAGCACGAAGAAGGCGACAAAGCGCTGGCCCTCGGCGTATTGCGCGATTTCGAGCGGAACGTCGACGTCAGCCATGCGGGCAAGAACCCAACCCACACGGCCTTGATCGTCGCGTACCAGCCACCAGTCCTCGAGCACAGGTCCCGGGTTAGCTTTTGCGCCGGCCTTGTTTGCCTGCTTAGGCGGCGGCGCCGCGCCCTGCTTCTCTTCGGTCGCCCGCTTCAGAATCGCGACCTTCGCTCCCAAGGCAAGCTGGTACAAGTGCTCGGTTTCCCGCCCGGGAGTTACGTGCAGATTCGTGTCATTGCGGAGCACGCCCGGAGCCTGCACCGGATCATTCTGATTCTCCTGCGTAAGTTTCTGCAGGGCGTCGTAAATCTTCTGATCGACCAGGTATCGTTGTTCGATCCAGCCTTCAATTCCGCTAGCGGTGCGCACCCGCGCAAAACGCTTCTCGCGATCCAGCACTTCCACGCGCTCGCCATTCTTCACATTGCCGACGCGGTTATATATCGCCGCGACCTGGTCGCGCAGGGCTGCCTGCGGCGCCGACACATAGGCCACTTCCAGCACGCGATGGTGCCCGCGGCCGCACGCCGATAGCGTCAGCGTCGCCGCCACTAGCATCAACTCCAGGCAGCCAAGTCGGGATGGGCGCTGCACTCTCACGATCAATTGCAGGAATGAACGAACTTTCTACTATAACGCGTCGCCAGCATCACTTCGCCGCACGCAGTTTACAGTTCATGAACCTTCGCTGACGACCACCGCCCAGGACGGCACTGCCAAGACACGGCCAACCCGTCTCGGTTACCATAGTGGCAGTGCTTTTCACGGGATCAACGACACGGAGATGGGTTGCCCGATGAGGGCTTCCCGCTTCTAATATCGATGTGGATGGCTGCGCGTATCCAATAACTCTGATGAAAACCATAATCCGAAACTATTTCGTTATTTTGTCCCTAGTATTTCTCATCGCTCTGGCCGCCTCGACACAGGACACCTTAGACTCGGTACTGCGCCCGCCCAAGGGCGCGCAAGTCGCTATCGTAGTCTTCGAAGACTTGCAGTGCCCTATGTGCAGCCGGACGGCGCCGCTGGTCGAGCAGGCCTCCAAAACCTACAAGATTCCGATCGTGCGCCACGATTTCCCGCTTCCCATGCACAACTGGTCATACCAGGCCGCGATTATGGCGCGTTACTTCGACACTCATTCCAAGTCCCTGGGCAACGAATTCCGCGACTATATTTTCGCCAACCAGCTTGAGATCAATCCGCAGAACCTGCGCTCCTATGCCGAGAAATTCGCCGCCGCGCACAAAGTCGACCTGCCTTTCGTCCTCGATCCCGGCGGAAAACTTGCTGCCTTGGTCAATGCCGACCGCGACCTCGGCAAGGCCATCAAGCTCGATCACACTCCCACCGTCTATATCGTGAGCAATCGCAATCCCAACAAGCCCTACGTGGAAGTGAAGGACAACAGCCAACTCTATCTCACCATCGACACCATGATGAAAGAGTAGCGATAGGCTTTGGTGATTGTTGATTGTTGATTTTCAGGGACGGCCAGGGCTTTAATCAACAATCATCGATCTCTCAATCATCAATCGCCCAATCACCAATTCCTCTCAGGCCTTCCAGTGTAGTGCCCAACCGAATGCACTGCTTCGTGATCTTCCAGCGATTCCAAGTGAGTAATCACTTCCGCGGGCTTACCCAGTTCGACCGGCAAACGCTCTTCCAGCAGGGTCGCCAACCGATGCGCTTCTCCGACGGGCGTGGTGAGCGGAAACAGCAAATGCACTTCAATGATTTGCCGGTATCCAGTCGTGCGGTAACGCACGCCATGATAGTTCACCGCTAGTTCGTTGCAGATCGCGTCCAGCTTCTCCCGAATCTGCGTGCCGGTCTCTGGGTCGGAGTAATCCAGCAGTCCAACCGCCGACCGCCATGCCAGTCTTCCTCCGGACCAGAGAATGTTTATCGCGATCGCAATCGCAACCAGAGGATCAAACGGCTTCCATCCTGTCAGCAGAACAAGGCCGAGCCCGGCAACTACTCCAAAACTCGTGAAACAGTCCGTAAGAACGTGCTTGCCGTCAGCTTCGAGAATCAACGAGTGGCTGCGCTTGCCCACGCGCAGTAGATACCAGCCCAACCATGCGTTGAGCGCACCCGCCGCTACGAGCAATAACGTACCCGTTCCCAAATGGTCGAGCGGCAACCCGGCCAGCCATTTTTCAATCGCCTCCACCAGGATCCAGATGGCGGCAATCACGATCATCGCACCCTCAAATCCGGCCGAAAAAAAAGCGATGCGCTCGTATCCATACAAGAACGTAGGAGCGGCCGGCTTCGCACTCAAGCGCAAGCTGAATGCGGCAAATGCCACTGCAATCACGTGCACCACCGATTCCGCGAAGTCCGACAGAATCGCCGCCGACCCCGTCAGGTAATAAGCCGTGGTCTTGCCGAGCAGCATCAGCACGCCAACCGCCAAGGAAAGACGCATGGCGAACTGTGAAGCCCGCAGTTCTTCCTGATCGCGGCTGGCACCAGTGACTTTTGGCAGTGCGATGGAAACGCGTTCCAACATGATAAGACCTATGTCGGGTCATGTTCGCACGAAGAGACAGAACCGAATGTGATTACAATCACGCGAGGAAGTTGCTGGTGGTTGACCTTGCTTCCGCGGGAACGCGGGGCGCCCGCGCCACATTCAACACTCTTAGTCCCCGAATCCGATTCCAATTGCGCGCGCCGTTCGCACTAATTCGCCATCCGGGCGCACGGTCTTCAACTGTCCGATGGCTCTGACAATGTCGACGGCAACAATCGAATCAGCCCGCAGTGCGACCATCTTTCCGAAGTGGCCCTCGGCCACCAGATCGACCGCAGCCACCCCGAACCGCGTCGCCAGCACGCGATCATAGGGCGACGGCGAGCCGCCGCGTTGAATGTGCCCCAGCACGCTGACCCGCACTTCCTTGTTGGCAAACAATCCAATCGCATCACCGATAGTGTTGCCCACGGGATTGCCGCGAGCCATCTGCTTTAATTCCGGCGGCAATTTGATGCCTTCTGCCACGGCTACAATGGTGAAGCGGCTGCCACGTGACTCTCGCTGTGCGATGAACTCGCAAATCTTCCTCATGGAGAACGGAATTTCGGGAATGAGTATGATGTGCGCCCCGCCTGCAATACCGCCGGCCAGCGCGATCCAGCCGCAGTCCCGCCCCATCACCTCCACAACCATTACGCGATGATGCGAGGCCGCCGTAGTGTGAATCTTGTCAATGGCGTCAGTGACCGTGTGCAGCGCCGTATCAAAGCCAAAAGTCAATTCCGTGGCGGACAGATCGTTGTCGATGGTCTTGGGCACGCCCACGATCTTCATTCCCTTCTGGAACAGTTCATATCCGATCTTCTGCGAACCGTCCCCGCCGATCGTGATGATCGCATCAATTCCCAGTCTCTTCGAATTGGCGATGACGTCATCGGAGATATCGCGCACCAATTCCTGCCCATTCTCCTGCGTCTTGTAGTGGAAGGGATTGCCGCGGTTGGTTGTACCGAGAATGGTGCCGCCGCGCGGCAGAATCCCGCTGACCCGGTCGAGCGTCAGCTCGAACGATTTTTGCGGCCAGATGAGCCCGTCGAAGCCATCCGGTATACCGATAACTTTCCACTGGTACTTGAGAATTGCCGCTTTCGCGGCGGCGCGAATCACAGCATTGAGGCCGGGAGCGTCCCCGCCTCCAGTGGCAATGCCTACACAGCGAATGTCAGACATGAGAATTCCGTCTTGCGAACCCACGATCATAAGTCGCAGTGGAAGGGAGAACAACGTTACGAGTGGACGTAACGATGGTCGGAAATCAACCTGTCTCTGGTCGGGATGAAAGTGAATTAACTCGAAGAGAGAGCCCCCTTCCGGCAAAAAAGCCGCGAAAAATGGGGCTCTCTATTAACTAACCTATTAGTTGACGATCAGCGTTGCTTTTCCGGTTGCCGTCGTACCGGGATAAGTAACCACGATGGAGTAGGTCCCCGCCGTGGCCGAACTCGTGGGCAGAAACTCCTCCCCTGTCCCGGCTGCGTAGGAAATCGAGAAGTTTGCATTTTGGTTGGTGCCGCCGGAGTCGACAACGTTCCATGAGGCTGCTTGGGTAATGTCGCCACCGGGTACGGCGGTCGCAGTAAAGGACACGGCGGTTCCACCAATCGATACCGACTGGCTGGCAGGACTAACCGTAATCGACGAGATGTTCGCCAGCACTACGGTGACCGTCGCGGTTCCGGTGCACGCCGAACATCCTCCGGACGAAGCCGTGATGGTCGCCGATCCCGATTGCAGCGCTGTCACCACCCCGGAGCTTTGTCCAACCGACACAACTGTCGGCGCGCTCGAGGACCAGGCGACTCCCGATGTCAGCGTGTTCTGGCTCCCGTCACTATAGGTACCGGTGGCTGTCATCTGCCACGTCTGACTCACATTCAGGTTCAGGCCGGAAGGGCCCACCGACACCCCGGTCAGCGTGGGGTTCACGAAGAATCCTTTGCAACCGATCTCCAGAGCTAGAAAGGCAAGCGCAGCCAACACGCAGGTGAGTCGAAGTTTCTGCTTCGTAGATGACATGCTTGTGAAGACTCCTTCGGCGCGCCTGCTCAGTTGCTGGCTTCTTTTTGTGGCATCAGTTCTGCAAAAATTGTAGCAGAGAAGATTTCGCCCGGCCCACACAACAATACCCTCACTCCGGCGGCGGAATCTTGCTGCCAATCCCAAAGTGCAGTCGCTTTCCGTTTAGAACGCGATCCTGGCTTTCCCTTGCAGAAAAAGTAGGCTGCCGTCATTCACGTGCCGCAACAGCAGCCTGTTCCGTCTCCATACTTGCCTTAACGCCCCTGATGGTGCCCTTCCTTGGGAGGAGCTTGGTGAGGCGGCGGGCTTGGTGGATGCGAATTTTGCCTCGGTGCGCTCTCCCTCGGCGGCGGCGCGGAATGCGGCGCACTGCGTTCATTCGGCGGACGCGTTTCGTTAGAACGGTTCTGATACGACCGGTTCTGACCGCTTTGAGGCGGACGATTCTGGTTTGGGCGGTTTTCGTTCCCCCGCGACATATTCGGGTTCGACCCCCCATTCCTCGCCGGAGGCGTGAATGGCCGGAATCCCGCATTCGACGAACCCCGGTTCGCCGGAGACACACCTCGATTGGCCGGCGCCGAATTCACCCGCGCCTGTCGGGGAGACATGGCGGGCGCGTGATATTCGCCACCCGCAGCCCTCGCCCGGATTACCGAGCGGTTGCTGAAATCGCCGGGCCGCACGGTGGCCGCGATAGCCGGACGGCCGTGATTAACCGCCGCAAAGTTCTCCCGGTTCTGGCCGGCAATCCGCTGATGCTGCGCCTGGGCCGCCAAAGGAGCCTCATGGCGGTCCCGCGCCGCCATCTCTTCTTGTCGCGTGGGACGCGCTTCAATCCCACCCTGTCCGCCGTTGTAGCTGACGTTTCTCGTGTTATTCACGATCACGGTCCTGTTGTAAACGTTGGTGACGTTCGTGACGCTGACGTTGGTGACCGAGCGGTTGTAATAGAAATCTCGCCCCCGCCATTCGCCCCCGACAAAGCCCACGCCGGTATAACCGAATCCGTAATTGATCCCGCCATAAAATCCGATGTGCGGTCCCCAGTATCCCCCGTGCCACACGTAAAATCCGTCGCCCCATCCCCAATAGCCGGGCGTCCACAGCATGCCGACCGGCGCCACTACCCATGTTCCCGGCACCCAGTAATAGCCCTCGTCATCGTCCCAGGCCCAATAACCCGGCGTCCAGTAATAGCCCGGGCCGGGGCAGATCGGCTGTGCATAAACTGGCAGTGGCGGCGGCCCGATGCGCACCGAAACTCCCACCGCGATCTGGGAAAACGACCTAGCCGAAAACGACATAACCAGAATGGCTAACAATATCCACTGGATTGCGGCCCGATTCCTGTTCATGCACTTCCCCCTTTGCTGTGTCACCGAGGTTCCTTGAAAACTCAGAGCGCGCCTTGCATTGTCCCGCAAAAACCGGCGCTTGTATCTATTACGTTCCTCCCCTGTTAACACTGAACCTCGGAGTATGTTGCGAGGCGGGCAAATTACTTGGAATGAAAGGTTTGGGAACCAGAAATTTACAGGCCTAAGCCGCTGCGGAGCCCCCAGCGGTCAAAAAAGGGAAAGTGTCCGAGAAGATACCGCAAGCATCGCAAGACTGAGAACTGAGAACTGAGAACTGAGAACTGAGAACTAGTTCACCTTCTTCGCCCGCGCAATCCGCTCATCGATCGGCTTGCGCCCCGCGAATCCTTCCTGCGTTCCATGCCAATGAGTAATGGACTTCTCGCCCAACTTCCAGCAGAGCAGAATAGTCTGGCCCTCGACGTCACACGGAAAATCAAGCAAGCCGATGTCGATGTCTTTCACTTGCACGCCTATCGAGTCGATCTCCGCCAGGGCGTCTTTGGCGCGTTGCTCGGCCTTGGCCCGCTCCGCCTTCCGCCGCGCCAGCGGAATAACATCGAGAAACATGCCCCCGTTCAGAAAGACACGGTGAGCGAGTGCCTGCAACTCGCCATCGACTTCTTCCAGCACTTTCTTGCCCGCGATCGCCGTTCGCAGCAGTGATTCCAGCACCGGCAATAGCGACTTCGCTTCATCGAGCGTAAAGGTACGGTCGGCCATATTCATATTCTAATGCATGATGCTCGGAGCGGCGGCCCCGTACGAACACTCCGACCGAGGCGGCGTCAACGCGACCGCAGCACGTAAAGGGCACTCAGCGAGTTCGTCCGTGCGAGGGATCGGCAGACGTAGCCGCATTCAAGTCGATGTGAAGGCGTTGCGCTGTGCCCGTTCCAGGCGGATAGCAATTGCCATCGCGACTGTAGTTGGTGCAGCGTCCGGCAACGTCCTTGCGCTGCGGCGACTGCGCGAACTGCCATACTTCCGCAAATGCAACGCCGCTGCCCGCTGGATTTGGCGGCCGCTGTTGAAATGAGCACCCCGGCGCGGGCGGACAGGCATCATTAATCGCCCAATAAACGATCGCGCGTTTTCCTGCGCTCTGCCGAATATCCTCTGCCGTGACCACGTTGCCGTCGTCTGCCACCGGAATGCCTGAACAATAGATACCCGCGCCGAATCCCGCGCCTGAAATGCCGTCGACCCAGGCGTAAATGTAGGCTTTCTGCTCCGGCAGCATCCGTCCGCCCTGCTCCTGATCGAGAAAAATGATGGCGTGCGCGGGAAAGCCCTCGCGCCGCGCAGATGCCGCCGCTTTGCTCGCGTCCGATTGCCCCAGGCGCGTGGCGTTCGCCACGTTCTTCAGATCAGCGTCGAACCGTCCGTTGAACAGCACAAGAAATCCGAATCCCGCCGCCTCGACCGCAGCCCGGCGCCCGGCCCATGTGTTGGACTTTGCCCCCGGAGGATTGTTCAGCCAGTATCCGGTGTAAGAAAAAGTCTGTTTCAGAGTCTTGAGATTGGCGTCGCCAGGATATTCGTTGCGATCAAAGCCGAGGTAGGTGCTCTGAGCTTGAAGTAACGCGCAAGCAAAAACAAACACTGCGCCAACTGTCACTATCGGAGCCTTCACACACTCATCTTAAATGGAAACGATCTGTTAGTAGACCCTTGGACCAAGTATCTCGGCGTTCTCTGCGGTTCAATGCCTTTTCGCTGAAAGCTGAGAGCTTATACCTGAAGGCTATCCCCCAATATGCACCATGGTCCGCGAAGCCGGCACGAAATCCGCTTCGCCAATATGGTGCCGCTCTTCTTTCTTCGCCACCACGCCGCGAATGAAATCCGCCAACTCGTCATCCGAAGCCCCGCGCCGAATCTGGGCGTGCAAGTCGTGATCCCACACCGAAAACAGGCAAGTGCGAATCTTCCCGTCGCTGGTGATGCGGATGCGGCTGCAATGTCCGCAGAACGGGTGCGACACCGGCGCAATAATGCCGATCTCCCCGACGCCATCGTCAAAGCGGTAGCGGCGCGCTGTTTCAGAGCGGGCGTGCGGGATTTCCACCAGCGGCCGGTACTCCGCCATGCGAGCCAGAATTTCGTCGAGCGAGACCACGGTCGAGGGCGCCCACGTGCGTCCTTCCTCGAGCGGCATGAATTCGATAAACCGAACCGTTACGCCCTCTTCGCGCGCGAACATGCCGAACGGAATGATCTGGTCTTCATTGAAGCCGCGCATTAAAACGCAATTGACTTTCAACGGCCACAACCCCGCGCGGCGCGCAGCGCGAATGCCCGCCAGCACGTGATCGTATCCGTTGGGCACGCGCGTGATGCGCGCAAAGCGATCAGGATCGACCGCGTCCATCGAAACCGTGACCCGCGACAATCCTGCATCCTTCAGCGGCTGTGCCATCTCGGCCAGCATGTGCCCGTTCGTGGTGAGCGCAATATCCAGCGACTCGTCCGACAAAGATGCGGTTGCGACGGACGCGTTCAGTTTATGGAAGCGCTCGGCTTCAGCCGAACCATCCGCGTGTACTTCGGTTTGGTGGAAGGGCACGGCTTCAGCCGTGCCTTCAACCCCTGAAGAAGAAAAGGGCTTTAGCCCCTGAGGTCGCAGCTTCGCCAGTTCGCGCACAAACTCCACGACACCCTTGCGCAATAACGGCTCGCCTCCCGTGAGGCGAATCTTCGAAATCCCCATGCCCACCAGCACCCGGGCCATCCGCAAATAATCCTCAAACGGCAGATCGCCATAGAGCGCCCCTTCATTCCCAGTGCGGCAATACACACACTTGTAGTTGCACCGGTCCGTGATGGATATCCGCAGGTCCGTGATGGCGCGTCCGAATTTGTCGTGGAGAGGCAAAGGTCCTTGGTCGTCAGTCGTTGGTCGTTGGTCGTCAGCCGTTAGTCGTTAGCAGTTTATCGGTGACAAGAACGCATGCCGAACGACAAACGATCATCGACCAACGACAGTTTCTGAAGAGAAAACGAACAGGCGGGACCATCCCGGCAGCCGTTTCCTTTCCAATGCGCTTCTCTCGAAGCGCGGGAGGCGCCGGCGTTTCCACCAGCACCCTCGGGAAGATCTTCTCCGCGAACTCTGCGAATGCTCCGCGACCTCAGCGGTCAAAAGCGTTTGGGCACTGAGGCTGCTCAGAAGAAGAACTTCCCTGGCCGCCCCAGCCCGGGTATGCCCAGTGGCTAAAGCGGTCGGAAACCTACTCTTACATTATAGGACGCGCCGGACCAAAAGGAGGTTTCATGGTTTTTGGTTGCCCAGCGCTCTTTCGATAGCCCCCTCGGCCAGTGGCGCCATGATCTTGTATCCGGCCGCGTTCGGATGCAGTCCATCGTCGGCCAGATCCTTTTTCATCAGGCCCTTATCGCCGACCAGCGCGCTGAAGTAGTCGAGGTAGCTGCAGCCGTTCGACGCCGTCGCGCAATAATCTTTCAGCCAGCGATTGAGCGCCAGAATCTTTTCCGGCGGCCGCTGCGCAAAGAAATCTTGCGACCGCGGCGTGTAGTTGTGTACCGGCAGCACCGAACAGTAAATCACCTTGATGTTGTGGGCTCGCGCGAGTTCCGCCAGCGACGCGTAGTTCGCCTCGATATCCTCGAGCCGCATCGGCCCGGTGTTGCCGGCAATGTCGTTGGTTCCCGCAAGTATGAGGACGACCTTGGGCTGCAGATCAATCACATCCTGGCGAAAGCGCACCAGCATCTGCGGCGTGGTCTGCCCGCCAATCCCGCGGTTGACGTAAGGCTTGCCGGGAAAATATTCCTCGAGATGCCAGATGTCGGTGATGGAATCGCCAAAAAATACGACGCGGTTCTCTGCCGGCGCCTTGAGCATGGCATTTGCCTCCCGGTAACGCGCCAATTGACCAAAGTCATCGGTGAACACCGCGATCCGCGAGGCCCGGTACTGATCGAGCCCGGCGAAGCCGGTAGTTGGAATCGCCGGCGCCGTCTGCTGGGCCAGCACGCCGACGGCGGACAATAGAACCAAAGCCAGAGTCGATAAGCAGCGAGATGATTTCATAAGATTGTCCCTCTGATAAAGAATACGGTTGGCCCGCAACCGACGCCGAAAGCTCCCCATCACGGTGTCCCCTTCAACGCCCGTGCAATAGCCTTCTCCGCCAGCGGTGCCATAACCTTGTATCCCGCCGCATTCGGATGCAATCCTTCGTCCGAGAGATCGCGCTTCAGCAGACCCTTGTCGTCGGCCATCGCCGAAAAGTAATCGAGATATACCAGCCCATTCTGCGCACAGTAATTCTTGAGCCAGCTATTCAATGCCAGAATTCTTTCCCGCGGACGCAAGGCGAATGACTCTTTCGCATCTTCTGAATAATTATTCACCGGCAGCAGCGACGCAAAGGCAAGACGGATGTGATGCGCCCGCGCCAAATCGGCCATGGACGAATAGTTGGCTTCGATGTCCTCGTTGCGTGTGCGACCGGTAACTCCAGCGACGTCGTTGGTGCCAGCCAGCACGACCAGCACCGCAGGATGCAAGTCAATCACATCCTGGCGGAAGCGCACCAGCATCTGCGGCGTGCTTTGCCCGTCGATGCCGCGGTTGATATAGCCCTTGCCCGGGAAAAAGTCTGCCAACTTCCAGTAGTCGGTGATCGAATCGCCCAGAAACACGACTCGCGTCTCGCCTGGCGCGGGCGGTTTGAGCGCGGCGTCCGCCTCCCGATACCGTTTCAGTTCCCCAAAATCGTCGGTATAAATCGCAATTCGCGATGCCCGGTACTGATCTAGCCCGGGGAAGCCGGTGGTGGGGATGGTGTTGGATGGAGAGCCCTGTTGGGCACGAGCGCAAAAGCACAGAATGACAGGAAATAGTATGAGTGCGGCCTTCCGACCTGGAGCCATGTCTTCCTCAAAAAAAGAGATTGTGCTGATTGTAGGGGCGCGAAGCCGTTACAGGATATGCTCGATCTGCACATCGCCCCATTTTCTGCCCAGATACTCCGCCACCAACCGACGATGGCAATTTTCTGGCGTCGCTTCGCTGCATAGCAGGCAGCCGCCGTCCATGACTTCGCGCACCACCGTGTCTTGCACCTTTCGAACCGCCATCAACGAGAGAAAATTCTTCTCGTAATCTGGCCACCCTCCATGATTTTTCTTGTAGTCGTCAAGTATTGCCTGGGTCGGTGCCAGTTCAGGCAGGTGTACATATTGGATCGAAAGAATCGCCTCGCAGAAAAACTGCAGATCATCCCGTTTGGAGAAGCCCGCAAGCTGGGAAACATTATTCAGCCGCACGTCGATTACGCGTTGCAGACCCGTACGCCGCAGCTTGCCAAAAAAATCGCGCGCGGACTTCTTCGTAAATCCAATCGTGAAAACTTTCATCCGCGCAGGCCCCCTAGGCCGACACCTGGCTCGCAGAATATTCAATTTGCTCCGCCTGCTTTTCGTAGGCCATGGCGACCAACTCGTCCCGGCTATGAAAGAGATGGTTCTCCTGAATACCATGCAGAGCCAGCAGGCGCACCAGCAAAGCATCGTGCTCTTCCAGGCTTCCATCTTCGAGAATGTGGCGCACAGCAATGCCTTTCTCGTGCAAGCATCGCGCAATCAAGATCGAGCGATGACAACTGAGCGGTTCTTTCTCGGCGCACAATATGACGATGCGGAAGGTCTCCATCGACGTCCGCAACCGTTCGATCCCCTCCTTGAACAGAGCAGTTTGCGCGATCAGCGCATACTGCGCGCGCCCGTCGCGGTAGCAGGTGCGATCTTCGGAACGCGCCCCAAGTTCCTGGCCCAGAAACCAATATTCCCGGCCAGACTTCTTAAGCTCGCTTGCCAACGTCTCGCGATTAAATTGAGGATTGAAACGACTGTAGGGGCGGGATCGTACATCGGCGACGGCGGTAACGCCGTGCTGGTCGAGCAATTCCAGCAGATGCTCGCTGGTGCCGTTCGAGTGGCCGATTGTTAAAATGATGTCGTTCATGGCGAAACGCGAATGACGCCGGCGATCAACTTGTAGCAGGCGTTCTGCGCATCGAACTTTTCACTGAGGCTAATACACAGGATGGGGTTCTGCAACTCAGTGCTGAAGCCGTCCGGATTCATCAGAATCGGTTTTTCAACGATGGGGTCGGTAATGGCCAGCAAATAATCGCAGCCGGCCAGCGAAAATTGCCCTCGCACTCTGCGCCTCGCCATCCCCCGATCTGCGCCCTCAGTAGCGACGGTGATCTTCAAGAGCTCTGGCTGGGCCAGAACTAGAGAATATTGCTGTTGCGCCGCGACCGAGGCTGGAACCTTGTCGTTGTGACCGCTCGCCGTCGAGTCTCCATTCATCCACAAAGGCCCCGGCCGGTCGAGCGCACATAATAATTGCCGCGCCATCAGCCGCCCGGCAAATCGCCAGCGCACACTCGTGTCCACAAGGTGATTTTCCTTTTGGCACCCTGAAGGCCGCGGCCCAACCAAACTCACTTCGATCAGGTCGAGCAACTGCGGATCGCGCCACGTTTTGCGATACCATCGTTCCGCAGTCAGTTCACCTCGCTCGCGCGCACTCACCGGACGGCACCACGCCCCCAATTTTTGACCATCCCATTCCTTGCCCGCAACGCACCGTCCAGTAAGCTTGCGCGAATTTGCCAGGCAGACGATCGTTTTGGAATAAGCCATGACGAATTGCTCGCGAAAGCAAAAGACTCTCGCAAAGAATTCTAGCCCTGAGCCGCTATTTGAATACTTCGCAAGCAACAATTTTCAAGGTGGATCGTTCCAAAATGGATACAGAACGTGGCACGCGTCGGTGTTACGCTTACTTGGAAGACGCCATGAGCACTGCCAAACAAGATGTCGAGTCCCTTCTGAATAAGCTTCCTGACAACTCCTTAGTCGAGGACATCCAATACCACCTCTATGTCTTGGACAAGGTACGGCGCGGACTTGAGGACGCGCGCATTAGCGGCACGCTCTCCCAGGGAGAGGTGGAAGAGCACCTCAAGAAATGGCTTACCGAGTAGACTGGTTTCGCCGCGCCTACACGACCTCGAAAGCATCGCCGAATACATTGCCGCAGACTCCCCAACCTACGCCGGCATAGTGGTGAAGAAAGTCGTTTCCCAGACAAAACTACTGGCGAAGTTTCCGCAGCTGGCCGAAAGGTTCCGGAGTTCGACGATGAAAACATTCGCGAAGTGTTGGTATACAGCTACCGAATAATGTACCGACTGCAAGAGGATAGGGTGATCGTTGTCGCCGTGATGCACGGCAAGCGCATCCTGCAATAGTCGGAAGCGGATGTGTCGACGCGACCTAAACCGTTTACATTCCGTCGTAGTTCGGGCCGCCTCCGCCCTCCGGTGGCACCCAGGTGATGATCTGGTACGGGTCGGCGATGTCGCAGGTTTTGCAGTGGACGCAGTTCGACGGGTTCAGGCTGATGCGCTTGCCGTTTGGCTGGCTGGCGTCTTCCACCATTTCGTACACGTTCGCGGGGCAGAAATTCTGGCAGGGGCTGCCGTATTCCTTCACGCAGCGCGAATTGCAGATGTTCGTGTCATGAATCACCAGGTGCGCGGGCTGGTCTTCTTCATGCTTCGTCCCAGAGTGATAAAGATCCGTCAGCTTGTCGAACGTGAGCTTGCCATCACCCTTGGCGGGGCCCAGCAGGTGAGCTTCAGCGCCCCCGTCCGGCGGCAACTCCGATAGCTTGCGCATTTCCTCATATCCAGCCTTCGCGGGATAACGGTTCCGCAGGCCGCGCCCCCCGGTGATCATCTGCAGCCCGGTGTGGAACATGCCCGCATACATTCCGTGCTCGAATCCCTGATGCAGGTTACGAACTTTCCATAGCTCTTCTTTGATCCAGCTCGCTTCCACTTTTTTCTGGAACGATCCCAGCGTGGCCGCCGACGAATCATCTTTCGTCAGCGCCTCAAACGCCGTCTCAGCCGCGAGCATTCCGCTCTTGATCGCCAGATGAATCCCCTTCAGTCGCGCCGAGTTCAGAAAGCCCGCAGAGTCGCCCAGAATCATCCATCCATTGCCGGAAACCGGCGGAATCGCCCACCAGCCGCCATAAGGCATCGACTTCGCGCCGTAGCGAATCATCTTGCCGCCTTCGAGCAGCTTCGCCACAAACGGATGCCGCTTGAACTCCTGCAACACGCGCTGCGGATCGAGCCGCGGATCGGCATAGTCAAGTCCCGTCACAAATCCCAGCGAGACCACGTTATCTTTCGAGCCGTAAATCCACGCCCCGCCGTATTCCTTCGTGGTCAGAGGCCAGCCCATGGTGTAAATGACTTCGCCCGCGGCCACGCGCCCTGCCGGCACTTCCCACAATTCTTTCACGCCCACTCCGTAAGTCTGCGGGTTGGCATTCTTTGCGAGATCGAACTTGGAGATTAGCTGTTTCGTTAAAGAGCCACGCGGGCCCTCCGCGAGAATGACCACCTTCGCCTGCAGATCGTACCCCGGCTCGAAATTGGATTTTTGATGCCCTTCTTTGTCCACGCCCTTATCGTCGGTGCGCACGCCGCTGACGCGCTCACCGTCGTAGAGTAGTTCCGAACCGGCGAATCCGGTGAAGACTGTGATCCCAGTCTCTTCCACTTTCCCGCCCAACCACTTCACAAAGCGGTTCAGCGAGATCACATAATTGCCGTGATCGCGCAGGAACGGTGGCGTGATCGGCAGTTTGAACTTACCTTTTTCGGTGAGGAAATAGACGGCTTCTTTCGTGACCTCGGCATCAAGCGGAGCTTCTTTTTCAAATCCCGGAAGCAATTCGCGCATCGACCGCGGATCAAGCAGCGCTCCCGAAAGGCAGTGCTGCCCAACCTCACGCGCCTTTTCGAGCACGTAAATGTTTTCTTTGCTGAGCTGCGAATCGGGATGCGCCGCATTGTGCGCATCAATCAATTGCGCCAGCCGCAGGGCGCAAGCCATGCCCGCTGGCCCGCCGCCGACAATGACCACGTCGGCAGGCATTTGCGGCCTCTCCACCCCTTCAATCGGTTTGCGGAAAATCAACATAAAAAGCGTTCGCCGCGGATTACACGGATCGCCACGGATAAGGCCAAGAGATTGATCCGTGAAAATCCGTCTAATCCGTGGCCTAACTAGCCCCCTGCTTTCGCCTTCTTCACTTCTTCAATCAGCGGCGGCACAATGTCGAACAGATTTCCCACGATCGCATAGTCCGCGATCTCGAAGATGGGCGCCTCTGAATCTTTATTCACCGCAATGATTGCACGCGAACCCTTCATCCCCACGATGTGCTGAATCGCGCCACTAATGCCCAGCGCCAAATATAGCTTGGGCGCAACTGTCTGTCCCGACGATCCGATCTGGCGGTCCATCGGCAGCCAGCCCGAATCGCAGATCGGACGCGACGCCGCCAGGTCTCCGCCCAGCGCGTCGGCAAGCTGTTTCGCGATCTCAATATTCTTCTGCTCTTTGATTCCCCGCCCTACGGCCACAATAATTTCGGCCTGAGTCAGGTCAACCGCCTGCTTGGCTTCCTTGAAAACTTCCTGCGGCTTGTTGCGGACGACGCCGTCGGCAATCTCAGCGTTAACCGTCTCCACCGGGGCCGCGCTCGCTCCAGCTTCGGCCTTATCTCCGCGGAACGCGCCGTTCTGAAAAGTCGCGAACCAGGGAGCATCGCTGGCAAAGCTGACGTCAGCGGCGAACTTCCCCTGAAACATCTGCCGAGTAAAAACCAGTTTCCCGCCTTCGTGCTTGAAGCCAATGCAATCGCTAATGACCGTTCGCCCCATCGCTGTCGCCAGCTTTGGCACAAAATCGCGCACCTGGTAGGTATGCGGCATCAGCACCAGCTTGGGCTGCTTCGCCGTGAGGAACTGCTTCAGCGCTGCGGCAAAAGCGTCAGGCGTGTAAGGCTCAAGCTTCGGAGACTCAACGGCATAAACCTTCGCAACTTTTTTCGCCGCGACCTCAGCCGCCAGCGACGCCGCACTTCCTCCTACCACTGCTGCTTCCAGCGTCCAGCCGGTTGCCGCAGCAATGGCCTGCCCGGCGGTGATGGTTTCCCAGGAGACGCGATTCAGCTTGCCTTCGCGCTGTTCGACAACTACGAGGATTATGTCAGCCATGTAATCCCTCAAAAGCTGCTTTCTGGCGGCGTGTTGTCTCCGACGACGCCTAAAATCCGTTGAGCCCGCTGTTACCGGCCTTACCGTGAAATCCGCTACGTAAGTTCAAGCTTTGATAGCCGCAAAGCGCAGGCGCATATAGTCAGCCGTCCAGCGCCCCTGAGAATCGCATAAAACGGGTTTTAGCAGGGCCGTGACTTCGTCAAGAAAGCGGTCGCGCTCAGTCTGAGCAAGAATCCCGCAAAACGGATTAGCGAAGGTCTCTAACCATCCGCGCATTCCGGTCGGCAGGGGCGTGGGCCGAGGAATCAATTCCACACTTTGCGCCACAAACCCGGCCCGCTGCAGGCGCGTTTCGTATTCGTCAACCGTGGGAAAGTACCACGGTATCCACGAGGGCGCGTCCGACACGCCACGGCGCTCAAGCGCGACCATGAGCGCAACGGTAATTGCGCCGACGCAGCCATGGCCGCCTAATTCTCCAACGAACCTGCCTCCTGGCACTAATGCGCGGAAGGCCCCCGCGATCGGCGCGTCAGGATCGTCCCTTACCCAGTGCAGCACAGCGTTGGAAAAGACCGCGTCGAATTCGTTCTCAAACGTGAGCGATCTGGCGTCCATGGTTCTCGCATCAATCCCACGCCGGCGCGCGGCGGCAATCATATCGGGAGAATTGTCGATTCCGACCACCTTGGCACCGAGCGCGACCAGCCTTTCGGTGAGGATCCCATCTCCGCACCCCAGATCAAGAATTCGCTCGCCGGGATGCGGCTGCAGCAAATCCAGCACGGGCTGCCCCAGCGCCGGCACGAAGTGAGCGTTGGCCGCATAGGCAGACGCACTCCAATTCTGGGGCGACGGTGATGGCGATGAAAGGGTCAGGTCTCGAAATCCTCAGGTGAAAAGTAGTTTGGTCGTCGCCACTCGCTACAACACGCGCAGCTCGTTCCTTAGCTTGTCCACTAGCTTCTTCGCAACCTCTGCCGGCGCACCTTCAATGTGCTCCGTCTTTTTCGTCTTCTGCGGCACATACAGCCGCTCGATCTTTTGCAGATTCTCCCCAATCGCCGATTGCACTTCCGCCAGCGCCACCTTGCGCAGCGGCTTGTTCTTCGCCTGCTTGATGCCGATCAGCGTGGCATAACGCAGCTTGTTGATGCCCGACTGAATCGTCAGCACGGCTGGCGTCGGCATATCGACGAACTGGAAATATCCCGCCTCCAACTCGCGCTTCACGCGAATCCCGCTTTCCGTCTTTTCGATCTGCATGATGATCGTCGCGTGCGGCAGTCCCAGCAACTCGGCCAGGATCACGCCCGTCTGCGCGTACCCGTAGTCGTCCGATTGCAGGCCGGTAAAGATCAGATCGAAATTTTCGTCTTTGATCGCCGCCGCAAATGCCTTAGCGGTATTGAACGCATCCATCCCGACAAATTTCGGGTCTTCCAAATGAATCGCCCGATCCGCGCCCTTGGCCAGCGCCTCGCGAAGCACCTGCTGCGCCCGCGCCGGACCGCTCGTGATCACCACCACTTCGCCCTTGTGCTTTTCGCGTTGCCGCAGCGCCTCTTCCAACGCATAAGCGTCGGGCTCATTCACTTCGTACGAAACATCTTCGCGAATCCACGCTCCACCTTCGTTGAGCTTCAGCGGCGCGTCTTTCTGCGGCACCTGCTTCATGCAAACCAGGATTTTCAAGATTGAGACTCCTCACCCACGCCTTCTCGCGGCCATGGGAAAACCTTGAAGTATAAATGAGCACCTGCTGTGAGAGGAAATGCGAGGGACGTGATGCGAATCACACCGGTGCGACACCTGTTGGCGAGGACTGGGAAGACTCGGGGCCGGGCTCGCTCTTGGGATTCGGAACGCGCTATGCAGATTCGCTTCGCGAGTTTGGAGAATTGATGCGGGAGTCGCTTCGCGAAAGTTGGGAATTGAACGCGGCATTCACCTCGGAAGGGGCACGGCTTCAGCCGTGCCGTTACGACCCGCCACCCCGACCCGGCTGTAGCCGCGATCGAAACTCTTACTCCGTGATTACCGTGGACTGGCCTGTAAGTTCGAACCGCTTGCGGCAGCGCATGTTCTTGCAGGCCATCATGTCGTCTTTGCGCACCATGTACGAGCGGAACTTCGCAAAACGCGCGCGATCGCGCTCGTCGGCCCGCCCGGACAGTTGCCGCTTCTTGGTGCGGACCACCCAGGTCACTTCATATTCCGCCGCCTGGTGGCAATGCGGACAATTCAGCGAAGCTGGCTTCTTTTCTTGCTTCTCGTCAAAAAAATCGCGCTCTTCCATAATTTCGGCGCCGGAACCGTCGCGCTCCCGGCCAACTATGAATTATTGCACATTTGCCGGGCATACGATTGCTAAACGCTGCCTGCCGCACCCTCGGGTTACACTCGTTTTCAGCCGAGAACTGGGCTTGTCCATGGTTAAAAAGAAAAGAGCGAAGCGCTTTCGCGCCGTCACCGCGGTCAAAGAATTAGCCCGCGAACGCGTCGGCACTCCCCCCGCCGGACAGATCGTTATCGAGAAGAAGAAGAAACCGGAGAAGTACAAACAACCCTTAAGTAAGCTGCTGGAAGAATCGGAAGAGTGTTGAGGGGCGGTTCTTAGCCGCCCCTTCGTTGCGTGCGCGGGGGCAAAAACTTAAGGGCTCACACCGAACGGCATCTAACCACCTTCAGGACAGCTAAATGGCGACTCACCCGCTAACGCGGCTCATAGCGCCCATCATTCACCCACCCGAGCACATGATCCTCCACAGAGAATCTTTCCGCCGAAGGGAGCTTGAACTTCGACTCGAGAACAAAAGCATGCGCTTCGAGCGGCACGCTGAAATGCGCTTTCGTCTTCACAAAGCTTTGCACGAACAGCTCAGCGTACCGATCGAGTCCCAGCAACTGAAACTGCACCGCGTGCACCAGGGCATGGAAGAGCGATCGTTCGCCCAGCGTCTGATTGAAGACCAAAACGTCAATGAAGGTCAGCGAGTCCATGTGGGTAACTTCTGGAAGATTGACGAAGCCGAGGGCGCGGGCCTCGGCATAGAAATCGGGCGCCGCAACGCGTTTGCCGTGAAGCTCGACAACTCGGACCCGGTCTAACAGTTGGGGAGAAAAATAAGGCCACATACGGGCTTTGTGCTGGCTGCTGAGAGGCAGGGCCGTGGGGAAATAGTGGTCGCGCTTCTCCCGCAGGTAGGACGACACATATTCGATGGCCAGCGCGACCTGGGCGCTGTTCAGTTGCGGCGCGGCATGGGGCGCGTTTTGGGGAACCTTTTGCTCGATCGACGAGTAGAACTCGCTCAGAGAGCTCGCGGCTTCGGCCGATTTGCGCAGGATGTCGCGACGCCCAAAACGAGCAAGATCGTCTGCTGAATAGTGAAGGCGGAGTTGATGGACTGCGCCATGCGCGCTGAGAACCTCTAGGTGTGCATGGTGGATTTCGGAATTCATCTCCGCAATGACGCGGCAGTCATCGGCATTTTCGTACGAATACATCTTGCATCGCACTCCTGAATCTCAAATTTAGGGAACGTGCAGGAGGGGGCCCAAATACTGATTAGTTATACGTCGTAATGTATACAATGTCAACGTAATTAAAACGATTTTCTGCTGTACAGGGCCGCCACCATCCAACGCCTATCGACTCCGGCCCCACAGCTAAGAAATGGCGAAGAGTATGATTAAATAGACACTGTTATGTTTACCTTGTTAAACAATAAACGGTGCTGCAGGAGTGCCGGAACATGCCGAGACAGCCGGATCCGGACCTTGAAGATCGGATTTTGAACGCCGCCCAAAAGTTATGGACTCGCGGGGGAGAGAAGTCACTCACCATGCGAGCGGTGGCGCAGGCGGCGGGGACGAATACGCCCACCGTTTACCGGAGGTTCAAAGATCGGCGCGACCTGATCCGCGGCCTTCTGCGGCGCACGATCGTCCGCCTTCGCAGGCATTTCGAGGCGGGCGAAAGCCTGGAAGCGATGGCCGAGGCTTACGTGAATGAGGCGCTGCGTCTGCCGCACGAGTACGAGCTTTTTTATACCTACGGGCACGAACTGCTGCCGGCCAGGGGCTCCGGGCGGGCGCGGCCCATCCGCGAGTCGCGGCCAAACTTCGCATTCCTGGAAGTGCAACTGGCAAAGCGACTGGGGGGTTCTCCGGAAGATCATACCCGTCTGGCGCTCGCGCTGTGGGCGACACTCCATGGCACGGTCAAGCTGCTGCTGTCGAAGTCGATTCCCGAGGGACACGAAGCCGAGTTGCGCGCGGCGTCCCGGGCGGCGGTGAAGACGCTTATCGGCGGCACGTTCCAATCAAACGGCCGACCCCCCCGGCTGCGGCGATCGAAAACAAACTGAGTTCAAGCCCTCTGACTTAAGAAGATTTTCATCCATTCCGCCCCGCTCATTCATGACCGCACTCCTACGAACTGGTTTGTTTCCTAGATCTGCCGATAAGAAGTGGGAGGGCTATCGAAAGGCAGGCGGAGACCCTCGTTGACACAATGAGTGGGTTCGCTTGAGAAGACGTGGCACGAATGACGAAGATTTTGCTGGTGGATGACAGCAAGTTTCTGCGACTCGCAACAGAGCGGGCGCTGGCGCGGGCGGGCTATGACGTGAGCACCGCGACCGATGGGCCAAATGCTTTGGAAATCGCTCGGCAAAAGATGCCCGACGTGATCTTGTTGGACATGCTGCTACCCAAAATGACAGGGCCGGATGTCCTGAAGGCGCTGAAGAAAGATCCGGCGACGGCCGGAATTGCGGTAGTGGCCTTTACCGGCTTGTCGCACAAGAACGCGGTTCGTCTGGAACATGACGGCGCCTGCGCATTTCTGGATAAAGCGGAGTTGGGATTGGACAAGGGGAGCGAAGCGTTGCTCGCGGCATTGGCGCGCATTATCCGAAGTTTGGGGCTCGAGGTACCAGCGGGACTGGTGAAGTGAGCGTTGAGCGCGGCACATGATGAAGAGTCATCCGATTCTGAAGTTTTTGCAAAACACAACGTGGCAACTCCTTTCGACCTTTTGAGCGCGCAACGGGCCGCTCCTGCGGACTTCCGACCATAGCATTGGGACAACGCGACGCTTCTCGCATTTACGACAACTCTTCTCACTGAAAATGCACCTTATGTGAGCCACAAAGTCGCGAACGCCTCTATACACTTGCGGGGCGAATAAGGAGCAACCTATGAGAAACAAATGGAGTCGTTTGTTGTTGTGTGTAGTGCTGGCTGGTCTGACCTCGGCATGGGCCCTCGCGCAAGATAGTTCGGACACTAAATCAAAAGGTGAAGTGAGAAGCATCACAGGATGCCTGACCAAAGGCGACAGTGCCGACGAGTATTTGTTGACCGGCAACGACGGCAGCACCTGGGAAGTGCACGCCAACAATTCAGTTGACCTGGCAAGTCATGTGGGTCACACGGTTGAAGCCAAAGGCGTGGTTTCAAACGCCAAGATGCACAACATGAAGGAAGACGCCAAAGATGCCGCAAAGGACAGTGGCATGAAGAACAGCAACACCGAGCACGGCCACCTGAAGGTAACCAACGTTCGCATGATCGGCGAATCCTGTCAGAGGTAATGGTTGCTAAGTCGGAATGTATAACGGGCGGAACGCATGCGTTCCGCCCGTTGTCATCTAACGTCACCAGCTCGACGATCACCCACGTACACTGATTTTCGAAAACGAAAGGACCGCGCGGCTCGGCGTGGGACGGCCCATCGACAGAGCAGGACGGAACGTCGTGAAGATCAGCATGCGCTTAACTTGGGGCAATACTTCCTTCGAATCCTGGGGATCGGAAAGAATACGATAATCCTGCACGCGGCCGTTGGCGTCGACGTAGGCTTCGATCACCAGAGATTCGGAGTTGATGGTGTCGAGCGTCATGCCAAAGGCACTCTGCTCCAACTGCGGCGCGGTGTTGACCATGACCAGCGGAACGTCGTTGCCCGCCTGCAGCGACGATGGCGCCACGAAATAAACCATGGCGATTCCGAAAATAATCAGGGCACTCAGAAATCCGGCGGTAGCCGGAACCATGAATGCGTCGAAGGCATTCTCCAGCCGTACCATGAGTCCCTCAAGGCGGCCGCGCTTGGCATTTTCCGTTTCTCGCGAAATCGCCAGGCGCAACTTCAGACCGAGATCGGCCGGAACCTTAGGACGCTTCACGCTGGCCAACAGCTGTTGCGTTTGGCGCAAGCTTCGATATTCGTCGTTGCAAGGTGCACAACCCGACAAATGTTGCTGCAGAGCGAGCATCTCCGCGCCCGTTACCGCTCCGTCCAAATATGGCGAGAATAACCGCTTCGCCTGGGGGCACTGCAGTCCCATCACGTTCCCTGTGCCCTTCATGGCATCACCTCGACCCTTCTACCCCCTCCAGCCACCTGCGACCGCGAAGTCCGCTGCTCCTTGTTATCCGACAACGGGGCGGTCAACCCTAGTTCGTTTCCAACCTCGCGCACGTAGGGCGCCAGGCGTTGCCGTAGTGCGTCTCTGCCGCGGGTCAATCGCGACTTCACTGTTCCCAGCGAAATCTCCAACACCTCGGCAATCTCTTCGTAAGACATCTCTTCCAGATCGCGCAGAATGAGTGCGGTCCGGTAGGGTTCCGGAATTTTTCGCAATTCCTCTTCCACCCGGTGCTGCACCTCGCGATGCGCGACGCTGTCAAACGGCGAATCGGCGTGATCGGTCAGCGCCAACTGCATAGCGCTCTCTCCCACGCCCGGACTGTCGGATTCCGTTGGCTCAATCGAGGTTTCCTTCGCCTTGTGCCGGAACCACCACCGCCGCCGGTTTGCCGCCTCGTGCAGCGCGATGCGATAGATCCAGGTCTTCAGGCTCGACCCGCCGTGAAAATGCTTCATGCCGCGAAACACTTTCAAAAAGACGTCCTGCGTCGTGTCGGCCGCGTCCGCCGGATCGTTGATTACGCGGTACACCAAGCCATAGACCGGCTGCTGAAACTCGCCGATGAGCCAGGCATAGGCCGCTTCCGAGCCGGCCTTCAGCTCCGCAACAATGGCCGCTTCTTCCTGCGACCGTATACCGATTGCACTTGCCAGATCACCCAAGGTGGTTGCTCCCGCCATAATGGCGTCCCCTGATTATAGGATTTTCCACCCTACTGCGCCCCAGAAAAGTTGCTGCTGGGCCAAGTCCGGCGAAGTGCACGCGGAGCCGCGACTCTCACTAAACATAGACTCCGGCGGAGTGTTCAGAGTTCCCGTATATAAGTGGTTTATTTTCAGTTGAAGAGACCTGGACCGCCAGATCGGACTCGAGGCTAAGGTCATCGGCCGTATGTTACCGGCGATTTGAGAGTGGGCCAGGCGTGTTCAGATGGTTGCGCATGGCCGTTAGAAACTTGGTGTTCTGCTCAGGCGTTCCTATCGTCACTCGAATGGAGTTCGAGGCGCCCCACACATTGAGCGGACGCACGCTAATGCCCTCAGCAAGCAGGCACGCGGCGACGTGCGAGCCGTCTTGCTCTACATCGCAGTACAGGAAGTTTGCGAACGTGGGAACCACGCGAACTTTCAGTTTGGTTAGGCCTTCGGTGAGAATTTGGGCTTGCGAGGTATTGTTCGCGACAGCTCGCGCGATGTGGTCTTCGTCGCCGAGGGCAGCCAGGGCGGCCGTCTGGGCGATGGACGAAACTGAGAATGTACTTTGCATGCGCGAGCAGTAAGCCAGCAGTTCAGCCGGCCCCAGGCCATAGCCGATTCGGAGACCGGCCAGACCGTGCGCTTTGGAAAAAGTTCGCAGGACCACCACGTTGGCGCCTTGCTTCAGGTATTCAAGCGAATGCGAATAGTCATGGCCGCGCTGGGCCGCGAAGGCAAGAGCAAAATCGCAGTAAGCTTCATCGAGTACGACCACTACATGCGCGGGAACTTTTGCGAGGAAGTTGTCGACCGCTGCGGCTTCGAGCATAGTTCCAGTGGGATTGTTGGGATTCGCCAGGAACACGAGGCGTGTGTCGTCGTTGATCGCTGTCAAGATCGCGTTGAGATCGAAGGCATCTTCGCGCATAGGAGTCTGGATCAACTTCGCTCCAGTGGCATGGACCGCCATTCCATAAATGATGAATGATCGTTCGCTGGTGACCGCGTTCAGGCCCGGAGCGAGCATCGTCTGGCATAGCAACGCCAGCATCTCGGTCGAGCCCGCTGTCACCAGAACGTGCTCGATGGACACAGCATGATGCGCAGCCAGCCGTGCACGCAACTCGAGGCAATTATCGTCGGGATAAAAGTTGGCCGCATCCAGCGCGGACTGCATGGCGGCGACGGCCCGTGGCGACGGGCCAAAGGGATTCTCGTTGGAGTCAAGCTTGATGAGTAGCGGAATATTGGCCGCAGAGGACGCAGGAGAATATGCGGGCAAGTTGCGCGCGTGC
>DASSRO010000264.1:0-3639 GCA_035701745.1 Candidatus Sulfotelmatobacter sp. | reverse complement strand
GAATAAAAAGAGCACAATCGATCGCATTATTCGTAAGGTTGACGGAACCAGCAAAAATCCCCCCTGCATTATTCTCTACTAGATACGGAACGTATTGCCAGTTTAACAACGGTTTGGATGGTGGGCGCCGCAAAGTTGATTCTTTTACATTCATTTACTAAGCCATGACGAATCCACCCGTTGCCCCAACTCAGAAGTGGAACGCGACTTGTGCCGTAATCGCACGCGGTGTCACGTAATGCGTGCCGCTGAAGGTGGAGAGAAAGTTGTAAAGCGCCACTTTATTCATCAGGTTCACGGCGGTCAGGCGTAGATCCCACTTCCGCTTGTCACCGTGAAACGCGTTATCAATGCCGATGGAAGCGTCAAAGAGATTCCGCGCGGCGATGCGCGCAGGATTGCGATCGTCATTCTGGGCTCCCGGCGCGGGCACCCTGATCAGCGTCGAACCGAATTGTGTGGCTGGACATACACTGGGAAGCGCGCTCGCAGGAGTCGCGTGAATGCTTCCGCAGTAGAAGCCAGCCTCATACTCTTGATCGGCGGTTAATGGCGCGCCGTTGGCGACCATTGCGATCGCCGGCTGGCCGTTCAGGGAAGTCGATGCCGGGCAGTCATTTCCCGGATTCAATCCGTAACAAGGCGTCGCTCCAGCTACCTGCCCGCTGTCAAAGCGCCAGTTCAACCCGAACCATGGGCCGCGTTTCCAGGGCTGGTACTGCAGATTGGTGGACTGATTGAACTTTTCGTCGTGATCGATGCGGAAGGGCAGACCATTCTGGCCGACAGTTGCTCCCAGCCCTCCTACCTGCGGAGGGAAGAACCGCGCAGCCACGCTGGAGAACACCATCGTCGCGGAAAAGCCATGCACCGTCGGCACGCGCAGGCTTGCGGCATATCCTGGAATCTTGGAGTTATGCCATTCAATGGGGAAGGTGATCGGCGTGTTGCCCAGCACGCTGAAGTCGTACCCGTTGTGCGTATATTTCCAGATGTACTCGCCGTCAAAAACCAGGTAGTGCCCAAAAGCCTGCTGCAATCCGGCGTGAAATTCGTTGCGGAAGCCGGGATTCAAACTCGCGGGGATGCACGGCACGAGCGCCGCAATCACCGGAAAATTGCAGCCCGTGCTCGATAGCACAAGGTTCTCATTGAAGGGAGTTTCCAGAGTTCGCGCATAGGAAACCCGCAGGACCGTGCTGCTGCGCTTGATGTTGTAAGCGAGACCCAAGCGAGGTTCCACCTGTCGCGCAGTGCTCAACCCGTTGTACAAATCACCGCGCAGACCCAGATTGAACGACCAGTTCCCCTTGCTAATCGTGTCTTGAACGTAGAGCGCGAGTTCCTTCACGTCGGTGTGCCCGTTAAAGGGATACAAAGTCCCGCCGCGGGTCAAATCGTAGGGCAGCAAAACCGGAGAGAAAAATGGATAGGGAGACAGGCCCGCGGCTGGCGATCCCGTTGTCGGCTCATTCGGATAGAACCCGCCCGTACACCCTGAGGGCGATGTAACTCCAGGCGCCGGCACGGGAACACCGCTGGCATTCACGCACGGAGCGTTAAGTGACGGGTCCACCACGCCCAGCGCGTCATTCTCCCTCAAAAAGGTCTGTTCGTAGGTCACTCCCATCTTCATGTTGTTTATTC
The DNA here is from genome assembly GCA_035701745.1 of Candidatus Sulfotelmatobacter sp. Classification (GTDB taxonomy): domain Bacteria; phylum Acidobacteriota; class Terriglobia; order Terriglobales; family Acidobacteriaceae; genus Sulfotelmatobacter. Next base: position 1,992 of record DASSRO010000264.1, on the reverse strand, counting down.
CGCGCGCATAAGCCAGATCGGAACGAACCCCGGTATTGGTCAGGGTGCGGTGTTGACCGATCGTTTCGCGTTGCAGGTTGAGAGGCCCGAGGTCGGCGAAGGGATCGTTGCTGGGATAGTAGTTGTATCCGTCATGGCGCACATAACCGCCGAACGTGAACACGGCCATAGGGCTGAGCAGGCGCGTCCAGGTCGGTGCAATGTTGTAGGTTTTGATCTGCGAACGCTGATCCATGGGGGGCACAGGATTTCCCGAGGGATCGACCGCAGCCAGATTCAGGTTGTCATAGGTCTGCGGCGTCTGGAACCAGGAGCGCGTCCATCCCAGATTGAGGTGAATCGTGTTGCCATTGGCGACCTGGTAGTCGATCCGGTCAAAAACGTTTTCCACGTTCCCTTTGTCGTGCATCACCGCGAATTCCGGCGCATCTAGAAATCGGCCGCCGTTGCTGCCGCTAATGGCTATAAAATTTCCCCAGTTTGCTCCTCCGTAAGCCAGGTCAAAGTCGGCATGAGTCGTGCCAAACGAACCGTAAGAACTTGAAATTGTCCCCGTTGGGGTAGTAGCCCCTTGTCCTGAGCGCGTGCTCACCTTCACCACCAGACTCGTCTTGCCCCCAAACTCCGCGGGAGGCGCTCCTGCAATCACTTCCATCGATTGAATGGAATCCGCAGGAATCTGGTTGGAAAAAGTCTTGCTGGTCTGGTCGGAGTCAACCTGGTTGTCCACCGAAATCGTATTCTCGGCGTGATCGCCAAGGCCATGCATCTGGTTGTTGGAGTCGGCGGAGACTCCCGGTGTCGCCGCTTCCACGGCTCCGCTGACCCCCGCCGATTCCGGCATGGGAAGGCGGTCCAGCAGGCTCTTGTCCACGTCGGTATGAAATGTCGAATCGGTCTCGACCAGATCGCCGGCCTCCTCGTGAACCGTGATTGTTGTAGCCTCCACCGCTGCCTGTAGTGTGACCGTCAGGTTGACCGGAACCAGCGAGCGCAGTTCCACATCCTGCGCATAGGAGGAAAATCCCTTGGCCGTGACCGTAAGATGATAAGGATTGAACGGAACGTTGGGGAAAGTGAATCCCCCGGTTGTGTCGGACTGCACACTACGATCTAATCCGCTCACCGGATTATGTATCTTTACGGTTGCTCCAAAAACAGCCGCCCCGGTTGCATCGAGCACTGTCCCGTTCAGTGCCGTGGAATTACCCACCGATTGAGCGCCTGCCATCGACGCCACTAGGGAAACTGCCAGCGCCACGCAGCGCCGACTGAAAGAACCACGCATTACGGCCTCCTGAGATCGAAGAAAATAGGGATCGCGGCATTCATGCCGACGGAATGGATTGACTCGTGGAGCTATCCCTACAGGGCGGGAGGACCGCGAATGCCGGCATCGGAGAAATCGAGCCGCGCCTTTGCCACCGGATCTTCTTCGCGCAGCAAACCGATTGCGGCAAATACAGGAACGACGTGGCTGAAACTCAGAGAGGGGCTGGCGCTGTGCGCCACAACGCAGATCGAGCAGGAGGCGGAGTCAGTCCGCGTGGCATGATTATGGGTAGACTCTGCCGCTGCCGCCCACAACATCAGCGACAAGCAGAACCATGCCGACCATCGTATCCACGCGCGCACCGGTTCTTGCGACATTCTTTCCTGCTTTGGAATTAGACTCTTTAAAGCTTATAACGGTTATCCAACCCAAAGCAATCACCAGCACGTTACTATAGAAACGAACCACGCGCTCATCCGACGAACGCACTCATTTTCGAATTGCGAGGTAATTATGGCAGAACCAACTTACGAGGAATTAAAAGCGAAGCTGTCTCAGCTGGAAAAGGAAGTTGAAACCAAGAAACGCAGCGGCGATCTGATCTTCAAAGTCGGCGAGAAGGGCGGAGTGAGCGTCTATGGGCTCGGCCGTTTCCCCGTAACGCTTTACTACGAGCAGTGGAACCGGCTGCTGGGAGCGGCTAACGAAATTAAGACCTT
>DASSRO010000263.1:0-2617 GCA_035701745.1 Candidatus Sulfotelmatobacter sp. | reverse complement strand
TATTACGCTGGTGCCACTCCGCTAATTCTCAATTGCTCGGGGGCAAACAGCTCGGACAAGGTGTCGGCGGGCCATCGAATTTTGCGGACTGACCGCCAGCTAAGTTGTTGGAAACGAAGAGCAAGGTGAAGACGAAAGCGACGCGAGCGATGGTTTTGATCATAAGAGAACATCCTCCTTGGTGAATGCAGAATACGGATTTTCAATGCTGGGGCCGCAGCCTTAACAAAGCGCTGGCCTTACGTCCGAATTTCCGGATTTGGAACAAAAATTTCCCAAAATGGGAATGAGGAGGGCTGTGGGGGAGAGTGTGATTCTCGCTCATCCTGACGGCATCAAAGCAAGACTTTTTTGTTACTTGAGGGTCTGTTCCCGATTGTCCTTTCGAAAGCGACAATAGTTGCCGATCTTTAAGAGGCGCAAGAAAACCCTGTCCTGGACGGCTCCCCGCGAGCCTGCCAAACGGCGACCATTCCGACTTTTGTAATGCCGGCAGAAGTTGCTCTGTTTGCGGTGCAGTCGCTGGACAAAAAGAATTTATAACGAAAATGGAAATCGGAGGCCGCAGCGGCAAAACGGCAACTGCAATGCTCTCAAGAAGGAGAATTGGTCGGGGCGAGAGGATTTGAACCTCCGACCCCCTGCGCCCAAGGCAGGTGCGCTACCAGGCTGCGCTACGCCCCGACAAATGAAAGGTGGCAGCTCTTATTGTATCCGGAATTGAGCGCGCTCCGGCTTCTCCAGATTAAAATAACCGCGCAACCTGCCATCTGGAGAGTCGAAATGAAGATGCGAATGACCGCAGTAGTTTTCACGCTGGAAATTTTGGTGCTTGCGGCGGTTTTCCTGCTTGTCCCGCCGCCGGACATGGCACAGGCGCAGCAACCGAAAGCGGAGTCCAACTCTTTGCGCGCGCAACTGATCGGGAGCTGGCGGCTGGTTTCCCGCCAGAGCAGGCGGGCGAACGGAGAAATTGAAGCCGATGCCGGCCTGGCGACTGTTCCCCTCGGCCTTCTGATCTACGACCAGTCCGGTCACGTGGCGGCGCAGCTTTCCCGCAGGGACCGCACGGTTGCGATGATTGGCGAAGAATGCCAGGCCGCGGCAACCACCAAGGGAACTCCAGACACGGCGCAGACGATCCTGGGATATGACGCCTATTTCGGCACCTATACCATCAACGAACAGGAGCACATCGTCACGCATCACCTGCAAGCCGCGCTTTTTCCCGGCGACGCAGGCAAGAGCATCGAACGGCATTTTGCCATTTCCGGCGACCAGCTGACGATCTCTTTCAATACCACCACGCGAGATGGGGTCAAAGTGACCCGGACGCTGATCTGGGAACGCCTGAAGTAATCGAGGCGCAGATGAAGGCGAGGCGTTTGTGCGCGCTTAGCGCAGCAGCTTCTTTTTGGCTGCGGCGAACTCGGCATCAGTGAGCGCGCCACGCTCGTGGAGGCTGGCCAGCCTCTCCAGTTCTTCCCCGATATTTTCTTTAGCTCTTGAAGATGCAGTAGAACTTGCGGCCGCGACTGCGCTCGCGCTGGTTGAATCCGCGCTCTTGCTGTCGTCGTATTCAATCCGTTGCGGGCTTTCCGGGTCGATGACGATCGGGATGCGGTCGCCGGGCGAAGGGATCTCACCCAGCATGAAGAGTCCGTTCCACGTTGCCTCGTAGGGCGGGGCGCCGTCTGAGCGTTCGATGCGCAAACGCACTTTCCGCTTGATGTAAACGTTGTTGATCACCACGTTCATCATCGGCTTTAAGACTTCCAGCACTACGCCGGTTGCACGAACAGCGCGTTCCTTGAACGATTCCTCCCCGCGGGTGGCAAAGGCGATCCAGACCGCAAGGCCGATGGCTGCCGCGTACCACACGGGAAGGAGCAAAGAACTCAGAGGTGTCCAGTCGAGGGCCCACGGCAGCAGGGAGGCGGAGAACCACCAGAGCACGGTGCGCCAGATTCCATCCTGGCTCTGGACCAGCGCCATGATCCACATGAAAATTCCAAATTGCGCGAGGTATCCCACGATCCAGCAAGCGGCCAGGCCACCGCTTACGCTCTTGTGGGTGTTGGCGGAACCAAATACGCCCAACGCGGTGAGAGTAGCCGGTGCAGTCAGCAAGACCACCCACAGGACCAGGAGCGTGTAAAGGCGGCGCGTCTTCATGGGAGATATAAGATACGCGACCGGGGATACAAGCGCCAGAGATTCAGCTGCGGTCTGATGATCGCGGCATGGAAATGCGATCAGTTATGATTTCGTCATGCGGAAGGCGGTCATTGGATTGGCCATGGTCTGCGCTGTCGCGTGGGCGCAGCACAAGAACGGCGCGCGGCCGGAGTTCAAAGACTACACGGTCGAGCAGGTGTACACCGGCGCTCCGGCGGCGCCGACACTATGCCGGCACTGTCGCGGGAACACACGAGGGAATCCTTTTGGTCCGACTGCACTTCCCGAGCCGAAAAAATTTGGTCCAGAGAATTAAGGAACTTGTTTCGCAGCGAAGAAGTATCTTCATGGCCAGGATGCTTTGTGGTTGCAACGGAGCATAAGGTGCGGATTCGTCGAAAATAGGCAGCACTGCAAGGAGTCGATCATGGCACAAGCA
>DASSRO010000262.1:0-37058 GCA_035701745.1 Candidatus Sulfotelmatobacter sp. | reverse complement strand
GGAGCCGCGCTGCGGACGCCGCCAGGAGCAGAACTGGCTCGGAGGGCTGCAGTCAGGGATGCGACCGCTTGTTGATCAGACGGTTTGTGAATCCATTGCATAAAACCGTTGTCATGCGGAGAGCTCTTAAGCGTGACGATCTCTGCAGCGTATTGGGAGATTGCAGCGGTCCTTCGCTTCGCTCAGGATGACAAGTAAGGAGCAGTTTACTACCAGAGGGGAATTAATTTTCTTCGTCCTGGTCTGGTTCGTCCATGGTGAGGCCGCCGAATTCGTCGGAGACTTCCAGGAGATGTTGGTAGCGCTCGTACCATTCGGTGCTGACTTCGCAGAGAAACATGGATCCCTGGTAGGCCCAGCCCAGTTGCAGAAATCCGACGCGGCCGACGTGAGCACGGAGCCAGCGCGCGTCTTCGACATCCTCACCGTCGGTGAACTCCGAGTTGGTCAGACGCTGCACCATCTCATCGAGTTCGGTGCGCTCCAGAGTCCACGAATGCATGGTCAAGAACGGAGCGCCGGCTGCCTTGGCGAGCTCCACGAAGTCCTTCCACCCATCGGGATTGCCGCCCATCTCCCACATGACGCATTGCACCTCGTCATAATCCACGTAGCCGTGGAAGCGGCGCATGCCATGGCCTTCGATGAAAGCGACCATGTCGTCTTTTATGGTGGTGAGATCGTCTGGAGTGGGGGACATATTAGGAAAACTCGTAGTCAATCATTGTATGCTGTTCGCAACTTCGGTGCCAGAGTGCCCGGCATGAACGGGGGCCTCGCTACCAAAATTCGGCAGAAGATAACTCCAGCCCGCTCAGAATGCGATTTTGAGGTAGAGATCGCCCTAAAATCGCAACTTAAGGGCGAACTGGATCAGGCGCGCATTGTTCACCGTATTGTTGATCACGCCGAATGTCGAGGAAGCATTGATGTCTTGCTCGCCGGTACCCCCTGTACCCCCAAGATAGAACTGTGGATGGTTGAACAAGTTGAAGAACTCGGCGCGGAATTGCAGGTCCATGCCTTCTCGGAAGGACAAAGGCAGGTCCTTGATCAACGAAAAGTCGGTGTTCACAAAACGTGGACCATACACGGGAGCGCGGGCGGCGGTGCCCAGTTTCCCGGCATCGGCCTGCTTAAATGCACAAGGATTAAACCAGTTCTGCACGGTATGGATGCGAGACGGGGCAATGCAACTGGGATTCCCTGCGACTGGCCCCGCTCTATTGGGATCACCAACCTGGTTCGGTCGCTGAAACGTGTTTCCGTTGTAGGAGAAGAACACTCCGGATTCATCGGCGCTATCTACGACAAACAGTGGAAATCCGGACGTTGCCCTTTCGATGACGTCCACTTGCCAGTTGCCCAACACAGCGTTGGTCGCGCCACTCCACTCGCTGCCGAAGTGCCTGCCTTTGCCAAATGGCAAGTCATACAAGATGCTGGCCGTGAAGCTGTCGTTGAGGTTCAACTGCGACAATCCCCAATCGAGCTTCTTATAGCCTGGCAGGGGGTAGTACAAGGCGCCCGGGTTCGTGCCCAAGCCGTCGGGCATGCCGGAGTCGAACGTGCGGGACCACGTGTAGCCCAACAGCGCGTAAAGGCCGTGGCGTGTGCTCTTGGTCTCCCCCTTGATCTGAAGGGAGTCGTAGCGAGCCGTTCCCACGCTATTGTTGGCAGCGACTTGCTGGAACGGTGCGGCATACGGCCAGTTATTTACGCCGCAGCCTACAGTGTAAGTCGGATCGTAAACTGGATTCGGCACAGGCTTGCCCGCGCTATTGAGTACGGTTGGGAAACAGGCAGAGGGCGATTCAATATTTTCGTTCGATTGGCCGACCAGAATATGCGTGCTGCGGGTACCCGCATAGCCCGCGGTCAAAACAACATTCCCCGGCAGTTGGTGCTCTACGTTCAAATTGAACTGTTGAACCATGCCTTGCCGGAAATTGCGATTCATCGACTGAATCGTTCCGGTGTAATTAGCGGGATTGACGGGGGCAGATAAGACGGCACCGCCTGCCACTGGAGTACTCGACGGAGTTGTTGGATCGACCAGGAAGCCACCCGACAGCGAACCGAACGCACTGTTGTACCCGAGACAGAAGTCACTGGGGCAAGGATCGACCTCGGCATAGTAGGGCGGGTTCTGCCACAAACCTTGCCCACCCTGGTTCCAGGAGGAATCGTGGAGAATTCCATAGCCCGCGCGGATCACAGTCTTGTCGCTGCCCATGACCTTCCACGACAAACCAATGCGCGGCTCAATCGCCGTCTTGTCGAATTGGATACCGGCGCTGCCATCAGTTGGGACGCAGATGCTGCAACTTGCCAGCTGGGGGCTGCCTTTCGGCACGTACCATTTCAGCGTCTGGATATCGAAGTTGGCCTGACGGTTCTGCACTTCGGTCGTGGGCGTTGCGAGAGCCCACGCCACGCCCAGATTGATAGTCAGGCTATTGGTCACCCGCCAGTCGTCCTGCACGAAAGGACGAAACAACTTCCAGCGGCGCCCGGTCGTACCCCCAAGAAACGTCTGATCGTGAGCGGCGAAGATACCCGTACTGCCCAGTAGCAAGTCGGCAGCGTCATCTCCGGTCAGCGCCGCATTCTCGACGACAAAGCCGTCCTGAAACGCATTATTTCTAACGTTCATCTGACTGGCACGGAACGTACCGCCGAAGCGGATATTGTGCTTGCCGCGGATGAGATCGAGAGTATCGGAAACTGAATATACGTTAGTGCCCCCCTGGTAGGGCGCGAATCCGCGGTCCCCGATTGCAAAATAATTGGCCATCAGGAATGACGTCATGCCGCAGCTGATGCAGTCTTTGTTGGACTGGTTCAGAGAAGCGGGATAACCGGTAATGGAATCGCACTTCGATCCGAGATCGGCGCCGGGAATGCCGATGTTGGCGGCTTCACAACTGCCGGTGCCGAACGAAAGGATATGGTTAAAGATGCGGTTGTAGCCCAAAGTAACCTGATTAATGGTGGTCGCGGAGAAGACATGCGTTTCCGACAAGGCTGCGTTGCGTCCGTGATTGTCGATGTACTGGTTGCTGCCGAAGGCATTTTGCTCGGTCCATGTTGGCGAGCCGCCGGGGACGAAGTTGGTGGCCTGGTCGTAACTAAAGCGAGCGAAGATGGAATCTTTGTTGGAAATATTGTGGTCCAGACGGATATCGAAGGTGCCTTCATTCAGTTTCCGGACGGGCTCGTTGATGTAGTTGTAGCCCACGGCATTCGCGTTCGGTGAGGGATAGAGTTGGAGTACCTTAGCTCCGACTGGATTCACGACGCCGGCCGGAATGATGTTGCAATCTACTCCGGTTGTTTGCTTTCCAGTACTGTCGACGGGTTCCGGAGTTGATGTGCCGGGCTGACATTGAAACGCGGTTCCGGAAAACGGATTCTTCAGAAATTTGCCGGGCGCAAGCGTCGGAGCGCCACTGAAGTCATAATTGCCATTCGCATCGGCAGTCGTCATCCCGGTCGTCGGGACGAAGCCAGTGAACGGCACGCCGCGGCGTTGCATTTTCGCCTGGTAGTCCACGAAAAAGAAAGTCTTATCTTTCCTGATCGGCCCCCCGAATGAACCGCCAAATTGATTCAAATTGAACTTTTCGGTTGAGGTGGCGAAGTGGCTGCGGGCGTCCAGTTTCGTGTTGCGGAAAAATTCGAACAAGGAGCCATGAAATTTATTCGATCCCGACTTGGTCGTGACCAAAACAGTCGGCCCGGCGCGTTCGCCGTACTCCGCCGAATAATTGTAGGTCAGTACTTTGAATTCCTGAATGTCGTCAATGTCGGAGAAGATTGCGATTCCGCCTTCGTCCAATTGATTATTGTCGTTGCCGTCCAGCAGCCAGTCGGTACTCTGTTCCCTGGAGCCACCCACCGAGAGCGAGAAGGCTCCGCGAGTGGCCGCCTCGCTGCTGGCCGCGCTGGTAAAGAAGCTGTTCGGATTGGTGGACTGCGTCGTACCCGGCGTTAGCGTGGCCAACTGCACGAAATTCCTGCCGTTCAATGGAAGCTCCGCAACTTCCTCGGAGGTGATGACCTGACCCAGGCTAGGACTCGCAGTTTCCACCGCCACTTCAGTAGCGTTTACTTCCACGCTGGTGCTAACGGAGGCTGGACGAAGGGAAAAGTTCAGCTCGCGTTGTTCGTCAACTTGCAGGCGAATGTCTCTTTGTTCGGCCGGACCGAAGCCCGGCGCTTCTACGTGAATCGTGTAGAACGCTACCGGAAGGAGCGGAACAATATAGTGACCAGAATCGTCGGTCTTGGCTTCGCGCGTGAGGCCCGTCCCCTGCGAAATGACTTTTACATTCGCACCTGAGATCACTGCACCCGCGTTGTCGGTAACCGTGCCCGAGAAACCTGCGGTGGACTGACCTCGCAAGAGCGAACTGCCTACGCAGACCAGCGAACACAGCAGGAGCACGAAACGCGTCTTCTGGCACGACATTTTTTGAACCCCTTTCGGTGGCGGACCGCGAAAAGAGAAAACCTCCCCTTCCCCATCTTCAGGCGGGAGGCACAGGGACAGCAGACAGCGCTTATAAATTGGAGGTCGCTGCCAAGTCAAGAATTTTCGCCGCGGAGGAGGAGGAAGTCGCGGCGATTCTTTCGAATCGCTGCATTCGGAAAACAACTGCGTTTGATATTCGTAGGAAATTAATTGTCGACCGAGAGAACCAAACGCTGATCAGTGTTGGAATATTCAGGACTTGCCGCGCCATTCAGCGTCAAACCGCTCGCGGCTAGAAAAAGACTTCTGGGTTCCGACGCCTGTCGTCGACAACGCGGCATAAAGGTTCGCACGTCGGACGGCCTCTATTTCAGGCATTCCCTCGGCAAGAAATACGGCAAAGCTTCCGATGAATGCGTCGCCTGCGCCACTACTGTCCACGCTGTTCACGGGGAAAGCGGGGATGTGCCCGCTTGCTTCCCGGCTGGCAAGAAGCGATCCATTGGCTCCGAGGGTGATGATCACGCGCCGAATGCCATGCGCCAAAAGTTCTGCCGCGCATTGCTTTGCATCTTCGACATTGCTCACCGCCTTACCTGTGATGGTCTGGGCTTCACTCTCGTTGGGGACGAAGTAGTCGAGATCTTGCAGAGCTGCGAGATCGAAGGTTTGCGCCGGCGCGGGATTGAGAATGCACCGGATTCCCTGCTTGCGCGCGAATTGAACTGTGTAATAAACCGTCGGCAGCGGAATTTCAAACTGCAGCACGATACAGTCGACGGCTTTCAAAGTCTCGCCCGCGGCATCAACATCGGCGGGCTTGAGCGCATCGTTCGCTCCCTTGACGACGAGAATGCGGTTTTGTCCGTCGGGTTCGACGAAGATGGGTGCGACGCCGCTCGACAGGCCTTCGATCTGCTTCACATGTGCGGTGTCTATTCCAAGTTTGCGGAAATTTTCGATCGTCGCGGGTCCAAAAAGGTCGGTACCCACTCGCGCCACCATGAAAACATCAGCGCCGCAAAGACGTGCTGCGACCGCCTGGTTCGCGCCTTTGCCTCCGAATCCTAGATCGAATTTTTGGCCGAAGATAGTTTCGCCCGGTTTGGGGAAGGCATTCGTAAAGGTGGTCAGATCAATATTGGCGCTGCCAACGACCGCGATCTTCGGGCGCTTTGCCATTTTCGATACCGTCTTCTCCGCGAGTTCGCGGAAGGCCGAGTCTATTGAGGTCAGACGGATCGTGTCAACGCGAGTGATTCTTAGAATACGTCAGTTGGTCGCTCTGAAGCAGCCTCCGTTTCTGCTATAGTTTCGTTCCTCGACAGTTGAATTCTGGGAGGACTCCATGGCCCGCAATGTCCGCTGCGCCCTGATTCAAGCCAGCAACGCGCTCTCGACCGATCGCCCTCTCGAAAAGATCAGAAAGGCGATGATCGACAAGCACATGAAGCTGATCGAGCAGGCCGCACGCAAGAAGGCGCAGATCCTTTGTCTGCAGGAACTTTTCTGCGGGCCATATTTTTGCGCGGAGCAGAACGCGCGTTGGTACGAGTTGACCGAACGCGTGCCCGACGGACCGACAACGCAACTCATGCAGAAGGTTTCTGCCAAGCATGGCATGGTGATGGTCGTTTCGATTTACGAAGAGCAGATGCCCGGGGTTTATTTCAATACCGCGGCAGTCATCGACGCCGACGGCCGTTATCTTGGGAAATACCGCAAGCATCACATTCCGCACTGCCATCCTGGTTTCTGGGAAAAGTTTTACTTTACCCCCGGCGACCTTGGCTACCCGGTTTTTGAAACCAAGTATGCTCGCGTCGGCGTGTACATCTGCTACGACCGGCATTTTCCGGAGGGCGCGCGCATTCTCGGTCTCAACGGTGCAGAGATCGTGTTCAATCCTTCCGCTACAGTAGCGGGGCTTTCGGAATACTTGTGGGAACTCGAACAGCCGGCACATGCGGTTGCCAATGGCTATTTTGTGGGAGCCATCAATCGCGTAGGCACAGAGGAGCCGTGGAGCATCGGGGAATTCTACGGAAAAAGCTATTTCTGCAATCCCCGCGGCAAGATTATCGCGCAGGCAAGCCGGGATAAAGACGAAGTTGTGGTGGCCGACCTTGACCTCGACATGATCGCAGAGGTTCGCAAGGTCTGGCAATTTTTCCGCGATCGCAGGCCGGAAAGCTATGGTCCGCTGACCACGCAGAGTGGCGCATCCGCCGCGGCTGACTGAGTCGCGCACCAACTTGTCCTTTAAACCCGAACTATGATGACGGCGAATTCCCAAGTGCGTTCTCGCATTGAATCCAGTCCTCTGTATAACGAGGATCTCGCACCGGCCAGTGCGGAGCGCCGGCACTGGGGCACGTACAATTTCGCGGCTCTGTGGATTTCGATGTCAGTGAACATTCTCACCTACATGCTGGCCGCGAGCCTGATTCAGGGAGGGATGAACTGGAAGCAGGCAATCGCGACCATTTTTATTGGCAACGTGATCGTGCTGGCCCCAATGCTGCTGAATTCGCATCCCGGCGCGAAATATGGAATTCCCTTCCCTGTTCTGGCTCGCGCATCGTTCGGAGTATTGGGAGCGAACGTGGCAGCGGTGTTACGCGCGCTGGTCGCATGCGGATGGTTCGGCATTCAAGCGTGGATCGGCGGAGAGGCGATCAGCACTTTGCTGGCAACACTCGCTCCCGCATGGAAGAACTTTGAGCATGGGCCTGGAGTTTGCTTCTTTATTTTCTGGCTGATTAACCTTGCGGTAGTACTTAAAGGAATTGAATACATTCGCGTGCTGCAGGGCATCAGCGCTCCGGTTCTGCTGGGCGTAGGTTTGCTTCTGTTGGGTTGGGCCTATCATGCGGCAGGCGGCTTCGGCCCGATGTTTTCCGTGCCATCGCGATTCCAAACGTTTCCCGATTTTTTGAAGTTCTTAATTCCCGCGTTGAATGCGACAGTAGGTTTCTGGGCGACAGTTTCGTTGAACATTCCTGACTTCACACGATTCGCGCGCAACCAGCGGGAACAGGTAATTGGCCAGGCTCTCGCTTTGCCAACGACTATGACGCTTTATGCGTTCGTGGGAATTGTTGTGACCTCCGCGACGGTCGTGATCTATGGAACTGCGATCTGGGACCCGGTGCAACTGCTCAGCCGCTTTCACTCGCCCGTGGCAGTGGCGATTTCGCTGGTCGCGATCCTGCTCGCCACACTCAACGTCAATATTGGCGCGAACGTGGTTTCGCCGGCGAATGACTTCTCAAATCTATGGCCGCGCCGCATCAGCTTCCGCACTGGAGGCGTGATCACTTGTTTCATGGGTATCGCCCTCATGCCCTGGAAGCTGCTTTCCAACTACCGAACATTTATTCTTGGCTGGCTGGGTGGATACGCGGCTTTTCTCGGGCCGGTGGCAGGAATCATGATCTGCGATTACTTTGTCATCCGGCGCCGAGTATTGCTAGTCGATGATTTGTATTTGCGAGGCGGAATCTACGAATATTCGCGAGGATTCAACTGGAGCGCTTTGATCGCGCTGGCGCTCGGAGCAGCAACGGCGCTCGCCGGACTTGCAGTTCCATCGATGCGCTCGCTTTACGACTATTCTTGGTTCGTTGGTTTCGCGGTTTCGTTCGCGGCGTATTACTTTCTGATGAAGTTTCAGCGTCAGCCCGCCATCGCCGAATCCGCCCCAGCTTAACTTCACTATTTCGTTTTCCTTTTGGCCTTCATGCTTGCTTTCAGGAACTCCGGGAGCACGTCCCGATGATAGATGTCGAGCGTCTGTTCTTCTTCGCCGCACATCAGGTAAATGTTGAACTGGGTCACACCGGCGTCAGCGAGTTCGCGCAACTTCTTACGGTGAGCCTCAGCGGGCCCAATCAGGCAAAAGCGGTCGACGACTTCGTCTGAAACGAAGTTGGCGTTGTCACTTTCCACTTCGCAATGATGCTGGTAATCATAGTGCCCGCGATCCTGCACAAAGGACGTCAAGGCGGGCGGGAGATCCTCGGGCTTGTATTGCCGAATCAGATCCATCACATGATTCGAGACCAAGGCGGGAAACCAGCGGACGCGCTCGCGCGCAAGAGCTAGGTCGTCGGAAACCCATACCGGCGCGGCTGACATCACTTCGATCTTGCTCGCGTCACGTCCGGCGGCGCGAGCGCCCTCTTTTACAAAGCTCATACACCACGCGATCAGCGCAGGATCCGCAAACTGCAGAATGATTCCATCGGCCACACGCCCGGCCATATGAAGCACCTTTGGGCCATATCCGGCAACCCACACTCGGGGAGGCTCTTTCGCCCAACTGATACGGGTGGGCTGACCGTCGTGCTGCACTTCCTTGCCGGAGGTTAGGCTGCGAAACTCCGCGACCGCGTTTTCCAGCTGCGACCAACTCACGGGTTTTTTCCCCATCACTCGCCGGGAACTGTCGCCACGGCCTATGCCGAGTTCCATCCGGCCTCCTGAAATAAGATTCAGGGTTGCGAACAAGCTGGCTGTCACAGTGAGATCGCGAGTGGCAGGATTCGTTACACATGTTCCCAAGTGCATGCGCTTGGTGTTCATCGCCATGAGAGTCAGTAGAGGATAAGGTTCCATCCACAAGACGTGAGAATCAAAAATCCATCCGAACAAGAATCCGGCTTTCTCGGCCTGGCGAGTGAGGCCGACAATGCGGTCGATTGCGATGTCAGGTTTGATGGTGATGCCGAACTGCATGGCCGCTCCTTCGCTGAGAACGCGTCAGGAACTGATTCTGAACAACTGGCGCGAACCAGTAAAGTGCGGCAGTGTAGCATAGAATTCCTTTCTCGCGTTTCGGCTGGGGATGCGGAATGGAGGGCTTTATGAGCTTCGACACAATTATCAGGAACGGCTCCGTGGTAACAGCGACGGACACGTTTACGGCGGACATCGCACTCGCGAACGGAAAGATTAGCGCCATCGGTGCAGACCTTCCCGGGCAGAACACCACCATGGTGCTCGACGCCTCGGGCAAACTGGTGCTTCCCGGCGGAATTGATGTGCACACGCATCTCGACATGCCCTTCGGCGGAACGACGAGCGCTGACGACTTTGAGACCGGCACGCGGGCCGCTGCCTTCGGGGGCACCACTACCCTGATCGACTTTGCGATTCAATACAAAGGCCAGCACTTACGACAGGCGTTCGATACATGGATGGGCAAGGCGTCGGGCAAGGCGACTTGCGACTACGCTTTCCACTGCATTGTCACCGACGTGTCGGGCGGCCAGCTTTCTGAGATGAACGATCTGGTGCACGAGGGCGTGACCAGCTTCAAACTTTTCATGGCGTATCCGGGCGTGTTTATGCTCGACGATGGGAGCATCTTCAGAGCTCTGCAGACAACCTCGAAAAATGGAGGAATGGTCTGCATGCACGCGGAAAACGGGAGCGCGATTGATGTCATCGTCCAGCAGGCGCTGGCTGCGGGAAAACGAGCGCCCAAGTATCATGCTCTGACTCGTCCCACAACCGCCGAGGCCGAGGCCGTCGGACGCGCCATTGCACTCGCCGAGATGGCGGGGGCACCGATTTATATCGTGCACTTAAGTTGCAATGAAGCGCTCGAAAAAGTTCGCGAAGCTCGCGATCGCGGGCTCCCCGTCTATGCTGAGACGTGTCCGCAATATCTGTATCTTTCGCTCGAAAACTTTGAAGCGCCGGGTTTTGAAGGCGCGAAATACGTCTTCACTCCACCGCTGCGGGAGAAGTGGCATCAGGAAAAACTGTGGAACGGCCTGAAGCAGGATCACTTGCAAGTTGTCTCTACTGATCACTGCCCGTTCTGCTTTAAGGAACAAAAAGAATTGGGCCGCGACGATTTCACGAAGATCCCGAACGGCGGTCCAGGAATTGAGCACCGCATGAGTCTGATCTACTCCGGCGGCGTGGCCAGCGGTCGATTTACTGTGAACCGGTTTGTAGAACTAGTGTCGACTACCCCAGCCAAGCTTTTCGGGCTATATCCGCGCAAGGGAACGATCGCAGTCGGCAGTGACGCGGACCTGGTGATTTTCGATCCCAAGCGAAAGCATACGATCAGTGCCAAGACCCACCACATGCGCGTCGATTACTCAATGTTTGAGGGCATCCAAGTGACAGGGATGCCGGATGTGGTTCTATCGCGAGGCCGGGTTATCGTCGAAGGTGAAAAGTTTATGGGACGCGCCGGGCAGGGAGAATTTCTGCGACGCGCTACTTATGCCCAGGTGAATGGATAGGTGATTAGCGGAGAGCTCGGAAGAGCGCTTGTTTCCAGCGTCCGTTGTCGATACTCCAACACACATTTGTTTTTCTTCGCTTCTCGATCGCAGGAGCCCACACCACCCGGTTCCGCTCATCTTCGGCGACGTTGAGGCGATCCACAACTGTCATCCCGCGCGTCAGTTCGCTCTGGGTTTCCACATCGACGTAATGCTCGCTCCACTTCGTTCCCACAGTCGGATCCAAAGCCAGACACATCGCCACTGGATCAGGAAGGCAAATTCCATCCTCACCAGTTTGAATCTTATATGCCTCGCGCGCGTGACTGTTGCACTCGATCGCAAAGTGCGCGAGTTTGGTATTCAAATGCTCGGCGTGAGCGATGTCGGACTCGTGGAGCACGGCGTCCCCGCGGGAAAGCTGCCATCCAATTAACTCGACGGGAAGGCCACTACGCATCACGATGCGGGCCGCTTCGGGGTCGACCCAAATGTTGTATTCGGCTGCGGGTGTGACATTACCCTCGCAACATGGTGCGCCTCCCATCACCACGCAACGACCAACGCTTGCCGCAATTCCGTGCCGCCTGGACAGTGCCAGAGCGATGTTGGTCAGCGGGCCGAGCGTAACAAGCACCAGGCCAGGATGCGCCTCGATTGCCTTGACGATGGCATCGACTGCATGCAGCGGCTCCGCCGATTGTTTCGGTGCAGGATAATTATGATCTCCCAGGCCGTCGTGTCCATGAAACCAGGTTGCATTTTGATAGGTACGAAGCAGAGGCTTTTCCGCACCGGAATGGACGGGCACAGTCGCGCCGCACAGTTCGACCGTGTATAGCGCGTTGCGCGTCGCCTGCTGAACGTTCACGTTTCCAGCAACAACGGTGATCGCGGCGATGCGCACGTCGGGTGCGCGCAGAGCCATTATCAGCGCGACCGCGTCATCGGAAGCAGTGTCGGTGTCGATGAGAAACGTACGAGCCACGGGCGCTAGCATAGCAGAGCGCTGCGAAATGCACGCACAGCTTGTGACGCGCGGTGAAGAAGAGTAGAGTTACACACTTTCCGAGGAGACCGCAATGTTCACGCCGCCGAGTCTGACGATTGCGCTGTTGATGATGATTACCAGCGCGATCTGCTGGGGTTCGTGGGCCAACACTTTCAAGGGTGTCAAGAATTATCGTTTCGAACTTTTTTACTGGGATTACGCAATTGGGATTTTTTTGATTTCTCTGTTGCTCGCGTTCACCATGGGAAGCAGCGGCCACGATTCCAGCAGTTTCGTGAATAATGTTCAGGCGGCAGACGCCTCCAACATCGTTTCCACGCTGGTTGGTGGGGCAATTTTTAATTTGGCGAATCTTTTGTTGGTGGCAGCGATCGACATGGCGGGGCTCGCGGTCGCTTTCCCCGTATCGATTGGAATCGCGCTTGTGGTGGGAGTTGTGTTGAGCTACACGCTTCAACCCAAGGGGAATGCGTTATTCCTCGGCATCGGTGTTGTCTGCGCATTCCTAGCGGTCGTGCTGGACGGCAAAGCGTATGGCAGCCTCGCGAGTGCCGGCCGATCGGTTTCAAAGAAGAGCATTGTGACCTGCGTCGTTTCTGGAGTGCTCATGGGACTCTGGAATCCGTTTACCGCATACGGCGCTACACGCGGGAACGCTTTGACGCCTTACAGTTCCGCCGTGTTTCTCACGTTAGGCGCACTGCTCTCGTGTTTCATCTGGAACATTTATTTCATGAGGAAGCCGCTGGTGGGCGAGCCGGTAAATTTCGGGGGCTTTTTCAGCGGACCGCCGCGTGGTCATCTGCTTGGGCTTGCTGGGGGCGTGATTTGGGGAATCGGCACAGTATTTAACCTTG
The DNA here is from genome assembly GCA_035701745.1 of Candidatus Sulfotelmatobacter sp. GTDB lineage: Bacteria > Acidobacteriota > Terriglobia > Terriglobales > Acidobacteriaceae > Sulfotelmatobacter. Next base: position 24,464 of record DASSRO010000262.1, on the reverse strand, counting down.
TCGCCGGAAAATCGACCAGCTTTGCGATCTCCTATGCAATTGGCCAGTCGGCTCCGATGGTCGCGGCTCTGTGGGGAGTTCTGGCTTGGAAAGAATTCGCGGGATCCGGATCTCGAGCGAGGGTCTACCTTGCACTCATGTTCGTCTTCTATGCGCTTGCCATCTTGCTGGTTGCGCACGCAAGCGGATCGTAATTTAATTTTCCGCCCTGGAGAAGTTCGCCGAGACTCACAGGAGCATGCCTGCTATCGAGGCCGACATCAAGTTGGCCATCGTTCCCGCCAGCATGGCACGTACGCCTAGCCGAGCTAGTTCGCCTTTTTTATTTGGCGCGAGCGCACCGATTCCGCCGATCTGAATTCCGATCGAACTGAGATTGGCGAAGCCACACAACGCAAACGTCGCGATCGTGAATGAGCGCGGGTCGAGGGCGGCCCTCTGCGGGCCCAGCATGGAGAAGGCGACCAGTTCGTTGAGCACCATGCGAGTACCGAGGAGGTTGCCGATGGCGGGACAATCGCGCCACGGAACTCCGATGACCCATGCCACGGGCGAGAACAAAACGCCCAGAACGCTCTCCAGGCTCACTGGAAACCAAGCCACGTGGCGGTGAATGCCGCCGAGGATGCCATCGAGCAGAGCGACCAGCGCAAGAAATGCGATCAGCATGGCGCCGATGTTGAGCGCCATATGCAAGCCGTCTCCGGTACCGCGCGCGATGGCGCCGAGCAGGTTTTCATGACTTTCCTTTTCAGTTTCGTCTTCACTCATCACGACCCGTCCGGCGGTCTTCGGCTGTTCGGTTTCGGGCACCAGCATTTTTGAAACCAGGATGGTGCCCGGTGCCGTCATGATGACGGCGCTGAGAACGTGGCGTGGCTCAGCGCCGAAGGCGAAGTAAGCTGCCATAATGGAGCCCGAAACATGCGCCATTCCGCTCGTCATGACAGTCATGAGTTCGGAGCGAGTGAGATCGGGCAGGAATGGGCGAATGGTGACCGGAGCCTCGGTCTGGCCCATGAAGATGCTGGCGGCAACATTCAGCGACTCAGCCCCGCTCGCGCCCATGATGCGAGTCATGGCCCAAGCCGCGATCCGGATGATGAATTGCATGATGCCGTAGTGATAGAGAATCGCAAAGAGAGCGCAAATGAAGATGACAGTGGGCAGCACTTGAAATGCGAAAATAAAGCCGATGCTGGATCCCTGCTTGCCTAAGGGGCCGAAGACGAATTCCGAACCGACGAAGGCGTAGCTGAGGACACGATTGGCGGCGTCCCCGGCGACCTGAAAAATGCGCCGGCCATAGTCCACGCGCAACACGAAAATGGCAAAGGCGATCTGCAGGCCGAGTCCCCAGGCGACGGTCTTGATGCGAATGGCACGGCGATTCGTGGAAAAGACGTACGCGAGGCCGAGCATCGTTAATAGCCCAAGAATTCCCGTAAATCGTCCCATTCAGCTTTTCTCCCCGGACTTTCCGATGATTCTCTGGATGAGCGGCTTCATGGGGGGCGTCGCATCTGTTACGACACAACTTGCCTCGATGAATTGTCGAACTCGTGTAGCTTTGGCCTCATCGTTGTAGTGAATCGCGGCAAGAGATTCGCCGGCGGTAACTCGATCTCCAACCTTTTTGTGCAGGACAATGCCAACTGCGGGATCGACGGAGTCTTCCTTTCGCTCGCGCCCGCCCCCGAGTATCACGCAAGCCGTGCCGATCTGCTCGCACTGCATCGAAGCGAGATATCCAGTTTTTAAGCTCGCGACCTGCATCGTCTGACGGGCTTGCGGCAATCTGTTGGAATCGTCGATAACTCGTGCGTCGCCTCCCTGCAATTCGACCATTTGGCGAAATCTTTCCAACGCTTTGCCGGACGAAATGAGTGCGGCGCTTTGCTGCTTTCCCTCGGCAACCGTGTCAGCGACACCGCCGAGATGCAACATCCATCCTGCCAGTTCGAGGCAGAGCTCACGCAAGTCTTCCGGTCCGCCGCCCCGCAACACGTCTATTACCTCGACTACTTCCAGCGCGTTGCCGATCATATGTCCCAGGGGCTGATCCATGTCGGTGATGAGCGCGACCACTTTCTTTCCCATTCGCTCTCCGGTTTCCACCATCAGTTCGGCAAGGAAGACCGCGTCTTTTTCGTTCTTCATGAAAGCGCCGGATCCGGTCTTCACGTCGAGCACGAGCGCATCGATTCCCTCGGCGAGTTTCTTGCTCATGATCGACGCGCAAATCAAATAGGGACTTTCCACTGTGCCGGTGACGTCGCGCAGTGCGTACAGCTTGCGATCGGCGGGAGCGATTTCTGCCGTCTGACCGATCATGGCGCAGCCGCAAAGTTGAAGCACGCGGCGAAATTCAGCGACGGGAAGGTTCACGTCGAAGCCGGGAATAGCTTCCAACTTGTCGAGCGTTCCGCCGGTGTGACCCAGACCACGTCCGCTGATCATGGGAACCACGATGCCCGCTGCCGCAGCCAGGGGAGCCAGCACTAGAGAAGTCTTGTCGCCGACACCTCCAGTCGAATGCTTATCCACTTTCCTGGCGGCCAAGGAGGAAAGATCGAGAACATCGCCCGAGCGCAGCATCGCGTCGGTGAGCGCTGCGGTTTCGGGCCGCGTCATTCCTTTCAGCACTACGGCCATCAACCATGCCGACACTTGATAATCGGGAATGGCGCCTTGGGTGTAGGCGTTCACCAAGTTTTCGATCTCGCTGCGCGATAACTCAATGCCATCTCGCTTTTTGCGAATGACGTCGATCGCACGGAACGTTTGCGGAACAGTCGACAGGGTCACTGTAGACGGAATCCTTCCGGAAGAAGTTCGGTGATGTGCGCCTGCTTCGGTCCTGTGGCGCCTCGAAAAAAGATGGTCGCGTCAGGACCGAATTCATAGATGACCTGCCGACACGCTCCGCAAGGCGAGCATGCAACGCCGTGATCGTTGGTGACCGCTACGGCTTGAATTTCAATCTTCGGTCCCAACGCGGCCACTGCGGAGAAAATCGCGGTTCGTTCGGCGCAGTTGGTCATTCCATAGGAAGCATTTTCCACATTGCAGCCAGAGAAGATTTTGCCATTGGTCAGCAAAATAGCAGCGCCCACATGGAAATTGGAATACGGCGCATGCGCATTCTGCATCACCTTAGTTGCCGCTCGCTCGAGTTTTTTCCGTAAGTCTGAAGACAACGCTTTCTTGCCCATATAAGGAAAAATGCTTCTGAAAAATAAACGCACGTTTGGCAACGACCGCCAAATCGTGCGTCATTGTAAACCCTCGGTGATGATTGCGGTGTTTATCCAAAGTCGGATACCAGTTCGACGGACCGATTTTGAGAAATACAGCTCGCCCCAATCGAATTCGCGTTGCAAGATCGCCTGCCGTACAATTGCATCCAAAGATTGCCCCGTGTTCAAGGCCTCGCGGGCACGCATTTTTTGGAACAATACAAGGTACAGGACGATGTCACTCGACCACGAGTTTCCTAACCTATTGCGCAAATCCGGTGCGGATCTCGCATCTGGAGAGCAGCTTGCGTCGCATGCGATTGCCACGCTCGGCGGACGTCCACTCCTTTCCAACTCCGGCATCCCTCTCGATCTCCATTGGGTACGAGACGTTCGCGTGAATACAAGCGCGGTAGAGCGCCGAGTTCAGTCCCAAGTGGCGCGGCGGACAGTCAAGAAAGAATGGCAGGCGGCATGGCTTCTGCGCGCAATCTCCTGCATGGACCTGACGACTCTCTCCGGCGATGACACCGATGAGCGAGTGCGTCGACTGTGCGCGAAGGCGCGACAGCCGATCCAACAGGATCTCGCACAGAAACTTGGAATCGAGGATCTCGGTATAAGAGTGGGCGCCATGTGTGTGTACCATATCTTCATCGAAACCGCGCTGCATGCCTTGGAAGGAAGCGGGATAGGAGTTGCCGCGGTATCGACCGGATTTCCGGCTGGTTTGTCGCCGCTCGCTGAGCGTGTCGCGGAAATTCGGCGGTCGGTGGAAGCGGGAGCTCACGAGATCGATGTTGTGATTACCCGCGCGCACGTTTTTGGCGGACGCTGGCAGGCGCTCTATGACGAAATCGCGACTTTCAAGCATGCCTGTGGCGCGGCGCATATGAAAGTCATTCTCGGTACGGGCGATTTGCTTACCTTGCGCAACGTGGCGCGAGCCAGCTACGTCGCCATGATGGCGGGAGCAGATTTCATTAAGACTTCGACCGGCAAGGAAACGATGAACGCAACTTTGCCCGTGGGCCTGGTCATGGTTCGCGCCATTCGCGAATATGCGCAGCAAACTGGAATGGCGGTGGGGTTTAAACCGGCCGGGGGAATCCGCACGGCCAAACAGTCGATCGACTGGCTTGCCATGATGAAGGAGGAACTCGGTCCTTCATGGATGCGCGCCGAAATGTTTCGCTTCGGCGCGAGCGGGCTATTGGGAGACATTGAAAGACAGCTGGACCATCATGCAACAGGGCGCTATTCCGCCGAATATCGACATCCCCTCGCATAACGGCAAATGTCGCGAATGATTACGGTTAATCGAGAACAAGCGAGACGAGCCCAATGAGCATTGCCGAAAAGTTTGTCAGCATGGAGTACGGTCCCGCTCCGGAAGATTCCAAGGAAGCGCAAGCGTGGCTGCAGCGCCACGGCCGGCGCTTTGGATTCTTTATCAACGGAGCTTGGCAGGCGCCCGCTGCTGGAGACTTTTTTGACACCGTCGATCCATCGACTGGCGAAAAGTTGGCTTCGATTGCTCAAGGGGGAATTGCTGACGTCGATGCGGCCGTACGTGCTGCGCGCGCCGCCTCTGCGAAGTGGCGGGCTCTCGCGCCGCACGTCCGCGCACGCTACCTCTATGCATTCGCGCGGTTAGTACAGAAGCATTCGCGACTGCTCGCGGTTCTCGAAACCATGGACAACGGGAAACCGATTCGAGAAAGCCGCGACATCGATATTCCGCTGGTCACGCGGCATTTCTACTACCATGCCGGGTGGGCGCAGTTGCTCCAGCAGGAATTCCCCGACTACGAACCTTGCGGAGTTGTTGGACAAATTATTCCGTGGAATTTTCCGCTGCTCATGCTGGCGTGGAAAATCGCTCCGGCGCTGGCGACTGGAAACACCGTTGTGTTGAAGCCCGCCGAGTACACCCCTCTCACTGCGCTCGCATTCGCCGAACTGTGCCAGGAAGCCGGATTGCCCGCGGGGGTCGTAAACATCGTGACTGGCGACGGATCGACGGGCGAGGCGCTCGTGAAGCATCCGGACGTGGATAAGATTGCGTTCACGGGGTCGACAGAAGTCGGACGCGCGATCCGCAGCGCGACCGCGGCAAGCCACAAACGTCTGTCGCTCGAATTGGGAGGCAAATCTCCGTTCATCATTTTCGACGATGCGGACCTGGACAGTGCCGTGGAAGGCTTGGTCGACGGCATCTGGTTCAATCAGGGGCAAGTGTGCTGCGCTGGGTCGCGCTTGCTGATGCAAGAGAGTATTGCAGAACCGTTGATGTCGAAGATTCGCGACCGCATGAGCACCCTGCGCATCGGCCCTCCGCTTGACAAGGCAATTGACATTGGCGCGATTGTTGCCCGCGTTCAACTGGATCGCATCGAGCGCATGGTGGCTCAAGGCGTAGCGGAGGGAGCCACGTGCTGGCAGCCACAGGTCGTGTTGCCCTCGCGAGGTTTCTACTTTCCGCCGACACTGCTGAGCAATGTGCATCCTACGTCGATCGTCGCGCAGCAGGAAATCTTTGGTCCCGTTCTCGCCGCGATGACTTTCCGCACTCCGAAGGAAGCGGTTGAACTGGCCAACAACACGGTCTACGGACTGGCCTCGTGCGTGTGGAGCGAGAACATCAACGTCGCGCTGCATGTGGCTTCGCAACTTAAAGCCGGGGTAGTGTGGGTGAATTGCACAAATCTGTTCGACGCGGCTTGCGGCTTCGGCGGGTACCGCGAAAGTGGATACGGCCGGGAAGGCGGAAGAGAAGGCTTACTTGAATACATGGAGCCCGTCTGGTTCAAACACGCGCCAGCGTTGCTCCCTGCGACCGCTCTCGCCTCCGCGCAATTAGAAGAACGACCCGAGGCGAGCACGCCCGCAATCGACCGCACGGTCAAGCTCTACATAGGCGGCAAGCAGGTACGTCCCGACTCCGGCTACAGCATGGAGGTGCGCGCCGCCGATGGACACCTGTTGGACGAAGCGCCTCTGGGCAATCGTAAAGACATTCGCAACGCCGTAGAGGCAGCGCGCAAGGCCGAGGCATGGGCTAAGGCTACTGCACACAATCGAGCGCAGGTTCTGTATTACTGCGCGGAGAACCTGGCGCAACGGCAGGGCGAAATCATTCGTCGCCTGGCTGCGGCGGTCGGCGAGAAGCAGGCTACCGCGGAAGTCGAGCTTGGAATCGAACGAATCTTCTCGTATGCGGCGTGGGCCGACAAGTTCGATGGGGCCGTGCACAATCCTCCGTTCCGCAATATTGCGATTGCCTTGAACGAGCCGATTGGAACCGTTGGCGTGATTTGTCCGGCCGAGGCTCCGCTTCTCGGTTTCCTGTCGCTCGTGATGCCTCTGCTCGCCATGGGCAACTCGGTGATTGCCGTTCCTTCGGAGCGATATCCGCTGATCAGCGGCGATCTCTATCAACTCTTCGACACCAGTGATTTGCCCGGCGGCGCAATTAATATCGTGACGGGATATGCTTCGCAACTCCTGAAGACGCTGGCCGAGCACGACGATGTTGATGGCATTTGGTGTTATGGTGACGGACCTACGGTCGCGGCAGCGAAGGCGATGTCCACGGGGAACCTGAAGCAGGTCTGGACAAACGAAGGCCGCGTCATCGATTGGTTTAATCCGAGACTGGCGGAAGGCCGTTGGTACCTCGAGCACGCTACTCAAGTGAAAAATATCTGGGTTCCGTACGGCGAATAGATAGCACGCAATCGCGATTGCATTTGTCCCCGCCCAGCGCTAGCATGTCCCGGTCCGCTTCGCCGCGTCATTCTCGCTTGCACGTATCTGTTGGATCAAGGAGGACGTATGGGCATCGCAGTTTCCCCTCAAATTCACCCGCAGGTCGCAGAGTTCATCGACAAGCCACGAAAAATGTTAATCAACGGCAGGTGGGTCAACTCCGCCTCCGGAAAGACTTTTCCCACTTACAATCCCGCCACCGGCGAAATTCTCGCGCAGCTTGCGGAAGGTGATCGTGAAGATATTGATCAAGCCGTGAAGGCTGCTCGCAAAGCATTCGACAACGGGCCCTGGCGACGGATGCCCGCATCCGAGCGCGGGCGGCTCATCTGGAAACTGGCCGATCTGCTCGAACAACATACCGAAGAGTTCGGGTACATCGAGAGCTTGGACAATGGGAAACCACTCAACATCGCGAAGGCGGCCGACGTTCCGCTCGCGGTCGATCTGTTTCGCTACATGGCGGGGTGGGCGACGAAGATCGAGGGCAATACCATTCCGCTCTCGGTGCCGTACACTCCAGGCGCAAAGTATCTGGCGTATACGCTGCGCGAGCCGGTAGGAGTCGTGGGCCAAATCATTCCGTGGAATTTTCCCCTGCTTATGGCGGCGTGGAAGCTTGGTCCTGCGCTGGCTACCGGGTGCACTGTCGTATTGAAACCGGCGGAGCAAACTCCGCTCTCCGCGCTGCGTCTCGGTGAGCTGATCACGGAAGCGGGCTTCCCCGATGGCGTGGTTAATATTGTTCCGGGCTATGGCGAGACTGCGGGAGCCGCGCTGGCGGCACATCCCGATGTCGACAAGATCGCTTTCACGGGTTCGACGGAGGTTGGCAAACTGATCGTGCACGCTGCTGCCGGCAACCTGAAGAAAGTTTCTCTCGAGCTAGGTGGCAAGTCGCCCAACGTGGTCTTCAAAGATGCCGATCTCGAAACGGCCATAGCCGGCTCCGCCAGCGCTATCTTCTTCAACCACGGCCAGTGCTGCTGCGCGGGCTCAAGGCTTTACGTGGAGAAATCGGTTTTCGATCAGGTCGTTGAAGGAGTGGCGGACCATGCACGCAAAATAAAAGTGGGTTCCGGCCTCGATCCTGATACGCAGATGGGGCCGCTGGTTTCGGAAGAACAGATGAATCGAGTGTGCGGGTACCTGGATTCGGGTTTCTCCGAAGGCGCAAAAGCTGTAGTCGGCGGTCACAGAGCCGGCGACCGAGGCTACTTCGTAGAACCCACGGTGCTGGTAAACACGCAGGAAAACATGAAGGTAGTGCAGGAAGAAATCTTCGGACCGGTGGTGGCGGCGATGCCATTTACCGATCCGGAGGAAATCGTTCCCCGCGCCAACGACAGCGAATACGGGCTGGCTGCGGCAGTCTGGACGCGCGATATCGGCAAGGCGCATCTCATGGCAGAACAGCTCCGCGCCGGCACTGTCTGGATCAACTGCTACAACATCTTCGATGCGGCGCTGCCGTTCGGAGGGTACAAGCAATCAGGCTGGGGACGCGAAATGGGACACGACGTTCTCAATCTGTACACACAAACCAAAGCAGTCTGCACCCGGATCGCATAATCCTTGCCTGACAAAATCAGGGACGGTTGTTGGATCCCACCGTCCCTGATTTTGGATTTGATACTTGTCTATCTTTCCATCAGCAAAACCTTTTCCGCGTCGTCAACCTCGGTCAGTTTCACCTCGATCACTTCATTCGTGGTGGTTTGGACATTGCGCCCCACGAAAGTTGCCTCAACCGGGATTTCCCGATGTCCACGGTCAATCAGGACGCAGAGTTGCACGCGCTTTGGCCTGCCGTGAGAGAAGAGTGCGTCGAGCGCGGCCCGGGTGGTGCGACCCGTAAACAGGACGTCATCGACCAGGACAATGTTCTTGTCCTCAATATCGAAGCCGATCTCTTTTTCCTGCACTACAGGCTTGGGTCCGAGAGTCGAGAGATCATCGCGGTAAAAGGTGATGTCCAGAGTTCCCACTGGCACCTTGGCGTTTTCAATACGCGTGATGATCTTGCCCAGACGTTCGGCGATAGGAACACCGCGGCGTCGGATGCCAACAAGCCCCAAACCATCGACTCCGCTATTTTTTTCGACAATCTCGTAGGCGAGTCGAACGAGGGTCCGTTCGATTTCCGATGCGGACATGAGTTGTGCCTTTTGGCGAAGGCCCGCTTTGCGTGAAGGGTTCTTTACGTTCATTCGAAGTTTGGCCTCGGCGGCCGCGAGGCCGGCTACTCAATGTAGTCAACGCGGCTCTCACAGGTCAAGCGTTGTGAACATTTGAGCGGATCGAAGTTGGGAATCTTAAACGCCGGAATTGCCGAGAAGATTGGCGGCTTCCATATCCGCCGCCGTCGCGGACTTCGGGCCCGGGCATGCGACCTTCACGATACGTGCAAGCGGTGAGTTCGTCTCGCGCACCAAAAGCGAAGTAATGGCCTCGGGCTTCAGGGATGCGGCATCTGACGCCACCATGCCTACGCCCTGATTCCGCCCCAGAGCTTTGGCTTGATAGAGGGCTGCATCCGCTAAAGCAATGGATTCCTCCGCACAAATCGCCTCGTATGCGACCCGGCTCCATGGATACGCAGCCCAACCCACCGAGCAGGTCTTTCTCACGATGACCCCTTGTCCAAGGTCGAACGCTTCCGATGCGATCACTTCAAGAATGCGGCTGCAGAATGCTGGAATGCCCGATGGGTCGGCTGAACGGCTCATGATAAGAAATTCCTCTCCGCCCCAGCGCACCAGCACATCTGACTTGCGCACCACGGTGGAAAGCCTTTGGGCCACAAGTTGCAGCAACCTGTCTCCGGCGGGATGTCCGTGGCGGTCGTTTACTTCCTTGAAAAAATCCATGTCGACCATGAGGAAGACAAGATCGCGATGATCCATCTTTCGAATTTCGCTTCCTCGGGCACGCTGATAATTGCGCAGGACCTGCCCAGCTTCGGCGGTAAGAATCTCCTCGAGGTAGCGGCGGTTCCAGACTCCAGTCAATACATCGGTGAAAGAAATTTCCTGCAATTCCAGGTTTTTTCGTTGCAATTCCAGGCTATGCCAGCGTAGGGAGTGTTCCTTGTTCTCGAGTTCATCCTTGAGGCGGCACATTTCTTCCAAGTTTTGCCGCGACAGGCGCAGCAGGCTCAATAATTCCTGGTCCAACAAGTGTTGCCTCACAAATACTAAGGCACCCATCACCAGCATGACGGCCACGGTCAGCAGCAGCCGGTAAGAGCGGACGCGCGGTGGCGCATCTCCGCCGAATTGAGCCCACGCCATCATCAACGGCGTGACGAATACCGCTACCATGGCGAGCCGCGCTTTCCAGATTTCATAGCCGCGGCTTGGAATCTTCTCCAGTGAGTTCTGCGCCGCGGTCTCACGCGGCAAGAACGCAATTCGGGCAAACCAGACCATTCCTGCTACAAGCGGAACGTCGAACAGGCTGCCGGTATAGTAAAGATGCAGATCGATTGCCTCGCTGGCCATCAGCGATGCGACGCAATACAGCAAGGTTGCGACAAACAAGTGGAAGTAAAGGCTTCGCCACGCGCCTTGGCTGCCTCGCCATACCAGCATCAGGCCTGCAGCCAGCACGAGCTCTTCAACGACGTAGAGCAGATCAAAGCTTCTGCCATACAAAGCTTCAACTGGATACACATACTGCCATGGGATCACGACAAACAAGTAAAGGAAAAGCCACCCGGTAAATAAAAGCGCGAAATCCAAAGTCCCTACTCGAAGCTTGTGATCATCGCTTTTAACGTGGGGTTGAACCGCAATTGCGGCCATCATGGGAACAATGTGAAGGAAAAGAATCACGTCGCCGACGAAAGGATTGGGAGCCTCGTGTCGCACGTAGACTTCCAGATACGTCCACATGACTTGCGAGACCAGCCACATCCCCAAACCTAGCCCGAGAAGCGCCCAGAACAGGCGCGTTTTCGGAGCGACATTTTTTACGTTGGAGAGAACTGCGACCGTCGCACAAAGCAAGATGAGGCTTTGCAGAATGTCGCCAAAGGCAGTGAGAGCAAATCCGCGCGGAGCCAGAAGCGAGAGCACGCCGTGCACACACACCACCGCGCACACGATGGCTACCCACTTTCCGGCGTGCTGAAGCGGAGATTTTCCCACGTTCTAAATTGTATGTTCACGGGCAGCCCCTCATGTGTTACCGACGTAACCACATCTCAGTCGAAAGAGCGCTGCTCAGTGCTTACGAAAGTGCAGCTGAAAAACGCTGCACGAAACGGTAGACGTCTTGATGCGAGTTGTACAACGGCACTGGAGCGACTCGAAAAATATCCGGTTCCCGCCAGTCTCCGATGGCTCCTTCAGCGGCCAGGCGGTCGCACAACTTTCGGCCAGCTCCGTTCAATCGGATAGAGAGTTGCGCTCCTCTTCTGCTCTGCTCGCCTGGCGTGATGAGGGAAAAATTCGGGGAGCTTTTTTGGCCGAGAAGGAATTGCAGGTACGCGGTGAGCGACATGCTCTTGGAACGCAGGTGTTCAAGGCCCGCCTCGCAAAAGATGTCCAACGAAGCGCGCAGAGCGGCCAGCGCGAGAATCGGAGGATTGCTTAATTGCCAGCCTTCGGCTCCCGGCATCGGGCGAAAGGCGGGCCCCATCTGAAAGCGAGTTGATTCATCGTGGCCCCACCATCCTGCGAAGCGCGGCAGCACCCACGCACGCGCATGCCGATCGTGCACAAAGCATCCTCCGACGCATCCAGGGCCGCCGTTTAAATATTTGTAGTTACACCACACCGCGAAATCTGGACCCCAATCGTGCAAATGAAGTGGTATATTTCCCGCGGCATGGGCGAGATCGAATCCCACCACGCATCCCCTCCGCTGTCCTGCCTTCGTAAGGCTAGCCATATCGAAGGCTTGACCCGTGACATAGTTCACCCCGCCCAGCAAGATTAGAGCAATCGAGTCGCCTTCCCGTTCGATGAATGACTCGATATCCTCATCTCGCATGCACGATTCGCCCTCACGCGGCGTGAGCTCAAGCAGGGAGGAGACAGGATCGAAGCCATGGAATCGGATCTGTGAACTCACCGCGTACTGATCCGAAGGGAACGCTCCGCGTTCCACGAGAATTTTGTGCCTGCCGGTGGTGGGCCGATAAAACGAAACCATCATCAGATGCAGGTTCACGGTCAATGAGTTCATCACTACAACTTCGTTCGCATGGGCACCGATCAGCGACGCAGTCTGTTCCGTAAGAAGACGGTGGTAAGATATCCACGGATTGCGGGCCTGGAAGTGCCCTTCGACGCCGAGTTCTGCCCAGTCCCTCAGTTCCTGCTCAAGATAGGAACTCGCGGCCTTCGGTTGCAGCCCGAGCGAATGCCCGCACAAATATACACAGTCGTCCCCAGACTTTGTTTTTGGAATCAGGAAACGGTCGCGAAAATGCGATAGCGGATCGCGAGCATCCATGGCTGCCGCGAAGTCTGCGCCGGTCTCAAACAGGGGAGCAGTCATGAAACCAACTCCAGAGGAGCAAGTTCGCCGCGGATCAAGCTGTCGGCCCTGTTCCAGTCGATTTCCTCGATGCGAGCGACACCGTTACACAATTCCGTCAGCATGCGATCTTGAACTTGCCCCCTCCTCAATGCCGTCGCGTACGGAATGCGATGAAACGTCACCATTGAATACTTAGGAACAAAACGCTGCGGATACTTCGCCTCGAGGGCGAACTCCACTCTTTTGCGAAACAGAAAACGCGGATCGGCGACACGGTCGCGCATCTCGACAAAATTTTCCACTGCCATGTCGGCGATCGCGTCGGTGTTTATTCTGCGTTCCTCTTCGAAATACGCGAAGACACGCTTCCAATCCGGGCCGTATTGATCTAAGAGTTCCAAAAGGAAGGTGCAGTCTTCAAATCCACAATTGATTCCCTGCCCAAAGAACGGAACAATCGCGTGCGCAGCGTCCCCTAGCAGAAGGGCTCGGCCATCAGCGTGCCAAGGCGAGCACTTGATTGTCACCATTGTGCCCGTAGGATTGCCGAAAAATGTGTCAGTCAGATTCGGCATGAGTAGCGATGCGTCTGGAAAGTGAGACTTGAAGAACTCGACTACGGAGAAAGCTGAACCCAATTGTGCAAAGCTGTCCGGCCCTTCAAATGGCAGAAATAGAATGCAGGCGAACGTACCGTCCACGTTGGGCAACGCGATCAGCATGTAGTTGCCTCGCGGCCAGATGTGAAGCGCGTTGGTTTCCAGAGGATGCTTTCCGTTCAGGCCAGCGGGAATCGTAAGTTCCTTGTACCCATAGTCCAGATATTGTTGCGAAAAATTGAAGCGAGGCAGTTTCAGCATCTCCCCGCGAATCGCGGATGCCGATCCGTCGCAACCGATCACAACTCTTGAATCAACTAGTCGGTCCTCTTTTTTCTGCTCATCGTGAATCCGCAGATTTCCGGTTTTGAGATCGATGTTTGTGCAGCGTTTTTGAAAAAGAATCTGGACTCCTTGCGCCTCGGCGGCGTTCATGAGCGCGACGTTCAGCTCGGCTCGGGAGATCGAATTGATGACTTCGGCCTCATCTTTTCCATAAGGCTGAAAGGTAAGTTCTGACGAAGCGGAGTGCATCATCCTTCCTTTCATCGGAATGGTGATGTCTCGCATCTGTTGCCACAGTCCGGCCTCGCTGAGGGCGTGGATGCCGCGGGTAGACAGCGCCAGATTAATCGACCGCCCGGCGCTCACTCGAACCTTTCGCATATCTGGCCGCCGCTCGTAGATCTCGACGCGGAACCCGCGCTTCACCAGTCCGATGGCGAGCAGCGGCCCGCTGAGCCCGGCGCCAATCAGCGAAACAGTTTCGGCATTAGCAGACATGGGTCGATTCAGAAACGCGAAACGCTTCGTCGCCTACTCCGTTAGCCGGGTTCGTGCCTCCCACAATTCGGGAAAGAACTTTTTGTCGAGCGTGTGCTTCAGGTACGACGAACCGGCGCTTCCGCCAGTACCCATGCGTGCGCCAATCACACGCTCCACCAGTTGAATGTGACGCAACCGCCAACTGACTATTAGTTCGTCAAATTCAGTGAGCCGCTCGCACACATCGATCCAGTCACGATTGCTGCGTTCGTCGCGGTAGAGTGAGAGGATCGAACCCGCCCGTGCATCGAATCGCTCCCGCTCAGTCGCGCTGTCATCGAATCGCAGCTTGCCCATGGCGCGCAATGCAGCAAAGAAAACGTCGTGTAGCGACGGCTCGCGCAGCCGTCGTTCGAGCAGGGCGTGGGCCTCGGGAGTCGGACGGTGGTAGCGCAGCATTTTCTCATCCTTTAGTCCGCACAGGAATTCCAGTTCGCGAAACTGTTCCGATTGGAATCCGCTGGCCGGCTCGAGTTTGCCGCGAAAGGCCAGAAAGTGTGTGGGCAGCATGGTTTCCAGGATCGTAAACTGTTCGACCAGGACGCGCGTAATTTCAGTGCACCGCCGCAACAGTCGGGCGGCTTCATACACCTCGTCACGTGAATTGGTATTGGTTGCTGCCGCGTGAAGGTTAGCGACAACCGCATCCAGATCATGCAGGAGTTCCTTGAACCACAATTCGTAAGTCTGATGCACGATGATAAAGAGCAGTTCATCGTGATGTTGCGGCGAAGACTGCGGGTGTTGCAGCTGCAGTAACTCTGGCACTTTGAGATAGGAACTGTAAGTAAGCTGGTCGCGCGTTGCTGGCGGTACGTCCGCTGAACCCGTCGGGCTCTGGGCTCTGGCCGCGGAACTTTCCTTCTCAAGGCCGAGAAACCCCGCTGCGTTGCCGCCCAGTAGCTGAGCTTTGACAGGCTCTGGCAGATTGCTTGTTCGAATCAACGACCCTACTTGATGCTCACCGAGAGGAAAAGGATAATCCGAGCCCAGCATTACGCGCTCAGCTCCCATGATCTCCACTAGAAAGCGGAGGGCGCGCTCGTCAAACACAGCCGAATCGACATAAAAGCGATTCAAATAGCGACTGGGAGGCAGATCGCAAACCCCGTGCGCTATCGGATGATGATGCCAGGCGTTCTCTAATCGGCCCAAGAGAAAAGCGAAGCTTCCTCCACCGTGCGCAAAACAAATCCTCAACTTTTCCGGTAACTTGTCGAATGCTCCTCCCACAATCATCGCAACCATGCCCAACTGTGTTTCCGCGGGCATGCCCACGGTCCACGGCATCATGTATTGCGGCATGCGTTCCGGCGCCAGCATGTCCCAAGGATGGACCAGCACCGCCGCGCCTTCGTCCGCACAGTGATGGAGAAAGGTCGCAATTCCGGGATCGTCGAGATTCTTCTCTCCCACATGGTTGCCGATTTGCACACCAAGATGGCCCGCGCGCATACAACGGCTCAACTCTTTACACGATGCGTCAATATTTTGGAGAGGAACCTGGCACAAAGATTTCAGCCGTCCATTGCCTTTCGCGCAAAGATCCAACGCCGCGTCGTTGAAGAGCCGCGCACAGTCTAGAGCATGTTCTGCGGGACGATCGTATGCGAACAACACCGGGGTGGCGGAGATGACCTGCATGTCAACGCCATCGCGATCCATTTCGTTGAGTCGCACCTCAGGATCCCAGCAGGCGGAATAAATCTGGCGGAAGAACCTGTCGCCCACCATGATTTCAGCCTTGCCGGGCTCGGTGTGCTTGATCCACGGCCAATTCGGCGTACCGTAGCGCGCCGCCAAATCCGGCCAGGCGCGCGGAAAGAAATGATTATGGATGTCGATGACTGGCATTTTTACTGTTTGCCGGGGTGAACCGCGCCACAATTTCTGCACTTGCGCAGATTCTCGTTGCTATAAAAGTGCTCAAACAATGGCGGCAGGTCGCGCACAATGCTTTTCAATTTCACCTCTGCTCGGTGCAGCAAGTGATGACAATTCTGGCAGTACCACTCGAACCCGTCCAGGGCGCCTTCCGGTCGCGGCATCTCGACGACCACACCGATGCTGTCTGCCGGCCGCTGGGGAGAGTGCCGCATGTGCTTAGGCAGAAGAAAAATCTCGCCCTCTCTGATCGGAATCTCGAGCGGCGGCTTGCCCGGATTCTCCATGATGCGGAGAGAAATGTTGCCCTGCAGTTGGTAGAAAAATTCTTCGGTGGGATCGTCGTGATAATCACGGCGCTGGTTGGGACCTCCGACCACGGTTACCATCATTTCGCCATCCTCCCATACCTGCGCATTGCCGACTGGAGGTTTGAATTTTTCCTTGTTCTCTTCGATCCAGCCTTGAAAGTTAAAGGCTTTGAGATTCTTGATGGACGGCATAGAAACTCCTATTTGCCCGGCTTGTAGGCCATCGCCCGAATTTCGATCAATAGATGCGGATGCGGCAACTGATGAACGGCGACGGTAGTCCGGCTAGGCGCATCGTTGCCAAAGTATTCAGAGTAGACCTCGTTGTATCCGGCGAAATCGTTCATGTCCACGAGATACGTGGTGATCTCCACAACATCGGTCAGTTGCGCGCCCATGCTTGCGAGGATGTCGCGCACGTTTTCGAGCACCGCCCTCGTCTGCTCCCGAATGTCGAGATGTACAGTGCCAGACTCGTTGACTTCCGCACCGGCAATCGTGTTGTCAGCACGGCGCGCGCTCGTTCCCGACACAAAGAGAAAGTCACCCGCTCGCCTGACGTGGGGATATCTGCCACGTGGCTTTGCCTTCCCCTTGACGACTTTGCTTTCTACTCTCGCCATTGCGTTTTGCGAAGCCCCCAACGTTCAAAAGTGAACGCAGATATTATTCAACGCCGAGTAGAAATTGAGAGAATGCATTCCGCCTTCGCGCCCGATCCCCGAGAGGCCCACACCTCCAAAGGGCGTTCGTAAATCGCGCAAGAACCAGCAATTCACCCACGTGATGCCTACATTCATCTGTTGAGCGACACGGTGGCCACGCATCAGGTTTGTGGTCCAGATGGACGCGGCCAAGCCGTAGTGCGTGTCGTTCGCCATGTTCACCGCCTCGTCTTCCGTATTGAAAGCAGCGACGTGGCATACGGGACCGAAAATTTCTTCCTTCACACAACGCGCTGATTCCCGCAGCCCAGTATAGATCGTAGGTTGCACATGGAAGCCATTGTCGAGAGCGTTGCCGAACTCGGGAATGCCGCCACCAGTCACGAGTGTCGCGCCTTCTTCGCGTGCCAGTCTGTAATAGGAGAGCACTTTCTCCCGGTGTTGTGCGGAAATCAGGGGACCGAGGTCCGTGCTCTTCTCCAATGGAGATCCGGCGCGCAGGCTTTCGGCCTTGCGCTTCAGGGCATCGACGAAGCGCCCAAAAATCGCGCGCTCGACATACACCCGTTCTGCGCATAGGCAAACCTGACCCGTGTTCAGGAAGACCGCTTCGGTAATGCCGTTCACCGCTTCTTCGAAGTCACAGTCGGCAAACACGATGGCAGCATTTTTTCCGCCGAGTTCAAATGAAACAGGTTTGACCGATGCTGCAACTGTCTTCATGATCGCGGCTCCGGTCTGAGACTCGCCGGTGAAGGTCACTGCGTTCACCTCGTTATGCTTCGTTAAAAATTCTCCGGCGGAATTCGGACCGAATCCGTGGACCACGTTATAAACCCCGTTTGGGATTCCGGCATCCCGCATCACTTCGGCTAACAGTACGGCCGTCGCGGGAGTTTCTTCGGATGGTTTGACAACGACGGTATTGCCGCAAGCCAGCGCCGGTGCGACTTTCCACGTAAGCAACAGCAGCGGAAGATTCCACGGAGTAATAATGCCAACGACTCCCAGCGGCTTGCGCACAGCGTAGTTCAGCGCGTTCTTACCGTCGGGAGTTTCCGACTGATAGGATTCCAGCCCTGTAGTCTTAATGAGATCGGCGAACACACGAAAATTCGCAGCCGCTCGTGGAACATCCAGGCGCGAAGCCAGCGCCACCGGTTTGCCTGTGTCAGCGACTTCGGCCGCGACGAAGCCATCGAACCGGGCGTCGATCGCATCCGCAACTTTATGTAATCGGGCAGCTCGTTCGCGGGCTGTCAATCGACCCCACTCACCGCGCAGGGCCTTCCGTGCCGCCCGCACTGCGTCGTCGACCAAGTTCGCGTCCGCTTCCGCAACCTGCGCGATTACGCTGCCGTCCGCTGGGTTCACATCGGCGAATTCGCGCTTCCCGCGTACGAACTGTCCGTCGATGAAGTTGAGGATGGACTTCACTGGGCAAGACCCCGCCGCATCGTAACAGCGTTGCGTCAGACGAAGCAACGCTCAGTTCTTGCGCTCGCGTAAATATCGTCCGAGCGCATCTTGCCATGCGGGTAACTCGATTCCATGAGGTTGCAAACTCCTCGACGACAGAACAGAGTACGCCGGACGCGGCGCCGGACGCGCCATTTGTTGACTGCTGACTGGGCGCACCTCGGTCGCGAGGCTCTCCCTCTGGAGGATTTCGCGCGCAAATTCAAACCACGAACAATCGCCCGCGTTGGTCGCATGCACGATTCCACGAGCATCATTGCGGCACAGTTTGATGATCGCCCTGGCCAAGTCAACGGAGTACGTTGGTGAACCACGTTGGTCGTTCACCACGTCCAGAACCGGCCGGCTTGCCGCCAGTTTCAGAATCGTGTCGGGAAAGCATTTGCCGCCTGTGCCGAACAGCCACGACGTTCGGGCGATGCAGCAGTCCGGTAACACGTCCAGCAGTTGGAGTTCTGCTTCGGCTTTGGATCTTCCGTAAACGCTCTGCGGATTTCGGGCGTCGTTCGTCTCGTATGGTGACGTTTTTTTCCCGTCGAACACGTAATCCGAACTGATAAAAACCAGTCTGGCACCGATTTGCTTTGCGGCTCTCGCAACATTCACGGCTCCATCCCGATTTACCGCAAAGGCAACATCCGGATGACTCTCGCAGTCATCGACGTTGGTGTAGGCCGCAGACAGCACAATCCAATCCGGAGCAGCTTTCCGAATGACTTCGTTCACCCCTTGCGGATCGCGGATGTCCGCATCGCTCGAACTAAGAGCCACAATCTCATCGCCAGTCCATTCGCGCATGAGATCCTTCCCCAGAAGGCCGGTCGCGCCAAGAATCATGGTTCTCATTCAGCAATTCCCTGCGTTCACTCGAAAGTCTCGGCATCCCGGAGGAGCACGCCGCGCTGGTCTTTGGCCGACACAATCGGCTCACCGTTCAGTTTCCAACCAATCTTCAGATCCGGATCGTTCCAGGCCACAGTGCGTTCGTGCTCCGGAGCATAGTAGTCCGTCGCCTTGTAAAGCACCTGCGCCTTTTCGGAAAGCACGTAGAATCCGTGCGCAAAGCCCGCGGGGATCCACAGCATGCGCTTGTTCTCGCTTGACAACAGTGCCGCCTCCCATCCGCCAAATGTTGGAGAACTTCGGCGTACGTCGACTGCCACGTCGAGGATCTCGCCCTCGATGGCGCGCACCAGTTTTCCCTGGGGTTGCTTAATCTGATAGTGCAAGCCACGAAGGACGTTTCGTCGCGAACTGGAATGATTGTCCTGAACGAAACGCGCCCCGATACCTAATTCCGCGAACGCCCTCTCGTTGTGGCTTTCGAGGAAAAATCCGCGCTCGTCACCGAAGACGCGCGGCTCAATAATGAGAACGCCCGGGAGAGAAGTTGAAATTTTCTTGAAGGAATTCATTACGGCCCGCAAAACCTTGAACGTTCGAACTTCAGAACACCTTTTCCCGCAACAACTGCAGCAGGTATGCGCCGTAGCTGCTGTTCTTCATTGCGCTTCCAATTTTTTCCACCTCGGCCTCGGTAATATATCCGGACCGATACGCGATTTCTTCCGGACAAGCCACCATCAGCCCTTGACGCTTTTCAATGGCCTGAATGTAGAGCGCGGCATCCATTAGCGATTCATGCGTGCCCGTGTCCAGCCAGGCCATGCCTCGCCCCATCACCACAACTTCCAGTTGTCCTTGCTTCAGGTAGGCCCGGTTCACGTCGGTTATTTCGAGTTCGCCCCGGGCACTGGGCTTCAGCGACTTCGCAATCTTTACCACCTGGTTGTCGTAGAAATAAAGTCCGGTCACCGCGTAACGCGATTTGGGCTGCTTCGGCTTCTCCTCGATGCTCAGCGCGCGTCCGTCAGCATCGAATTCCACCACGCCATAGCGCTCCGGATCGTGCACCGGATAGGCGAAAACTCGTGCGCCATGAGTTTTCATTGCTGCTTCGCGCAGATCCCGGGCTAGATCGTGCCCATAAAAAATATTGTCACCGAGGACGAGGGCGCAAGGACTGCCATCCAGGAACTCTTCTCCGAGAAGGAAAGCCTGGGCGATTCCTTCGGGCTTTTGCTGAACGAGATAGGTCAGGCGAATACCATATTGTGTCCCATCGTGCAGCAGAGCCCGAAATTTTGGAATATCCTCGGGAGTCGAAATCAGGAGAATGTCCTGGATACCCGCAAGCATCAGTGTGCACAGCGGGTAATAAACCATGGGCTTGTTGTACACGGGGAGCAAACTCTTACCCATGGCTTGAGTTACGGGATAGAGGCGTGTGCCGGATCCTCCCGCCAAAATAATGCCTTTGTAGCGTTTTCGCTCAGTCATGTTATATCGGTTTGCCGCGTTTTGCAGACCTTAGGTTGAATAGTGTGTGGCGATCCACTGCCGGTAGCTTCCGCTGGTCACATTTTTAACCCACGCTTCATTTTCCAAATACCAGCGAACGGTCTGGCGAATACCGCTTTCAAATGTCGCCTTCGGCTTCCATCCTAATTCACGCTCAATCTTGCGGGCATCCATGGCATAGCGGCGATCGTGCCCCGGGCGGTCCTTCACAAAAGTGATTAAATCACGTCGGGAGGTTGCGCCTCGCTCCGTCATTTCGTCAATGAGGTGGCAGATGGTCTCTACGATCTCAAGATTCGGCTTCTCATTCCAGCCCCCGATGTTATAGGTCTCGCCCGGCTGACCGTGATGCAGCACGGTAGCGATCGCGTCACAATGATCTTCCACGTAAAGCCAATCGCGGACGTTCTTGCCGTCTCCGTAAACCGGCAGGGGCTTGCGATTGCGGGCGTTGAGAATCATGAGTGGAATTAATTTTTCCGGGAATTGAAACGGGCCGTAATTATTCGAACAATTTGTGGTGAGCGTCGGCAGTCCGTAAGTGTGATGATATGCTCGAACGAGATGATCCGAACCGGCTTTTGAAGCAGCGTACGGGCTATTGGGAGCGTAAGCAGTAGTTTCGCTGAACGGCGGATCGTCGGGCCCGAGCGACCCGTACACTTCGTCTGTGGAAATGTGCAGGAACCGGAAACTCTTCTGCAGTTGGTCGGGCAGCGCTGTCCAATAGGCGCGAGTTTCTTCCAGCAATGCGAACGTCCCGTCTAGATTCGTGCGAATAAAATCCTCTGGGCCGCGTATGGAGCGGTCCACATGGCTCTCCGCCGCGAAATGCACGATCGCGGATGGGCAATGCTTTTCGAGCAACTGCCGGACGAGCACGCGGTCGCCGATATCGCCCTGATGGAATTGATAGCGCTGATCGGAGCCGACGCCCTCCAGGTTGTGCAGGTTCCCCGCGTACGTCAGCTTATCCAGATTGAGAAGAGTGACGGATGGATCTCGCATCTGTTGCAAAACGAAGTTGGAACCAATGAAGCCTGCGCCGCCGGTGACCAGAATCTTATTTTGCATTCGAAAATCCACTCGGTCCGAGTAGCGGTGTAGCAAGTCGCATTCGTTGCACGACAAGCAGATTGTATAAAAAAAGGACGAGTTTGACCCGTCCAGAAGTGATTATCTTAGTTCGCGAATCAGAGGAGTACCGCCAGAGATTACGTCCGTAGATACGAGAGCGCCGAAGCTCCAGCGGCGTTTGAAGCGCTGAGTGTGAGAGGTATAGCTACCCGGCCCGCCGTTGCGACCTTGAATTCACGGCAGTGGGCAGCGCCTTCGCATTGGGCTTCTTATTCGGTGCGGGCACTCCTCTCCATCCCATCAGGTTGAAGTATTCTTGTTCAATCCGCTCGGTTATCTTCTGCCACTGATATTGCTCTTCGACCCGTCGTTTGGCTGCTTTGCCTGCTGCTTCTCGTACCGCAGGATTTGCAATCAGGAAGCGCAGTCGGTCCGCTAGATCCGTGGCGCTACCGCGTTGAAACGTGAATCCGGCGCCGTCCACCACCTCGCGGTTTTCCGGGACATCGCTGGTCAGTACGCATAGACCTGCCCCCATGGCGTCCAACAGCGCCAGCGACAAACCTTCCAAATCCGATGGAAGGACGAAGATCATGGCATTGGTGAGAAGTTCGTTTAATGTTTCGCCCGAAACCCAGTCGAGAATCCGAATCCGTTGACTGGCGTGGCCTCGCAGGCGTCGGCTGTATTCATCGCAATAGCTTGACGCACCCGCCATCACCAACTTTGCTTCCGTCTCGATCTGTTCAAAAGCCTCGACCAGCAAATGACAGCCTTTCTCAGGCGAGAATCTTCCCAGGAACAAAATGTAATTGTCCGGCTTGAGGCCCCAATCCAAAATGGCGTTGGGTTCGCTCCGTTCTCGCAAGACCGCGCCGTTCGGCACGTAGACCCCGTCGATCTGGTGTAACTCGCGGTAACGCCGCTGCAGGGTTTGGGAAACGACCATCGTGCCATTGGGAAGACAGGCCGAAGCCCGTTCGCCCAGCCATAGAATGGCAGATGCGAAGCGCCCCCATTTTTTTCGTTGCCAGTCCAGCCCCTGCACAGTTACAGCAGTCTTGTTTCCAATCAGGCGCGGAAGAAACGAAAACAGCGCCGGTCCCAGCGCGTGGTAGTGAACGATGTCGTACCGCTGGGTCAGCGAGTGGATTGTGCTCAGGAGGGTGTGAACCAGGGTTTCCAGATGTTTCGAGCGGATCGTTGGCAGGCGCACGAGGCGCATGCCGTGATAGATGGCTTGGGGAGGAGTAAAGTAGTTGCGACAATAAATGGTGACCTCGTGCCCCATCTCCGCGAGTCGTTTTCCTACTTCTTCGTAATACGTTTCAATTCCGCTATATTTCGAGATGACTCCGCGACCGCCGATGAACGCCACTCGCAGGCCTCTTCGGCCAATCTCAGTCGGGCTTTCATTGAGCCCCGTAATCTGACCCACGACCGGTTTCGGGATTTTGGACGCAGTCTGCCTGCGACTCCGTTCCAGCGCGGACAAACCCTCATACAAACTCAATAATTTCTGGAAGTGTGTCGCAGGGGTGTAGCGTTCCCGCACCATCTCCCATCCGGCCTTTCCCATTTTTTCCGCCAATTGCGGCGTCGATGCAAGCGACTGGAGTGCCGCCGCTAGTTGATCGATATCGCCCGGAGGGTAAAGAAATCCCGTCACCCCGTGATCGACCAACTCGCGCCTGGAGCCCAAGTCAGTCGCCACAACCGCTCGCCCCTCGGCATACGACTCAAGGATGGTCTTTCCAAGTGTCTCGTAGGCGTGAGAAGGGAGCACTGTGAAACGTGACTTTGCGATTAGAGAATCCCGTTCATTGCTTCCGACCTGTCCGACAAACTCGACATTGGTCAATTCCAGAGAATTAGCCAGGGCCTGCAATTCCGGGCGCTGCGGTCCGTCACCGGCGATGACCAAGCGTAAATGCGGAAGCTTTTGCATGGCTCGCAGCAGGTCATCGATGCCCTTCTCCGCCGACAGCCTTCCGAAGTACAGGACCGGCCCAGTGCGCAGGGCGTTCGGCTCTCTCAGAGAATGCGCTGTCTGAAAGTGCGGCAGTACGTCAAATTTGTCGCCATCCCATCCGTGCTCCACGAACTTGTCGCGCACGAACCGGGTGGGGGCCAGGAAGAGGTCTACACACTTCCTGTAAGTGCCCAACCACCGGTGCGCATAGCCTTCCGCCGCCAGCATCGCGCGCCCGCGAAACCCCGGATAACAAGCTGGCTGTAGGGCATGCCAGAACTTGCCACCCTTGCATGCTTCGCACGGTTGGCCCTGCATCACCAGGTTGTAAGCCGGACAGAGCAGCTTAAAGTCATTGATGTGATACATGATCGGAACGTGCCGCGCCTTCAATTCCCACAAGATCGACGGCGACAAATGGTGGTAGATATTCCGCACGTGCGCCACATCGGGCTGGAATTCATCGATCATCGCGCCGATCCGCTGGCGCGAGTCTGTCGAATAGATCATATGTCCCGCGTCTTGGGCCTTCTGCCACCAGTTCGTCTTTTCCTTGAAGTCGATTCTGCGGGCCAAGTGCCGATCGTAGAGAGTCGCTTTTCCGCGAGCGTCGGCCATGGAGAATAGCGCCACTTCGTGGCCTTGTTCCCGCATCAGATCCATCAGTTCGAGCAGGTAGACCTCGGTGCCGCTGAAGGGATAGTTATATTTGTTGCAGTACAAAATTCTCATGAGGAACGCTTTCTGCTTGCTGGCCGATCCGTTGAAGAAAAAAGTCGCCGAATGATCGC
>DASSRO010000261.1:0-41090 GCA_035701745.1 Candidatus Sulfotelmatobacter sp. | reverse complement strand
CGGACGGTGCGGAAGAATCGCTCAGTTTCGATCGCATAATTATTGCGACCGGCTCCCGCCCGGCAATCGTTCCGACGTTGAAACTCGATACCCCGCGCATGATGGATTCGACGGGCGCGCTGAACCTGGAAGATATTCCCGGCACTCTGTTGGTAGTCGGCGGCGGTTATATTGGGCTTGAACTGGGCTCGGTCTATGCCGCGCTGGGCACGCGCGTGACCGTCGTGGAAATGCTTCCCGGCCTTCTGCCGGGCGCGGACCGCGATCTAGTACTTCCGCTCCACAAGCGGCTGGAAAAGATGTTTGACGGGATTCTCCTCAACACAACGGTCGCTTCGGTCAAAGACGAAGGCAGCGGCATTCGCGCGCGATTCGAAGGTCCGAACGTCAAAGAGAGTGAAAAAGTTTTCGATCGTGTTTTGGTATCGGTCGGGCGCAAACCGAATTCTGAAATTCCAGGTCTCGACAAGACGCGCGTGCAAGTCGGTCAGCGCGGATTCATTCAGGTGAACAAGCAACTGCAGACCGACGATCCATCCATCTCCGCCATCGGCGATGTGGTCGGTGAGCCCATGCTGGCGCATAAGGCCTCGCATGAAGGCCGCACTGCAGTCGAGGCGATTGCCGGCCACAAGGTCGCCTTCGAACCGAATGCGATTCCTGCCGTGGTTTTTACCGATCCCGAGGTTGCCTGGTGCGGTCTGACGGAAACGCAGGCGCAGAAGGAAAACCGCGAGATCAAGGTCGCCAAGTTTCCCTGGGCTGCTTCTGGCCGCGCCGTCACGCTGGATCGTCCTGAAGGCATGACCAAGTTGCTCATCGATCCGCAGACCGAGCGCGTGCTGGGAGTCGGCATTGTTGGGGTCGGCGCTGGAGAGATGATCGCGGAAGGCGTGCTGGCCATTGAAATGGCGGCGCTAGCCAAGGACGTAGCCTTGACCATTCATCCGCATCCCACGCTTTCGGAAACGGTCATGGAGTCGGCCGAAGTTTTCTTCGGCACCAGCACGCACATCTACCGACCGAAGCGCAGCTAGCGGCCTACGTTTCGATACAATGAGGGCTTCCATGCCTCAACCCTTACGCATAGCCTGCGTACGCCCGCGCCAAACCGGGCGAGAAACAAGAATGCCTACTCCTCGATGGCTGCTGGTCTGCCTCTTGTCAGTTGGAACGTTCCCGGCACTTGCAGCAGCTCCAGCGCAGAGCCAGGTTCTGCCCACGTCGACCACCGCTTCAACCGCGAGCGTTGCAGCCGATCCTCTCGGACGCACCACGCCCTCAGGTACGATGCTCGGATTCTTGCAGGCCGCCCAATCCGGCGACTACGGAATCGCTGCCCAATATTTGCAGATGAGTGCCGCCCGCCGGCAGTCGGAGGGGCAGCAGCTAGCCACCAAACTG
The DNA here is from genome assembly GCA_035701745.1 of Candidatus Sulfotelmatobacter sp. Taxonomy (GTDB): domain Bacteria; phylum Acidobacteriota; class Terriglobia; order Terriglobales; family Acidobacteriaceae; genus Sulfotelmatobacter. The sequence goes on along the minus strand of DASSRO010000261.1, from coordinate 39,686 downwards.
AAAGTTGTTCTCGACAATGCGTTCACCGGCCGATTCAAAAGCTTCACCCAGCCTGACGGGGTGCCGCAGGAAGGCGTCCCCTTCGGCCGGCAGAAGCTCGGCACCATGTCATCGGGCGACGTTGAGGTCGATCTTGAGGTGGTGCGCGTTCCCGATCCCAATGCCGGCAGGATCTGGCTGATTTCCGCTGAAACTCTGGCCAAAATTCCGGAACTCTACGATCAAGTGCAGGCACGCCAAGTTGAGAGTCGCCTGCCGAATGTGCTGGTCAAACATGAGTTGGCAGAAATGCCATTGTGGCAATTTCTGGCATTGCTGATCGCTGTACCCGTAGCAGGAGCGCTCGCCTGGCTCATTCTGGCGATACTGGAAATTCCATTGCGCTGGTGGGCTCGCCGGCGTGGCCAATTGGCGGTTGCGAACTGGCGTACCGTGTCAGGGCCGGCTTGGCTGCTGACGGGCACTCTTATCCACCAGTTGTTCGCAGTCTACCTTCACATTCCGCTGCTTCCGCGACACTACTATTTTCAAATCACTTCGGTGGCGCTGATCGTCAGCGCGACTTGGATTCTCTGGCGCATAGTTCAGTGGGCCTTGCTGCGCGTGCGCAATCGCGCCCTGACCCGCGGACTTGCGGGCACTGGCTCACTCATGCTGTTGGGCGAGCGCATCCTTAAAGCGGTCATTTTTGTGGCCGGAATTCTCGCGGTGCTCAGCAACCTGGGCTTCAACATGAGCACCGCGCTGGCCGGACTGGGCATTGGCGGCCTGGCCATCGGCTTCGGCGCACAGCAGACCATTGCAAATCTTTTTGGTGGTGTTTCCGTTCTCGGCGATGAAGTGTTTCGTGTGGGCGATGTCTGCCGCTTCGGCGATCGAACAGGCGTCGTCGAAGACATAGGGCTCCGATCGACTCGCATACGAACCGATGAGCGCACTCTGGTCGCAATTCCCAACGGGACGGTCGCGACTATCAATCTTGAAAATCTAAGTCGCCGCGACAAGATTCTTTTCAAAACCAGTCTAGGCCTGCGTCCTGAAAGCAAGGCGGACCATGTACGTTTTGTTCTGGCCGAAATCCGGCGGTTGCTCTACAGCCACCCCAAAGTGGAAACCAAAAGCGTCCGCGTACGCCTTACCGATATTGCCGGTACTTCTCTCAGCATGGAAGTCTTCGCTTATATCCTGACCCGGGAGTTCAACGAATTTGCCGCAGTTCGTGAAGATCTCTTGTTGCGCATCATGGACGTGATGGAGGACGCCGGCGGCGGTCTCGCTCTCCCTGCTCAGACTCTTTATCTGAGCCGCGACGGAGGCGTCGAAAAAGAGAAAGCGGACAAGGCCGTCAAGAAAATTGCGGAGTTGCGGGACGGGAAGCAGTTGCCCTTCCCTGATTTTCACGAGGATGATATTTCTTCCTTCAAGGGGTCGATCGACTACCCGCAGCCGGAATCCGCGGTGCGGAAAACACCGGCAGAACCCGGCAAGAATACCTAGTTCTTGAGTGAATCCCAGCCTTCGCGATCACGTATCTGGCAGGCGGGTGTCCTTCGATTGTGCTTAGAATGACAAGTCCGATCGCTGTTTCCATCTGCGCACGAACCAGCTTAGGAAAAGATGAGTCGGGAAATAAACCAACAGCGGCACCATCGACAGATAAAGAAGGAGATAGGCCCAACCAGGCATGACGTGTTGCTCGTGAAAGAAAAGTCCCCGAGCCCAGTTGACATCCTGCTCCGGCCGCCAGAAATAATTAATTGGTACGACAATCCACGTCGTCAGGGTTTGCAGCTTCCACCCGCGGCGATCGTAACCCAGTCGCCAGATCGCCCACAGCAGCAGCGGCGGCGTGACAACATGAAACAAACTGAGCAGCCGAATCGCTAGCGGCAAGTTCGAATCGAACATGTACTCCGTGCCGCCAACCAAGTGGCGACCGGTCAGAAAAGCGCCGGAAAGATCTACAGTGTAGATGGTCTGGAACAACAGCAATCCGGTAGCTGCCCAGGAAAAAATCAGTGAGCTCTCCAGCCACAAGCCGATTCCGATCAGCACATTTCCCAGATCGCAGAAGAAAAGGAAATTCTGAACTCCGAATTGCCGCCAGTAGAGCGGCGCCCAGACGACCAGCCACAGAGTCCATCCGATCTTGAGCCACAGCGGCAGCCGCATGGGCAGCCATTGTATGCGACCAGGCCAATGCCTTTACCACAGAGGGCACGAGGATGACAGAGGGAAAGACTGGCTCTGCTCCCTTGCCTCTGTGGTTCTCTGTGGGTAAAAGGTGGACAGTTCCTTCAGCCACAGGGTCCATCCGATCTTGAGCCACAGCGGCAGCCGCATGGGCAGCCATTGTATGCGACCAGGACAATGCCTTAACCACAGAGGGCACAGAGGATCACGGAGGAAAAGACTGGCTCTGCTCCCTTGCCTCTGTGGTTCTCTGTGGCCCCTGTGGTTAAAAGGTGGACAGTTCCTTCAACTTCCGAAACACCACAAGAAATTAGGTGATGCGAATTACCAGCGTAACTTGCTGCCGCTTACGGGTGTACCTAGGATGGGTTTGGTATGGGTTACCAAGCTCTTCTCTTCTGTCCCGACGAAAAAACCGCTCGCACGGTGACGCAGGTTTTAAGCGAGCTCGAGTTCAACGTCGAGTCCTGCACCGAACCCTTTGCTGCAGTCAAGAAGCTGATGGGCCAACACTTCGACGCTGTCGTGGTCGACTGCGATAACGAGCAGAATGCCACATTATTGTTCAAGAGCGCGCGCAATTCGACGTCCAACCAGGCGTCGCTTGCCGTAGCCGTAGTGGAAGGTCAGGCCGGGGTGGCGAAGGCGTTTCGCATCGGAGCCAACCTCGTCCTGACCAAACCCATCAACATCGAACAGGCCAAGGGAACGCTGCGGGTGGCTCGCGGACTGTTGCGCAAGAGCGAACCGGGAAAGCCAGCCGCTCCGGTACCCGCCGCTTCGGCTGCGATGCTGGCCACTCCCAAACCTGCGGCACCTGCCAAACCGGAGATTCCCGCGACGGAAGCGGTCTCGACTATTCCTGTTCCCGCCAGGAACGTAACAACCTCGGCATGGCCGGCAGCGGCGAGTGCAAACAATTCCGTCCAAGACGAAGATCTACTCGACATCGCCGGAGACGCTCTTCCCGAGTCCGCACCCGTGAAAAAGTTCATTACCCCTTCGCTTCAGGCCGATAAATTTCTGGCAGGCGCGGTTATGCCCTCCGCACCCGAAGCGAAAGCTCCCGTGAGCCCGGCTGCTCCAACTCTCAGCGGAGGAGCCGCCAGCGCTCCTGCTCCGGCCCGCGAACGTCAGGACACGCGCGTTGCGGACGCCTCGCTCGGTCGGACCGACGAAGCAGAAGCTCGATCGACCAAGGCGGAGGCGGTACCGACTGAATCTTTCGACGCGGCGGCGCCAGTTCCCACATTTACCTTTGGTGGCGCGAACGCTCCAGCAGAATCCAGTGGCGCAGGCAAGAAGGCTTTTCTCGGACTTGCTGCCGCGGCGATCATTGCGATAGCGGCTTACGCAGGCTGGGCCCATTTCCACGGACGGACCAGCGCTTCCGATAGCACCGAGACAGAGACGATATCAGCTACGACTCAGGAGAGTGTGAAGCCGAGCGCCAAGCCCTCGCCTGCGGCGGCGGGCACGCTGAAACCATCTTCGCCAAGCTTGCAGTCGATCGCACCGACAGCGAAGGGCCACACAGGCGATGAAAACAATTCCGCCGCTGATGAGACTCGTCCTTCCGGTTCGGCGAAGCCGTCCAATTCCTCGTCGTCCGACACAAGCACTACTGACGACGCGACCGACAATGCACCAGCGCCGCTGGTAGTGAAAAGCGGCAAGGCTCCAGCGGTACACACGAAGCTTGGCGCGGCCGACGCTCCTGCACCCAGCATGGTCGGAATCGCAGCCGCTGGCGCCACAGCACCGCCGCCCGACTTGGGCAGCAGTCCCGACATCACGCCCAAACCGATGCTGCAAACCCTGAACATCTCGCAGGGCGTATCACGCGGATTGCTCTACAAGAAGGTTCAGCCCGTCTACCCCAGAACTGCTCTGGACATGCGGGTTGAGGGCGCAGTGGAGTTAATGGCAACGATCTCGAAAACCGGCGACATTACGCGCGTGAAAGTGTTGAGCGGCGATTCGCAGCTGTCCAAGGCTGCCGTGGATGCGGTCAAGCAGTGGAAATACAAGCCTTACTTGCTGAATGGCGAGCCCGTCGAAATCCAGACGCAGGTCACCATCAACTTTAAACTTCCGAAATAATTCCTCCTCAAGGCGAGCAGGCCAAATTTCAAACACCTTCTTGCCGGGCAAGATCCCGTCCGAGCCCTCCTCTTGCTCCCGCCCCCTACCGACAAACTTATATATCCGTAATCTCATCGCCCGAGAGCGAGAAATGATAAGCGAACAGCGGAGCCGCTGCGCCTCCGTTGCAGGTCGGATTGCGGAATGAGGGTACTAGGAAAGTGTGGAGATGCCGCGGGGCGATGGGAGACGTTCGGTGTTGGACGGGAATCGCAGCGCCTTACTGCGGCTGCATCACTTCGTCTATCACCACCTTGCTGCCTTTCTCGACGGTGACGACTTTGTGAATTGGCGCATATCCGCTGACGGTTATGTCGATCACATAGTTGCCTGGATCGAGTAACACGTCTGCGGGAGAGGGCTTTTCCACCAGGTGCTGGTTGATGGCGATCTGCGCGCCCTTGGGTTGAGTATGGATGCTGACCGTGCCCTGCCCGCCCTTTTGCCCAAACAGCTTCGACATTTTGCCGACTGTCCTCAGATTGTCGGTATTGCCGAGTGGCCGCAGCGTGGGAGAGAAACTGAAAGTCTGTCCCAACCCGAACTGCGCATTCATGGTTTCGTCCACGTATCCCGGCATGCGGACCAAGATTACGTGTTGGCCTTTGTCCACACTGACCTGGGCCGGCGTTTTCGTGCTGGTATCGCGGCCGTCCACGTAAATGTTGGCCCCGGGCGGATCGCTCTTGACCACGAGGGTGGCCATCAGCTTCGCTAAGTGCACGACCGTTGTCGCACGGTTCCCTGCCGTGACATTCACGGTGCGCGAGTCGGTGGAATAGCCGGGCTTGCTCACGCTGATCGAATGCTGCCCGGGTTGAATATTAGCCAAAGCCACTGGCGTGACCCAACTCGCGTCGGTCTGGCCATCCAGCTGAACCTGCGCGCCCGGAGGCGTCGACTCGATTGCCAACTGTCCGGGGATGATCGCGGGAGCCGCCGCCTTCTTCCGTGCATTTCTCCCTTTTGAAGGAACCGCAGCCGGAGCCTCTTGAACATCGGCTTCGGGTGTCGCCGAGGCCTGATCGGGCGAAGCTTGAGACTGAGCGGGCTGCGTTGCGGCGGGTGCTGGAGCCGGGGCCTGCGGCGTAGGCTGGCTGGCCTCAGGTTGCGCTGCTGTCTGCGCCGGCGCAGGATGCTTCGCGGCAGAATCGTCGTCGCCATTCAGACTGTGGACGTAGAGGTTGACCGCAACGGCGATAACAATTATCAGGATTACCGCCCCTGCGATTGCATACAGCATCAACTTCGGAGGAACGCCCTTAATTTCTTTGATTGCCTTCTGGGCAACTTCGCGCGGCTGAACTTTCGGCTTCTCGTCGGCTTTGCGGCTGGCCTTAAATGTCTTGACCACTGGCTGCGCGAGTTCCTCAGTCTCGACCGGAGGAAGAGGCGGCGGTGGTGGCGCAATATAGACCTCCTTGAGCGGAGGCAACTCGGAAATCTCCGAGAAGCTGGTGCCACTGCTGGCAGCCGGACCGCCCTCCGCCATCAGCGGATCGACCGCAATCTTCGGCGCGGCCGCTTCCGCCTGCGTATCGAAAGTCTCGAATTGTGGTTCATCGCTCACCACTGACGACAGGCTGGCGGAAGGCGCCGCGGCCCCATCAATCGTTTGCTTCCCGTGGGCATTCGCGTGGTCGACGTGCAAACCAGTCGCGGTGCTCCCTATTCCGGCGGCCGCGGCCACTGCTCTCGCGGGCTTGGGAAGGGCATGAGACGGAGCGCCAGGCGCCTGCGGAGCCGCAGCTTTCTTTTCGATCGGCTTAGATGCCCCTGCGGGACCTGCAAATTTCGCTTCCGCTACCGCGTTCGTCTTGACCGCGTTGGCAGGCCCCTTCGGCGATTGCAACTTGTTGGGCGTTGCCGGCCGCGCCTCTTTGCAGTTCTCCAAATCATCGAGCAGTTGCTTCCCGCCCTGATAGCGCTGCGCAGGATCTTTCGCCAGCGCCTTCATGATCAGGTCGCTCAGCAACGGATGCACCTTGGGATTCACATGAAGCGGGGAAACCGGCGCACCCTCGAGAATGCTTTGCCGCACGGAGCTCGCATCGGCACCCTCGAAGGGCCTGCGCTCAGTCACCATTTCATAAAACATAGCGCCGAGGCTGAACAGGTTCGAACGCGCGTCGGCGGCCTGGCCCTGTACTTGTTCCGGCGACATGTAATACAAGATTGACGGAATTCCTTCGGGCACATGCTGCAGAAAGTTGCCGACGCTGGAAATGCCGAACCCTAGAATTTTGACTGTGCCGTCCCACCCGCACATGATCTTGGAGGGTTCCAGGCTGTAGTGAACGATGTTGTGCGACTTTGCATGCTCAAAACCGCTGCACAGTTGCCGTCCAATATCCAGAAGATCCCAGATCGAAAATCCTTCTTTGCGCGCCAGCATGGTGGCAATGCTGTTGCCCTGCACGTAATCCATGGCAGCGCAGAACTGTCCCTCGATTTCGCCTGCGCCAAATACGTTGGTGATATTGGGATTGCTGAGAACCTTGGTGCTTTCGGCTTCGGCCACGAGTGCCTGCTCGAGAGCGGACGCCCCCTCGCCGAACGCCTTCAACTGAATCGCTTTCAGGGCAATCGTCTGCCCGCTTTCCGGATCGTTGGCTTTATACACCACGCTCGTGGGTGATTTCGCCAGTTCACTTAATATTTCAAAAGGGCCGATTTTCGTAGGCATTTGTTTTTTCCCGTTTCACACCACCGCGACTCTTTCGCGTCGGTCAGGCAACCGTCGACCGGCGGAAACCGAGGAATAAGTGGAACTAGGATATCTCCGCTTCGGCCAACCTTCGAGTTACCAAGGTAAGCAGGGATAGGCGGCAACCGTTTGCACCGCAATGAATTAGCCGCTCATCCCTAAAAGATCCATACATGGCTTCGTGTGCCAAAAAGGCGCGTTTCGACCATACATCCGCTGAACCAGCGGCCGAATCCCGTCGGCATCGGTCGCTCGCCTCATAACCTTTCTCTTCTGCCGGCGGTTGTAGCAGTTACGCAGATGACATTTGTCATCCCACCCGGATGACGATCTCTACTGGCGGGGCGAGTCCTTCCAACGATAGAAATTTGAGAGCACTTTCATGAGGCTGAGGGCGGCAAAACTCGAATCCACACCGGTTGTCGAGCGCGAGGTATTTCGTCTATTCTTGGTGGCCTGGGACGTGCCTACCTCCTACGCTCGCTCCCCGGTCCCCTCTGGAGTCCGCCAATGACGTTGACCCGCTTCGTTACGAAGAACGCCTTCCGGAATAAGCGCCGCAGCACCCTCACGGTGTTGAGCATCGCTTTTTCTTTGCTCTTGCTCACTCTCATGATGACCATCTGGAGAGCGTTCTATTTGGATCAGGGCAGCGCGGAATCGGCGGAGAGGTTGGTCGTGCGGCATCGCGTTTCCCTCACATTTAATCTGCCTGGGTATTACCGGGAAAAAATTCGGGCGGTTCCCGGCGTTTTATCGGTTGTGCCAGTTTCATGGTTCGGAGGCATTTATAAAGATCAGAAACCGGAGAACTTCTTTGCGCAGTTTGGCACCGATCCCGACGAGTTCTTCAAGACGTTCCGCGACCTCGCTATGCCTCAAGACCAGATTACGGCGTGGCAACGGGATCGCCAGGGTGTAATCGTCGACGATTCTCTCGCTACTAAGTATGGATGGAAACTCGGAGATCGCATCGTACTGCAAGGCACGATCTATCCCATCAATCTGGAATTGAACGTTCGCGGCATTTTCCATTCGACCCCGGATAACAAATCGGTTTACTTCAACGCAAAATACGTGGAAGAGGCCGTCGACTTCTTCAAGGGACGGGCCGGCACATTCAGCATCCTGGCGGCATCTCCGGGGGATGTCAGCCAGATCGCTAGCACCGTGGATGATATGTTCCGCAATTCGCCGCAGCCGACCAAGACTGAAAGCGAAAAGGCGTTCGGGCTCGAGTTCGTGGCTATGATGGGCAACGTAAAGGCGTTTATCCTCAGTATCTGCTCGGCGGTGGTGTTCGCGACGCTCCTGGTATCGGCCAACACCATGGCGATGTCGATCCGTGAGCGGACGCGCGAAGTGGCTGTGCTTAAAACGCTGGGCTTTACCAAGCGCGGCGTACTCGGGCTCTTCGTGAGCGAGGCGGTCGCGCTCTCGCTGGGCGGAGGATTGCTGGGGGTTGGGCTTGGCTGGTTGATGGTGTACGGGCTCACTCACTCTCCGCAGTTCTTCAGTTTCTTTCCCATGAAGGTCACGTTAGGAATATGGATTGTGGCTATGCTGACTTCGGGCCTGGTCGGACTTTTGAGTTCGGCCGTGCCTTCCTACACCGCTTCGCAAGTAAACATAGTGGACGGATTGCGGCACATCGGCTGAAGTTTCGGGAAAGTTTATGACGCTGGGCAGTTTCGTGGTGCGCAATACGTTTCGCAATAAGCGACGCAGCCTGCTGACCATGGTCAGCATCAGTTTCTCGCTGCTGTTGCTCACGCTGATGATCTGCATCTGGCGTTCTTTTTATGTGGATCAGGTTGCGCCGGAAGCCTCGCGCCGCGTTATTACCCGCGACCGCGTTTCGCTCGCTTTTTTTCTTCCCGCCTATTATCGCGACAAGATACGCAGCGTCCAGGGCGTGACAGCGGTGGTGCCGCTTACCTGGTTCGGCGGACGCTATATCGATGACCGGCCGGAACATTTTTTTGCAAACGTAGCGACCGATCCGGATGAATATTTAAAAGTTGCATCCGACAAGATTCTACCGCCCGATCAACTTAAGGCATGGCAGCAGGATCGTGCCGGCGCCCTCGTTGACGTCACGCTGGCCAAAAAGTATGGCTGGAAGATTGGCGACCGGATCACACTGCAGGGTACGATTTTTCCGGCGAATCTCGACCTGACCATCCGGGGCATCTACCACCGCGATCCACCGCAGAACTCGCTCTATTTCAATGCGAAGTATTTGGAAGAAGCGGTGCCCTGGTTCAAAGGGCAGGCAGGCTGGTACGCAGCCCAGATCGATTCGGCAGAGAACGTATCGCGGGTCTCCCGCGAAGTGGACGACATGTTCCGCAATTCGCCGCTGCAGACAAAGACCGAGAGCGAGAAAGCATTTCAACTGGGCTTCGTCGCCTCGCTGGGAAACATCAAGGCGTTTATCCTCGGCATCTGTGGGGCCGTGGTTTTCACCATCATGCTGGTGTCAGCCAACACCATGGCGATGTCGGTGCGGAGCCGGACGCGCGAAGTGGCCGTGCTGAAAACTCTCGGCTTCACTCGCCGCCGCGTACTCTCGATGTTCGTCAGCGAGTCGGTGGCTTTGGCAGTGGCCGGTGGAGTGTTGGGAATCCTGATCGCGATTCCTGTGATCTGGTTCATGACGCGCAGCTTCATTGCATTAGGCGTTCCTCTCTCCATGAAGGTCACCGCGCCCACAGCCGGGTTATCGTTGGCCGTGGCTCTGACGTTGGGATTGGTGAGCGGGTACGTGCCGGCTTTTAATGCGTCGCGCAAAAACATTGTGGAGGGACTGCGGCATATTGGGTGAGCGCCGCCGTCCGGGCGGCCTCCGGCGCTTCAGGAACAGGAATCAACTATGGCCATACCGATCAGCTATAACGTTCGCAATCTCAGGCTGCGCAAAGGCCTTACTATCATGACGGCCCTGGGCATCGCGCTCACCGTCACGACCGCAATCTTCCTGATGGCCCTTCTGGCAGGGTTACACCGCGCATTTGTGAACAGCGGCAATCCCTTGAATGTCCTCGTGCTGCGCAAGGGATCGGAAGCCGAGTTGTCCGGCGGCTTCGACGCCTCGCTCTACCCCACGCTGAGAACCCTTCCGGGCATTGCCAAAGACAGTCACGGAGAGCCGATGACCTCGGGCGAGTGGGTTGTAGTCATCATTCTCCCGCGTAAAGACGGCACCGGCGAAGTCAACGTGACCGTGCGCGGCATGATGCCCGATGGTCTGGAAATGCGGCAGCTTCCCGGCCCCGAGAATCATCCGGGCGTAAAACTGGTTGTCGGAGACTGGTTTCACACGGGTCAGCGCGAAGTGGTGGTGAGCAAGTCTATCCGCGACCGCTTCACCCATGCCAACATCGGCGACACCATGGAATTTGGCAAGGGATCATGGAAGGTCGTCGGTGTCTTTGACGCCGGAGGCTCGGCCTACGAGTCCGAAGTTTGGGGCGATGTGAACCAAATGGCGTCAGACTTCGACCGGCAGGGCGGATTTTCCTCGGCATATCTGCATGCCACCGACCCGATCGCGGCCGATGCACTCAAGAACCGGGTCAGCGACGATCAGCGACTGAAGCTCGAAGGAATGCTGGAGACTGATTATTACGCGAAACAGACCAGTTCGGGCGCGCCCATCAAGGTCATTGGAATCGTGGTGGCATTCATCATGGCGATTGGCTCCATTTTCGCCGCCATGAACACCATGTATGCCGCGGTCGCCTATCGCGGGCGCGAAATTGCCACTCTGCGAGTCATTGGCTTCTCGCGGCCTTCGATCCTAACATCGTTTGTGCTGGAATCCTTGCTGCTGGCGCTTCTTGGCGCCGCCGCCGGAATTTTGCTGATGCTTCCATTCAACGGAATGCAAACCGGGACGTCCAACGCTGTGACCTTCAGCGAAGTCGTGTTTGCGTTGCGCATCACGCCTCAGGTGGCCATGTACGCCATTATCTTTGCCTTGATCATGGGCTTCGTAGGCGGGCTGGCGCCGGCGTGGCATGCAGCCAGGCAGAATATTCTGAATGCGCTGCGCAGCTAGCGAAGTTGGGGCGACAGCATCTTGCCGGGCGTCAGGTGGCGGGTTGAATGAAACTTGGGGAAGGCAGCATCCGTAAACATTCTTATGGCGATTGACACGAAACACGAAGACCTGCAAAGTCTGCGCATCGACCGCTCGCAGCGCGGCGACTCCAGCGGCGAACCGCCGGCATGGGCGCGGCGTTACATTCTAGGCGGCATCGCCGTCATAGTGCTTCTGGGCCTGATCGCCCTGGCCTACCGACTGTTCTCGTCCGACGCGCCTGAAGTTGAAGTGGTCCGAGCCGCGGCGCAAACCAGTGGCAACGACGCCGGCGGCACAGTGCTCTCGGCTACCGGCTACATCGTGGCCCATCACACCATTAACGTGAACTCCAAAGTCACCGGACGCCTTGCCTGGATTGGCGTGGAGAAAGGCGACAAAGTAAAAGAAGGTCAGGTGCTGGTGCGTCTGGAAGATCAGGAATTTCGCGCGTCCTACGGACAGGCTCGCGGCGCACTCGAAAATGCCCGCGCTTACCTCGACGAATTGCAGCACGGATCGCGGCCGGAAGAGGTTCAGCAGGCCCAGCATAATCTGGACGAGGCCCGAGCGACTCTGGCAAACGACAAACTTAGCCTCGATCGCACCAAGGAATTGGCGGGCGGAGGCGTGGTCTCTCGCCAGGCGCTCGATGACGCGACGGCCAAGTTCGAGTCGGACCAACAGCGCGTGAATTCTTTGGAAAAGGCCTTCCAGCTCTCGAAGATCGGACCGCGTGCGGAGGAGATCGCTCGCGCGCAAGGCGCAGTGACGCAAGCGCAAGGCGCTCTTGACTATGCCAAGTCGCAATTGGATGCCACGGTCATCCGCGCCCCGGTGACGGGTACGATTCTCGATCGCACCGCCGAAAAAGGCGAACTCGTTACCTCAGGGTTTGCCAGCACGGCTGCCGGCGGGCCGCAGGGATCAGTTGTGTCGCTGGCCGATTTGAACGATCTGCAGGTGGAGCTGGATATCGCCCAGGCTGATTTCGCCCGGCTTGGCCCGACGCAACGGGCAAAGGTCACCACAGACGCCTATCCTGAGAAGGAGTATGACGGCGTAATCGCCCAAATTTCTCCCGAAGCGAATCGGCAGAAGGCCACGGTGCAGGTAAAGGTGCAGGTCTCGAATCCGGACAAATATCGCGACGTGCAACTGCGCCCGGAGATGAACGCCACGGTGAAGTTTCTAGCCAATGACGCGCCGAAGAATGCCACGGGGCCAGCGGGAGTCTACGTGCCCTCCACTGCAATTCATGAGCGCGACGGCAAGAAGATCGTACTGATTGCGTATAGCGGGAAGGCGGTTGCCCGCGAAGTTCACGTAGTGGGCCAGCGCAGCGATGGAGCGTTAGTCGACGGACTGGTGGGAGGCGAAAGCGTCATCAGCGCCGCACCGGCCACATTGAAGGATGGGGACAAAATCAAAATTAAGGGGCAGTCATGAGTACAGTCGCACAACCGAATATTGCCACCGGCGCGAAAGTTGTCCAGGTTCGAAGTGTAAGCAAAGTCTTCAAGCGCGATGCTTTCCAGGTGACGGCGCTCGACGACGTCTCGATTGACATTGCCAAGGGCGAATTCCTCGCCCTGATGGGGCCGTCAGGTTCCGGCAAGACGACGCTGCTGAACATGATCGCCGCCATCGACCGGCCCACCAGCGGCGAATTGCTGGTGCAAGGGCAGGACATTTTCCGCTTCAGTGACTCGCAGATCGCCCGCTGGCGGAATGAGCATATCGGGTACGTCTTTCAGACGTTCAACCTGATCCCAGTGCTCACTGCGTTTGAGAATGTGGAACTCCCGCTGCTGCTGACCAAGCTGACCGCACAACAGCGCCGCGACCACGTTCTGACCGCGCTCAAACTGGTAGGGCTGGAGGATCGCGTCAACCATCTGCCTAAGCAGCTTTCAGGCGGTCAGGAACAGCGCGTGGCCATTGCGCGGGCTATCGTCAGCGATCCAACATTGCTGCTTGCCGACGAACCTACGGGAGATCTCGACAGCCATTCCGCTACAGAGGTGTTGGAAATCCTGAAACGGCTGAACGAAGATTTCCACAAGACGATCGTGATGGTCACCCACGACCCGCACGCGGCCTCGTACGCGCACGTCACCCGGCACTTGGAGAAAGGGATGCTCTTGCCCCCAGGATAGCGACGGCTGAGCTCGGATCTTTATTCGAACTCACCCGCACTGCTAACTCGCCATCAGGCGCGATTCTCGCGTGGCCGGGGCTTCGACTGGGATTTCAGCAATCCACACCCATGCTCGCCTGCCATTCGACATCACAGGCTGGGCCTCGCCATAATCAACCAGTCGATTCAGCACAGTCGTGACCGACGCCATTGGATCCTTGTGACGGGCCAGTATGGCAGGCATCTTCTGCTGAAAATAGTCGCAGATGTCCCGCGCATTGAGGGCACGACCAGCCTCCATCAGGATCATTCGGCAGGCCTTAGTGAATCCTGGCTGGCGGCCGCTGCTTTTGCGATCGACCAACTCCAGCAACTCTTCGTTTAGTAGTTCGTCTCCGAAAAGGTTTGCCAGTCCGGAAATGGTCTGCTTGACCGTTCCGATGCGCTTCATAATCTCAGCGCGTTGCTGCAACAATTGACGCAGTTCCTCATGTGCCTGACGAATCACTTCCTGCACGTGGCCTACGTCGTACCGTTCCACTGGCCTTATCGATCCGTTTGCCCGCTGTAAGTTTTCCATACATCCCCCATGACGTTTTGACGCGCTGATATCACAGCACCGTCCCCACTCAGGGCTAGGGACCGGACTTGTTCCGACAGTTGCTCAGATGCGAAGTCCCCGAAACATTAGACGACGCAATTGCAAATTGGTTAACAACGAAAGCCGGACTCCGAGCAAGCAGGACGTGTCAAGGCATGTTTGATTGCCTGCGGATTTCTAATGCCATTCTGAACTGTTTGTCGATCTGGGAATTCCGTCGTATCACCCAGAAAGAAACTCGCCGGAGGCCCCAAGCTCGTCTTGCCACATTCCGATAGTAACTAGTTACACAGACAAAACAGTGTCAACAGCTCCACAACCCGCGCTCGCCCTTCTGCATGTGCTGCTGGTAGGTAGTAAAGAGGAAGACTTTTATTTAGTTCGTGAGATGCTGGCGCGGACGCGCACCATGCTCGCGGCCGACCTTGATCACGCCTCCTGCCTGGAGGAGGCCAAGGAGATGCTGCAGCAAAAAAGGTATGACCTGGTTCTGTTCGAACACGAAACCGGAGATGCCGAAGCGGTTCAGCTGGTCGCTAATTTTCTGCACGCAGGCGTGTCAGTGCCCTTCATTTTGTTGACCGAGAATGCTGACGAAAAGACCGTCGCCGAGATCATCGATGCCGGCACCTGGAACTGCGTCGCCAAATCACAACTGGACGGAGCCACCCTGGTGCGTACCATCCGCAACACGTTGGCGATTCATTCCTTACAGCAGGAGCAGCAAACCGCGGAGCAGGCGCTCCGAAAACTGTCGCGCGCAGTCGAGCAGTCAGCCGACACTATCATGATCACCGATTTGCGCGGGATCATTGAATACGTAAATCCCGCATTCGAATCGCTGACCGGGTACCAGCGGGCCGAAGTGTGCGGCCAAACCCCGCGAATTCTAAAATCGGGAGAACAGGCGCCGGAAATCTACCAGGAAATTTGGAAGACGATCCTGGGCGGCAACGTCTATCGCGGCATCCTCATAAATCGGAAGAAAAACGGCGACCTCTATTACGTCGAAGAAACCATCTGTCCGGTTCGCGACGCCTCAGGACAGATCACCAACTTCATTTCTAACGGGCGCGATCTCACCGAGCGGCTGCGACTGGAAGGCCAGCTCCGGCAGTCTCAAAAGATGGATGCAATCGGAAATCTCGCCGGCGGCGTGGCTCACGACTTCAACAATATCCTCACCATTATCACCAGCTATGCCGAACTCGCCTTGGATGCGGTGCCCCAGGGCGGTCCCCTTCAATCCAAGCTTCACGAAATCCTGCTGGCGGCGCGCCGCGCGGCCGAGTTGACCCGGCAACTGCTGGCCTTCAGCCGCAAGCAGCCTCAGGCGCTGCGGGTAACAGACCTGAATCCGGTGGTTGCCCACATTGCCAACACGCTCCCGCGTCTTATTGGCGAGGATATTGAATTCAGTTTCGCCCCCGGTGAGGGAATGGGGCGTGTGCGGGTCGACCCGTTACAGATCGAGCAGATTCTCATGAACCTCGCCGCCAACGCGCGTGACGCTATGCCGCAAGGCGGTCACCTGCGGATCGAAACCTCGAACGTAATCCTCGACGATGAATACGTCCAGTGCAAGCGTGCGGTGATTCCCACCGGACGTTACGCCCTTATTACGGTGAGCGATGACGGCGCCGGAATTCTTCCCGAACATCTGCCGCACATCTTCGAGCCTTTCTACACCACCAAGCCGTTGGGCAAGGGCACGGGACTGGGACTGGCAACCGTCTACGGAATTGTGAAGCAGAACAAGGGATTCATCTGGGCGTATAGCGAGATTGGTATGGGCACCGTTTTCAAGATTTATTTGCCTTGCCTGGGTGGACGCGAAAATGCCGGCGAATCCACCGACCTCAATCGCGCACAGTTGTCCGGGGGATCGGAAACGATTCTGCTTGTCGAAGACGAATACTCGGTTCGGAAGGCGACCGCCGAGTTTCTCCGGCTGCAAGGATATACCGTGCTCGAGGCCAAAGATGGCGTCGATGCCATCGCTGCAGCACGGAAAACTGATTCCACCATTCACTTGCTGATTACGGACGTCGTGATGCCCAATATGAGCGGCGGTGAGTTGGCCAAAGAAATCGCGCGATTGCGACCCGAAACTAAACTTCTTTTTGTTTCCGGCTATGCCGGCAAAACTTTGCTCGACCACAAGGTGCTCGATCTCGAAACGAATTTCGTGCAGAAGCCCTACACTTTGAAACAACTTTCTCTCAAAATTCGTGCCGCCTTGGCGTTAGAGACCCAGCCGGCCCAGCCACCAAAACCGCTCTAGGTATAATTATTGCCTTGGTTTCGACTGGCTCCATGCTTCCAGGCGCGAGGGCTGATCTGTTCCTGCTATTTTTAAACCTGCCCCCAGGCAAACTCCTGGCAGGATTTTTATTCCTCATCCTGTGCGGGGCCATTGTTTATTCGCTGCTGCAAATCGTGGCAGCGCTGCGCTATTTGGCTGCGCGTCCGCCTGCTTTACTCTCCCACGAACCCGTCAGCGTCCTGAAACCTCTTGCTGGCCTGGACCTCGATCTCGAGTCGAATCTGCGCACTTTCTTTGAACAGGACTACCCGGCCTTCGAGATTTTGTTTGCAGTCCGCGACGAGGCCGATCCTGCGGTGGGGGTCGTAACCCGCCTGCAGCGGGAGTACCCGGCAGTCCCGTCGCGGTTAGTGATCACAGGCGAACCGCCCTATGCCAACGCCAAGGTGTTCAGCCTCGATCGCATGCTGGCTGTGGCGGCGAACGATCTGGTGGTCATGAGCGACAGCGACATTCGCGTGACTACGACTCTTCTTCGCACCGTCGCCGCTGAATTTCAGGACCCCCGTCTCGGAGTGGCCACATGTCCCTACTGCGCCGTTCCCGGGCCGAGTTTCTGGTCGCGCCTGGAAGCCACCGGAATGAACACGGATTTTTGGGGAAGCGCCCTGGTCGCGCGCATGCTCGAAGGCATGCAGTTTGCCGTCGGCCCGACCATCGCTGCCCGCCGCACCGTATTGCAGTCAATAGGCGGATTTCCCCGGTTGAAGGATTATCTGGCGGAAGATTTCATTCTCGGCAAGTTCGCGGTTGAGGCTGGGCATGGCGTGATGCTTTCCTCGTTCGTAGTCGAACACCATATCGGTGGAGCGACTCTGCAACAAAATGTGGAGCATCGCCTGCGCTGGGCCCGCAGCACGAGGCGTTCGCGGCCCGCGGGATATGTTGGGCAGTTGTTTACCATGCCGCTGCCCCTCGCCTTACTCGTATGCGCGATATCTCCCGGCTGGTGGCCCGCTCTGCCTGTTGCCGTGGTTGTGCGCGCCGCGGCGGCCTTTACGGTTTCCACTTGCGTCCTGCGGGCGAAAATTAATTGGCTGCTGCTGCCAGTGGAAGACCTGCTGGGTTTTTGTTTTTGGCTTGCAGGATTCTTCGGCAATACGATTTCCTGGCGTGGGCGCCGCTACCGCCTGTTTTCCGATGGACGCTTCGAGTTGATTTCTTCGCCCGACCGGTAACCTTGCCGACGCCGCAATCACTGGGAAATCTTAATCAAGCGGCCCTTCCTGAGTTCAAAGCGGTCGCCGCGCCATGTGACCGTGTTCCCCGCGAAACTTGCAAACCACACCACGACGGCGAACAGGTCACGAATTGGTAACAGCCACAACTGGCGCACTACTTGCCGGTCTTCCAGCACTACTCTGCCTACGGCCAGGGCCACTATGAAACGGAGCAGTACGATAACGCCAAGCACTGCCCATGCCCACGTCGCTCCACAACTGGCGATCAGCGCTAGCAATCCCCACATCACACCGTAAGTGGTTAGCAATCCAAAGTAGCCTTTTGTGCGTGCATCTCTCACGCCTCGCGCCCAGCGCAGCTGATGCGCCAGGAAGCCTCGCAAATCGTAGGCTGGAAGATGCGTCTCGACCACCGCGGTCGAGAGCTGAACCTGCAGCCCGAGATCAGCGATCCGCCGTCCCAATTCATAATCGTCGGCTAGAAAATCCACAATAGATCGGAATCCACCCATTTTCTCCAACTCAGCTTTGCGAAATGCCAGTGTCGAACCGAGCCCGAAGTGAAGCCCGCCCTCCAGTTGCCGCGCAACTAACACGCCTGGGCAAAAATCCGTACTGATGCCGAGAGCCTCCAACTGCGAGCCCAACGTGGGCGCAGCCAATCCGCGATACAGGCATGTAACCATTCCCACGCGCTGATCCAGCAAAGGGGCGACGACTCGACGAAGATAATCCGGCTTCACGCGAATATCGCTGTCATTCACGAGCAAATGCTCGTAACGAACGACCTTCACCATTTGGTCGAGGTTACTGACTTTGACGTTAGCTCCGAGTTTCTCGGACGCGACCACCAACCGAATCATTCGCTCCGGAAATTCCCGCTGCAACTGCTGCACGCTGGCAACGGCAGGATCGTCCGGATCGCTCACTCCAAAAACAACTTCGTACTCCGGATAATCCTGCAAGCAGTGGCTGCGGAAACTTTCGTAGATATCCGGATCGGTCCCCTTCAAGGGCTTGAGAATCGAGACCGGAGGCAACGGCAAAGATAGTGTGGGGTGGGCGCGCTCGCCCGCCGTACGCCCGCGGAGAAAAACGGCTGCACTCCATAAGCAGAGCAGATAGTAGATGGAACTGGAGACGCACCCGAGAATAGCGGCGAGCTGAAAGATTCTGGCTGTGCTATGAATCATGCGCGGAGACAGGCCATCTATTCGTACCGCAGCGACTCGATCGGATCCAGATTCGCCGCCTTCCAGGCCGGGTAAATTCCAAAGACCAACCCAACGCCAGCGGCGGCGGTGAACCCAAAGGTGGTCCAGAACATCGACATGCGGGCCGGCAACGATGGCCAGAGCATTGGGATTCCCCACACTACGAGTGCGCCCGCAGTTACTCCGATCGCGCCGCCGACCGCCGTCAACATGATCGCCTCCAGCGTGAACTGCAAAAGAATATCGCGCTTGCGCGCTCCGATCGCTTTGCGCACGCCGATCTCGCGCGTACGCTCGGTCACGCTCACCAGCATAATATTCATCACTCCCACGCCACCAACAATAAGAGCCACGCTGGAAATTGCGAACATGCCCACAAACAGGGCGCCAGTAAGCTGGTTCCACACGTCGGAGATCGAGTCGGAAGTAAAAACCGCAAAATTATCGGGCTTGTCAAAAGCCACCCTGCGTCGCCTGCGCATCAACTCGCGTATCTCGTCAATCGCCTTGGGTACATCGTCGTGCGACGTTGCCTTGACGCTGATCCAGTGCTGCTTCAATTCCGGATGCAGCGTCTTAAACGTCCTGAGTGGAAAGAAGACTCGATTGTCGTTCGGATCCTTTCCTCCGCCAAACACTGACTTGATCTTTCCCACAGTGCCGACCACCTGAAACAGGCGTCCTTCGATGTTGACCTCCCGGCCGAGGGGGTCTTCATCTCCAAACAGTTCGTGCTGCGTGTCGTAGCACAGCACCACGACCGGAGATCGATGTTGATCGTCGATATCGCTGAACCAGCGTCCGCTCGTCATGGGCAGATCGAACACGTCTTTTACCGAAGCAGTGTCGCCTTCCAGGATCGTGTTCTTTACCTTGTGGTCTCCATACTTGACCGCGTAACTACCGACTCCCAATTCCGGACGAAATAAGCGAATCCCCGCTGAGACTGCTTTTACGTGAGGTAGTTCTCGAATGGCCTCCGCATCTTCATACGTCAGTTCTTTACGCGTACGCATCTCTTCCGACATGCGCCCGAAGGTAAACGGCTCCAGGTGAAAGACAAACACAATATTCGATCCGATGCTGGCCACCAGGTCGCGGACGTTCTCGTCGAGCCCGCGCCCAATCGACGAAACGCCGATAACTACAGCCACTCCAATCACAATGCCCAACACCGTCAGCGCCGAACGCAACTTATTGTTGCGGATGGTTTCCACCGCCATACGGAAAATTTCGCCGAATTCGTCTTTGCGCATCATAAGAAACATTGGGTAATTTCGTAATTTGGTGATTGAGTAATTTAAAACCAAAAAAACTGTTGCGATTTTCAAATTACAAAATTACCAAATTACACAATTACTAAATTCCCTCTACATTTCAAACCGCAGCGCCACAATCGGGTCCAGCCTCGCCGCTTTCCTCGCGGGATAGACCCCAAAGAATACTCCCACGCTGGCCGCTACCATCAACCCTGCTGCAACCGCCCACAGCTTGATTGAAGAAGGCATGCCAATTAACAAAGTTACAATTTCCGCAACGCCCACGCCCGACAATACTCCTATCACCCCGCCGATCAGCGCCAAAATTACAGCCTCAATTAGAAACTGCAGCAGCACATCGTCTCGTCGTGCCCCGAGCGCCTTGCGAATTCCGATTTCCCGGGTCCGCTCCGTCACCGAGACCAGCATAATGTTCATGATCACGATGCCGCCTACCACCAGCGACACACCCGCGATCCCGATCGTAGCCATAAAAAACGTGCTGCTAAGGCCTGACCAGATACTCAGCAGGCTGGCGTTGGTCTCGATTTCGAAGCTGTCTTCATCCCCGGGGCGGTCGTGGCGCTGCGCCCGCAACGCCGCTCGCGCCTCGTCAATCGCCTGGCTCAGCGGCGCGCCCGTCGCCGTCGCCTTTCCCCAAATTCCAACGCTGTTCTTGTGCGATCCGTACTGTTTCAGATAAACCGTCACCGGGATCAGTACATAGTTATCAGCGCTCTGGCCAAGAGTCTTGCCCTTCTTCTTGCCGACGCCGATCACCTGGTAGGTCCAGCCGTCAATACGAATTTCCTGTCCGAGCGGATCGACTCCGCCCAGCAAGTGCTCCACGATATCGGTGCCCACGACCGCCACTTGCGAGTGGTTATTCAGGTCAGTGTCGTTCAGCATGCGTCCGTAGGTCAGATCCGTGTCCAGGATCGAGGCCACCGACGGCGTGATGCCCTGTATGGTCGTATCGCTGATCGATTGCTCGTTGTGCTTCACGCGTCCGCTGCCGCGCATGAGCGCACCCACGTATTCGCAATGGCGGCAGGCCTCGAGCACAGCCTGGTAGTCCGCGAGTTCCAGATTCTTGCGTTTCTCCGCCGCCAGGAAATGGTCGACGTTGGTCTCCACCGGAGAAGTCTTGCTGATGATGAATACGTCGGCTCCCAGGTTGAATATTTTCTTCGCCACGTAATCCTGTATCCCGGAAACAAACGTCACCACCGCAATCACGGCGGCAATGCCGATCACCACGCCCAGAAGCGTGAGCACGGACCGCAGCTTATTGGCCCAAAGCGACCGCAGCGCGATTCGAATGGCTTCAGCGATGTTCATGAGGTTGGCTTCCGGTCTCCGAAGAAGCCCGCGCAACTAATGATTGCTAAGTCTAACAGCGTGAGCAATGAATCGACTGTAAAACCGCGCAACCGGCGGCCAAGTTCGAGGAAGTCGAAGCCTTCAGCCAACCATCGCATATAATGATTCCGTAGGCAGCCGGACCGGACGGCCGCTTCTGCGTCTTCGGGCGCGGGAGAGGAAAGTCCGAACTCCGCAGAGCAGTGTGCCGGATAACGTCCGGGACGCCGGGTTCAAGCCCGGTTGACGGAAAGTGCCACAGAAAACATACCGCCTCTGCCTTCATCGGCCGGGGTAAGGGTGAAAAGGTGCGGTAAGAGCGCACCGCCGCGGCAGTAATGTCGCGGGCAGGGCAAACCCCACACGGAGCAAGACCAAATAGGAAGGAAGTTCGCGGCCTCGGTTGCGGACACGTGCCGGCTCGGTGCGTCAAACCTTCGGGTAGGTCGCTAGAGCCGCGCAGCAATGCGCGGCCCAGAGGAATGGCCGTCCAGCAGGAGCAATCCCGCGGACAGAATTCGGCTTACAGGTCCGGCTGCCAACAAATTTCTATCTTCACCTGCCTGCACAATTGCGAACGCCAGGGTGACGCACCCTAATCGCTCGCCGTGAAAACGATGTTGCGCCTCGCCTGTTTCTGTTCGAAAGCTGCTGCTTTGCGTTGAACGAGTCTCGCTTACGGAACCGGACTCGAAACCTGCAACTGATAAATATCAGTGAGATCTAACTGGTCGCAGGTTCCGAGTTGAAGCCCACGGAAGAGAGGAAAAGATGAGAACAGCATTTCGGATTATCGCTTTCGCCGTCAGCCTCGTATTCAGCTTCCAGTCCCACGCGCAAACCGGGAACGCAATCTTTCCAAAAGGTGAACTATCCACCGTCAAAAACCATACGGGAAATATTTGGCTGAAAGAGTTGAATGTAGGTGACAGTACGTTCGATTCCAGTATTGCGGTGGCAACCTACGATGCTGGCGCAAAACTGGATTGGCATGTTCATCCCGGTGGTCAAGTTCTACTCATCACAGAAGGCACTGGCTACTATCAGGAACGGGGAAAACCGATACAGGTGATTCACAAAGGGGATGTGATCAAATGTCCTCCGGGCGTGGAGCACTGGCACGGTGCATCACCGACGAGCGGCTTTGCCTATATCGCGGTTACGCCCACGCAAAAGGGCAAGACGATTTGGTTAGAGCCCGTCAGCGATAAAGACTATAACAGCGTGAAATAGCGCCGGTGGCAATGAGGAGATTTGCATGAAGAGGCGCACACTTGGAAAACTGGAGGTCGGAACCCATCACTGCCAGAATCGACATCATTGACACTTCCCAGCAACTGATTTCAAATAAGTTGTCTGCTTGCAACGCAGCCTGGCGAATTCGGCTTTAAGGCTGCCTTTAATTTCAAATTCACTTTCAGGAGCACCTCATGTCAGCACCCAGCCGCCGGCCCGAGATTCGCCGGCGCCGTACCCGCAAAGAAAAAATTGTTCAGCTGCGCAAGCGCCTGGCGGTCGCCAAGACAGACGCGGATCGCACTCGTCTCACCGCCAAGCTCCACAAACTCTCCATCCTCTCTCCCGGACAGCCTCTCCTGAAATAGCCAAAGGGAAGTCGGCCCGGGGGCGGGCGATCGAGTATCAGTCCGCAGCGGGTTGTCGTCCAGCGGGCGCACGATCGCCCTCCGTCACGTGCGCGTACGCCTCTAAAATCCGCCGTACCGACTTCTCCCAGGAGAATTTTGCCGCCTGCTGATAGCCGCGTTCCTTCATGCGATTGCGCAGCGATTGATCCATAAGCACGCGGTGCAGGGCGCGCATGATTTCGAACACGTTTTCGGGATTCACCAGCACCGCCGCATTCCCCACCACCTCTGGCAGCGACGACACGTTCGACGTTACGACTGGAGTTCCGTGAACCATCGCCTCCAGCGGGGGCAGCCCGAAGCCTTCATACAACGACGGGAAGACGAATACCTTCGCCTCGTCATAAAAAATCCGCAGCACTTCGATCGGAATAAATCCCAGAAAGCGCACATCATTCTGCACTCCGCTGCGCACCACAGTACGCCGCAAATCTGGATTGCCCGACAGATCATCGCCAATGATGATCAGCTTCAGATCCGGGTAAGCCTGGTCTCGCTCCAGTTCTGTTTTCAGCGCCGAGAACGCTTCGATCATGCGCACAACATTCTTGTGTGGGCTGATTCTTCCCGCGTATAGCAGGAAAGGATATGTCACCTGGTAGCGGCGGGCAATCAAGTCGCGGTCAGATGTGCTGGCATGCCCGTGCAGGAAGCGTTCGTCGATAGCATTGTAGACAACCTCGATCCGCTCAGCAGGGATTTCAAACAGCTTTTCGATTTCGTTTCGCGTGAAATTCGACACCGCGAAGATTCGCGTCGCCCCGGCCAGCACGCGTTTCGTCATTTGAAAATAGATCGAACGCCAGAATCCACTCTGCTCATGAGCACGCGACATGTGTTCGAGCATGTCGTGTACGGTCATGACATAAGGACAAGGCAATGCCCGGGGCACGGAAAAAAGATTGGGAATGTGCACGAGGTCGCAGTCCAGCCGTTTCAGTGCGCTGCGGAATTCGCGGTAGCCCTGGACGGAACGCTCGGGCGCCAGCAGCGGGATGGTATGGAAGTTTTCCCTCAGAGCGCCGATTTCTTCAACTTTAGCGGGAGACCCGGTCAGAAAATAAGTATTTTCATGATCGAGCCGGTCTAGCGTGCGAACTACGTTGCGGATGTAGGTGCCTACGCCGAACTCGGTCATCCGCCGTATGTCGATGGCGATTTTCACAGGAGGCATTTAACCATAGAGCACGCGGAGAAACACACTCGATTTATGCTCTCACCTCGGCCTGAGCCTTCGCCCGGCGGTCCGCATAAAGTGGAAACGCTTCACACAGATCCAGCACCTGTTTGCGCACCTTACTCAACGCCGCCGCGTCGCTGCGCTGGAGAAGAACCTCCGCAATCCAGCGGCCGATCTGGCTCATCTCATTCTCTTTCATGCCTCGCGTAGTCAGGGCGGGCGTGCCGATGCGTATACCGCTCGGCTTCATAGGCGGATTCGTATCGAACGGAATCGCATTCTTGTTCACCGTGATTCCGGCCTCGCCCAATGCCTTCTCGGCTTCGCTCCCTAACATGCCTTTGGAGAATACGTCGACCAGCATCAGGTGCGTATCCGTCCCGCCGGAAATGATGCGGAAGCCTTCGCTGGCCAAAGATTGGGCCAACACTTTGGCATTGGCCACGACCTGCCGGGCGTAGTCGCGAAATTCAGGCTGCATCGCCTCCTGAAAGCACACCGCTTTGGCCGCGATAATGTGCACCAGCGGGCCGCCTTGCATCCCGGGAAACACGACCTTATCGATGGCCTGCGCGAATTCCGCCTTGGAAAGAATCATTCCCGACCGCGGCCCCCGCAGCGTCTTGTGCGTGGTAGAAGTCACGATGTGCGCATGCGGCACCGGCGAAGGATGTGCCCCGCCGGCAACCAGCCCGGCAAAATGCGCCATGTCGACCAGAAAAAGCGCCCCCACTTTATCTGCAATCTGGCGCATGCGCGCAAAATCAATGGTGCGCGGGTATGCGCTGCCTCCGCCGATGATCAGCTTCGGCCGCTCCTTTTCCGCAAGTTTTTCCAATTCATCGTAGTCAATCGTTTCCGTTTCCTTGGTCACGCCGTAAGGAACAATCTTGTAAGTCTTGCCCGAAAAATTCAGGTGGTGCCCGTGTGTGAGATGTCCGCCGTGCGCCAGGTTCAGGCCCAGAATCGTGTCGCCCGGTTGCAGCACGGCCGCGTAGGCCTCCATGTTCGCCTGCGAGCCGGCATGGGGCTGCACGTTCGCATGCTCCGCTCCGAAGAGCTGCTTCGCTCGGTCGCGCGCCAGATTTTCCACGACGTCGGCAAACTCGCAGCCGCCGTAATAGCGCTTGCCGGGATATCCCTCGGCATACTTGTTGGTAAACACCGAGCCCGCCGCTTCCAGCACGGCTTCGCTGACGAAATTTTCCGAGGCAATCAGCTCTAGCCCCTCGTGCTGGCGGCGGGTTTCGTTGTCGATGGCGGCCGCAATCTGCGGATCGGCTTCAGAGATCGGGCGGTACATTTTCGTAGAGGTTGAAGTTTTCATATCATTTCTTCTCGTAAATATCCGGGTTATGAAGCTCCATGTATCGTTCTGGCTTCTTCACCGGCGTGAATCCAAACTGCGCGTATAATCCGTGCGCGTCGCGGGTTAGCAGAATCCATCGCCGCAGGTTCTGCAGGGCGGGATGCCCGATGATGCATTCCATCAGCAATTTGCTCAGCCCGCGCCCGCGATGCGATTCCAGCACGAACACATCCCCAAGATATGCGACGGTTGCAAAGTCGCTGACCACCCGTGCAAAGCCTACCTGCGCTCCACTACCATCATAAATGCCGAAGCATAAGGAATGCTCGATCGACCGCGCGACAACTTCCCGTGGAATACCTTTCGCCCAATAGCAATTCGTCAGGAACCCATGAATCAACTCGAGATCGAGGCGGGCGCGATCGGTGCTGATCAGGAACGCGCCATGTCGGCACTCCACGATCGTGTCGGCACTCGCATCTTGATCGAACTGCATGTCCTGTATTTTAGCCCGCGAACTTAACCGCAATGGGCACGAAGTCGCACGATGGAAATCAAAGCGTTTCCTTCGCGAACCCTCGCTTCGTGGTTCAAGCCTTTACTCAAACGCCGTACGCAAGAACGAGGCCAGATGCCATCCGTCCATATACTTGTAAGGCGTTTCTCCAGTCGTGTAGTGCCCGCAAGGCAGCACCGCTACTTTGTGATCGAGTCCATGCCGCTCAAACTCTTTCACGACCTGCTCCGAGAGCTCCGGGAGGAAAGTTAGATCATATTTCGCATAAACCACAAGCGACTTTCGCCGCCAGCGCGCAAACTGGTTGAAATAGGACATAGGGCTGACCGCGAGCCACGCTTGCCGCAGGCGCTCCAGGTCGATCTGCTCCTCAATTCCCTGCCGGATGTGCCGCGTCGACTGACCATGCCATACCACGTCGGCCACATAGGTCGACGCGTGGTTGAATGCCGCGACGCGAATGCGCGGATCGTGCGCCGTCGCGATGAAGGCGTAACAGGAACCCAGACTCGTCCCCACAATTCCGAGTTGGTTGTAACCTTGCTCTTCCAGCCAGTCGTAGCAACTGCGAATGTCGGTCACGCCCTGGCGAACAGCGTCGAGGGTGCGTCCAATGTTAGCGGACACGGCATAGTCCGCACGGCTGATCTCCGCGGGCATGCGAATGTCGTGATAAGGCATGGTCAGCCGCAGCACCGCAATCCCCATCAGGTTCAACACGCGGCACAGACTGACATAGGCGATTGCGTCGGCGTTCCAGTGTGGCAAAAGAACAATCGCGCGCCGCCCTCGCGCCGGAAACCAGCGCGCGTTCACCAGATTATTTTCGGGATAGGGCGTCTTCACCGGAGAAGTGAAGCGCAAAAACTCTCCGAACGTTCCTTTAACTTTTTCCTCAAGTTTCGGATCAGGCACCGCGCGCGTGGAGAAAACTTGCACCTCACGCTTCTCCAGCCGAAAATCGGTTGCGCGCGCGTAGGAATAGAACTCGTCGCTCGCCGCCACGATGCGGCGGTTGTAATCCAGAATGTATTTCTCAGGATCCTCGGGAGTGTGCCCGAGCCGGTATCCGTTGCGGCAGGGCCAGTCCCGCGTCCATTCCACGCCCCATTCCAGCGGGCGCACCACGCGGTTGTCGTCCACCGACGTCAGCCGGTGTTCCCAGTCGTACATCCACTGTGCGTATCGCGAAGGCATGGTCAACCTTCTAGTGTACCAACCCAAGGCGACCACCTTACGGCTGAACCATTTAACGGTTGCAATAGGTGGCTGGCGTTCCGCATTTAGTCCCTGAACGGGACAGGCAAAAAGGATGCCTGGAGTTTGTGACATCCATCACCGAGAGGAGATCGGCGAAAGCGGTATTTACCACTACAGGGTCAGGGCAGAAGCTATTTATTTACCATGTAACTACAGTTGGAGTTACAATACTCATTGAATGGGATACTAAGAACTTATCTAATATTCAGAAACATGGCTTCGATTTTGCCGAGGCGGAGGAACTATTTCGCGGCGTGCTGATCGTAGATCCCGATACGCGAGAGGACTATGGAGAAAAGCGCTGGACCGGTGTTGGGATAATTTGCGGTCGCCCGGCGCATGTTGTCTTCACGGAGCGGCCACCGGACATCATTCGCATCATTTCACTTAGAAAGGCGGCTCGTCGTGAACAAAAGCAAAACCAAGAGGCAATCCAAGACAGACTGGAAGAGGATTGACGCTCTCAAGGATTCCGAGATAGATTTCTCTGACGCTCCGGAACTGGGCCCGGATTTCTTCGCAAGGGCCATCATCTGGCCCGGATCGAAAAAGCAAATTACATTGCGCATTGATCCTGACGTACTCGCATTCTTCCGCAAACACGGACGTGGCTACCAAAGCACCATCAACGCGGTTCTGCGCAAGTACATGGAAGCGAGAAAAGAACAGACGTCAGCCGTCAGACCTCGGACCTCAGCCAACCAGCATACCAGCGGCCGCTAAACGGGGTAAAGAAATTGAGTCTGCGACCTGAGTTGCTTAGCTGCTGTATCGGCGCGGCACGCGTTTCGAAATATTGCAAAGGATTTCGTAGGGAGTGCTGTTCGCTATTTCCGCATGCTCCAGAGCGTCCACGCTCAAGCCTTCCCCGCTGCCCAGCAGAATGACTTCATCGCCCACCGAAACGCCGGGAATGCCGGTCACATCGGCCAGAGTCAAGTCCATCGAGATGCGGCCGACAATCGGCGCGTAGTGTTCACGCACTATCACTCGTCCGCGATTAGAGAGCTGCCGGTTGTAGCCGTCGGCGTAGCCCACAGGCAATACTGCAACGTGCGCGGGAGCCTGGGTCACGTACGTCGCCCCATAGCCTAGCGGTTGGTTTGGTCCAAAGTCGCGCAGCGACAGGATGCGGGTCTTCCAGGTAAGAATCGGCTTCACCGGCAGACGCAGCGTTCCGCCGCTAACTTCGCGCCCCGCCCGCTGGAACGGCAAATAATATCCGTAGAGGGCGACGCCGGGGCGCACCATGCTGTTCCACGTCTCGCGCCGCGAAATTACCGCCGCCGTATTCGCGATGTGCACGAACGCCGGCTCCATTCCCGCCTCGCGCACCATTCGACGGGCGGCTTCAAAGCTGCGCTCCTGCCCGGCCACCGAAGGAGCGTCCATAATCTCAGAAGCCGCCAGATGGGTGGACAGTCCCTCGAGCGCAATATGTTCAGCCGACTTCAACACAGTGAGCACGGCAGGAAGCTGATCGACTGCGACCCCGAGCCGTCCCATCCCGGTATCGACTTTCAAATGCACCGGATGCCGCGCCACGCCGAGAGCGGCCGCGGCGTGTTCCAGCGATTCGATGTGCCAAGGTTCCCACACGGTCGGGGTGAGGTGCAGCCGAATAATCTCGCTCTCCTCGCCCCGCCAGAAGCCGGTCATCAAGAGAATGTTGGCGCGAATCCCCGCGTCTCTCAGCGGAATCGCCTCGTCGAGGGATGTGACTCCGAACCAGCGGGCCCCTTCCGCCTCCAGAGCACGCGAGCACTCAACCGCGCCGTGCCCGTATGCATCGGCCTTCACCACGGCGCATACTGTCACCTGCGCGCCTACGTGCTTCTGTACGATTCGAAAATTTTGCCGCAACGTCGCCAGGGAAACCTCCGCCCAGGTTGGGCGCGTTGCCACGCGGCTCGAGATTTCTGCTGGGCTGACCACTCTCGCGATTATAGCGGCAGCAGCGCACCTGCCCACGTTACGCCGGGGCTACTCCCGCGCAGCCAGTCCAACGCTGCCCTTTACAGCGCGCGCGTCTTGCCGGCTAGTTTCCCGACAACGAGAAGCTCACGATTATCTGCGTCTCAACTTCAATCGGCTCGTGATTCAAAAGGTAGGGCCGGTACCGCCACTGGCTCACCGCTTCGATCGCCGCCGTCACCAGCAAAGGATGCCCCGAGAGGACACGCAGATTTTCCATAGTCCCCGCTTTGCTGATGACCGCCGACAATACCACCGTCCCCTGAATTCGCGCGCTCCTCGCCAGCGGCGGATAAACAGGTTGCACGCGCCGAACCAGGCTCCCAGCCAACAAATCTGAACTGCGAAAGAGGCGAATGCTCGGCACAGGGGCAGGCGACGGAAGCGGAACAGGACGAGCCATGGAATCCAACGCTCTCCACACGCCATCGCCTGAACCAGTTACCGTTCCGTCTTGAGTTCCCGACGCGCTGGAACCAATCTGCGGCGGCACTGAAGGTTCATCGATCATCTCAATGTTCCTTGGAATTTCGTGAGGTGCCACGATGACGTTCGGGTCAAAGTTGCGCGCGACAATAGTCGAAACGTTCCGCGGATGGACGACCGGTCCCACCGGCGGCGGCGCTCCCAGACTTACCGGCGTCGGAAGAACTCGCGCCGGTGGCAATCCCACTGTCCTCCACAGCGGCAACACAAGGAGTACACCGATTACTACAGCCTGCAATCCGAACGAAGTTAAAGTTGTCCAGCTCTGGCGTGTCCGTTGGCCCCATGAAGTTTCCAGCATGCTCTCGGCAAACATTGTCTCCTCCAGCGTGAGATCTGTTTGCTGGTATGGACACCACGCCGCCCTTCGCAGCCCGAGCGGGCAAAATAAAAAAGGCCGCGCTTTCACGCGGCCTGCTGGAACTTTCTCGACACCATAGGTGTCGCTGTTGAACTACTGTGGCTGAGTCGGCTTGGGCGCTGCAGGCTTCGCAGGCGCTGCCTTCGGAGTTGTCTTCGGCGCGGTGCTGGCCGGAGCCGCAGGTGCGGGTACGCCCGACTGCACATTGTAAGCGTCGACCACTGCCTTGGTGATGTCGATCGCCTGGCCCCACCACAACACATTGCTCTGCGGCCACGGCTTCGAGGTATCCACGATAATTCCGAAGCCGTTATCCTCTGAATACTTCACGATCATGGGCGCCATCTTCTGCAGGATGCGGCCCGCGATCTCCTGATTCTGATTGCCGAAGTCTTCCTGGGCGTCCTGCACCGAGCGGTCGAAAACCTTCTGCTTGCTTTCGATCTGTTTCTTCAGGGTGGCGAGCGCCTCTTCATTCAGCTTGCCTTCCTGCGTCGTCATCTGCTTCTTCAAACCTTCGAGCTCGTCGTTCTGGCTCTTCAGTTCGTTCTGCTTAGGCTCAAACTTTTTCTGCAGAGCCTCAAGATCGCGGCGGCCTTCGTTGCTGCCGAAAATCGCTTCCTGAATGTTGATAGCTCCGACCTTCGTGCCAGTGCTGGGGCCAGTCGTGGCCGCGGGGGCCGCAGGAGCGGGATCGGCAGGCGCGGCGGCCGAGCCCGAAGGTGTAGCGGCGCTGCCGGTTTGGGCCAATGCGGAAAACGTAAACGTCACCGCAACGGCCAGAAGAACTCGCAAGAACGTGCTTTTCATTGGATCGGTTGAACTCCTTGGAACCTGGTTCCGGGAATGAACTTCGATATCGCTTTTCTGATCGCTTCTTCAGTCAACGCTGGGCCGCACTGAATGAGGTCTGCGCTGCGGTAGCTGCCGCCGTCGAAAACGGCTCTCGATTACTACCAGTCCACGCCGGACTGCGGGGCATGCCCTCCACCCTCTTCTCGCACAATATGACGTGGATCATAAACATTATAAAGACCCCGCTCTTGGCCCGTCAAACCGCACTTAGAACGTTGTCGCCACCGTAAACCGGAAAGTCTTGCGTGGCTCCCTCAACAGGAAGCTCGGAGCGTATGTGTTCACCGCCTGATGATATGTATAGTCGCCAGCCGCTCCCGCAGGGAACATCGCACGCGTAATCGGAATCGGCGGTGTGGCTTGTTCATCGAGGCGCACCGGGTTATACGCCCAATAAATTCGGAACGGCGCATTCACGACTGGCAGGAACATTTGCAGTTCGAGTCCGGTGGAAATGCGGGGCTTCCAGTTGGTGGAACTCAGAATTTGCAGATCTTGCGAAGGAGTTTTGCCCAACTGAGTGAGCGTATGGCCGCCCTGGCAGTTGTAGCCCGCATCCAGCGTCGGACATCCGAAATACGTACTGATCACCTGGTCATACTGCACCGTGGCAATCTGTAATTGCGACGGCCGGACGACCGAGTCGAACCCCGAGTCTATAAAGGGAACGATCGCTACCGGTCCTGCAATGGTGATGCGGTATTCCAGGTTCCCGAATACACTCAGGTCGCCGCCGGGAAACACAATCTGGTCCACCGGGATCGGAATCGTCCAGTTACCCAACCTTGGATTTGCCGGATTCTTGGGAACGGGTGTTCCGTCGGGATTGGTAAGCGTGATCGCATTGGAGCTGGGAAGAAACGCCACCGGAGAGATCGAACGAATGTCGAATCCGCGAATGTCGTTTTCGCCGCCCATATAAAAACGCTGGAACGGCGGAGCAACCAGCCCGTCGTAGCCGCTGATGTACGATCCCTGCACGTTGAAGCCAACGGCATTGCGCCGGTTTTGTACGGGAATAAACCGCTTATACTGGATGATCGGACGGATCGATCGCACCGTGCCGCCCAGTCCCGCCAACTCCACTCCCAACGTCATTTGCTGGCCCTTGTGCGGTGAAATCCCACTGTCGAGGGTATTGAAAGAGAAGTTGGGGAAAATCTTGCTGGTGATGATGCCGTTCACCGCCTGCGGCCCGGTGATGCCCTGGAACGCGAGGAAATCGAAGAGACTCCGGGACGCAGTGCTCAACGGGATCAGATTCGACCGGTCCAGCGAATAGGTCATCCCCAGCCGCTTGAACGATCGCCTCAACGGATAACTCAGAGATGTCGTAAAGCCCACGCTCGACTGCGAATAATTCTGCAGGTTCTGCAACACCCCGCTCGGCAGATTCAAACTCTGCCCGCTGAAAATGGAAAGCTGTCGCGCCTGGTTGTAGCTGACCTTATTGCCGAATACCGTGAAACCGAACTGCAGCGGCCGGTCGAACATATAGGGCTGCGTGAAGCCGAACATCGCGCTCCGCGCCAGGTTTCCCAGGTTAATCTGGATCTGCAGCGTCTCGCCCAGTCCCAGGAAGTTGTTCGTGGAGTAGTTCAACCCGACGAACGCCCCTTCCAGCCCGCTCACGCCTCCGTTCAACCCGATGCTGTTCTTGCCCTTCTCGTGAACCTTCAGGGTCAAGTCCACTTGACCATTCTTTTCATCCAGCTTCTTCTCGGTCACGTTGGGATCATCCGGCTTGAGCTGGTCGAAATAAGAAAGCTGGTTCAAGCGGAGCAAGCTGAGTTCCCACAGACGCGAGTTGTAAACTCCTCCCTCTTCCAGGGCCAGCTCGCGGCGGATTACCTTGTCGCGCGTGGTTGTGTTGCCGACGAACTCGATGCGCCGCACGTAAAACTGCTTGCCCTCGTCGACGTCGATTTCCAGGTTGGCAAGTTTCTTTTCATCGTCAAAAGTTGTCGAGGGAACGCCCGTGTAGTTGATGTAACCGTACTCGCCGTACGCCTTGCGCAGCGCCTCAAGCCCCTTGGCAATCTTCTCGCGGCTGAAAATATCTCCGTCCTTCAGCGGGAACAGCGAACGTAACGCCGCCGTGTTCGAGATTGCCTTGTTGTTCTTGAAAGTGATCTTGCCCAGCCGGTACTGCTCGCCTTCCTCGATCGGCATGGTCAGGTCGACCGCCTTCCCCGGCCCCGATTGCAGCAGAGGAATGTGGAAGCCTTTGTGGCCGGTATCGTGAATTTCCGTCTTGGGATCGTTCACCAGCGCTTTGAAGTAGCCGCGGTTCTGGTATTCGGCGCGCACCCGCTCCGTGTCTTCCTCCAGCTTGGTGGCGTCGTAGGTCTTGGCGAAAATATTTTCCAGGAAGATGGAGTGCGGCACTCCGATCGGCTTCAGGTTTTTCATGGCCGCGCGCAGAATTCGCGACTTAATAGCCTTGTTTCCCTCGAACTTGATTTTGCCGACTTTGACCTTCGGTCCTTCCTTCACCACAAACGTAATTCCCACCGACGCGGGGGGAATCTGCCGCACCTCCGTCCGAATCGTCGCAAACTGACGCCCGTGCTCGGAAAGCAAATTCTTGATCGAAACTTCCGCCTTTTTCAGCCGCGTCGGATCATACTGGCTTTCCACAACCAGCCCGACCTTGTCTTGCTTAAACCGGTCGAGGATGTCACTGTTGGAAACCGAACTGGCGCCCTGGTAGAGGATCTCGCGAATCGTCGGCTTCTCTTTCACCTGCACGATGATGCGCCAGCCCTTCGGAGTCTGCTCCCGCAGGAACTTGATGTCTTCGAAATAGCCGGTGTTCCACAGCGAATTGAAATCTCGCTCCAGCGCGGCCGTATCGAAAATATCGCCGGGCTTGGTGAAGATTCGAGACAGAATCGTCTCTTTGGGGATTCGCCGGTTGCCGGTGACTTGAATATCCGAAATGACGTCGGTCTGCGCCCAGGTCAGGCTCGCCGCGGCTAGCAGAAGCATTGCAACCAGCCATCGCAATCCACTCGCGCTCCGCCTCATCCCCGGCCAACGCCGTGGAAACGAACGAGATGGCCCCGACGCGACCCTCAGAACGCAAGGGCTGCTGGACACACCAAGGTTCTCCGAATGAAAGCGAAAAGGAATCGCTACGACCTCTGCCTCTGGGGATGTAAGAAAAGTGTCATTATACGGTAGTGCAACGGAAAGCGTCCAAGCGGCAACTCTTTCTGTTTCGAATCTTGCAGTTCTCGCCAGATCGGCCGAGACCCGCGGTTGCTTCATCGGGATGGCTTGAACAACTCTACTTCAACCAAGACGGAATAAAACGTGGCCGAGTTGCCCATGTCGGCAAGTTTTTCTGAGGTGAGTGCGTTGATGCTCTGAAATCCGGCGGTCTTCTTCGCCCAGTTCAGTCTCGCACAAACAACTCCAGGCTGCACTTTCCCGTCGACTCGCGCCTTTAGCAGCATGTCGCCCCTGCGGTTGAACACACGGACCTCGTCGCCGTCCACGATGCCGCGTGCCCGCGCGTCATCCCGGGAAATCTCCAGCAGTCCCGCTTCCTCCATCGCCTGCACCGAGGGCACATTGGAAAAAGTTGAATTCAGGTAGTTGTCGGACTTGCGAGCCAGCAGTTCCAGCGGAAGCGCCCGACTTCCCTTCCCGTGCCGCGATTCCGTCGGAGCCTTGAACTCCGCAACTGGATCGAGCCCCAGCGCCTTCACCGCCTCGCTATAAAGTTCCGCCTTCCCCGAGCGCGTTCGAAACCCACCCTGCGCAAAAGGAAGAAAAGGCTCCGCTTCAGCTTGCGTAGGGACGGACGCATTCGTCCGTCCATTTGTTTGCGTAGGGACGGACGCATTCGTCCGTCCAGCGGAGCCCAACTGCTCCCCCGAAACCCCAAAATTCAGTCGCACCTGCCCCAACTCCAGCCGCTCGCGGCTGATCCCCTCCAGCCACGGATCTCCCGAGTCCAACGCCACATCAATCATCTCATCCACACTCTGGCGGAAACACTCCTCCGTGAATCCCATCCGCTCCGCCAACCCCCGAAACAGTTCCACGTTCGACCGGCACTCTCCCAGCGGCTCAATCGCCCGGTTCGAAACCTGCACGTAATAGTGCCCGTACGCCTTCTGCAAATCCTTGTGCTCGAAAAATGTGGTCGCCGGCAACACGATATCGGCATAATCCGTCGTGTCAGTGAAAAACTGTTCATGCACCACCGTGAACAGATCGGGCCGCATCAACCCCCGCACGACCGAATTGTGATCCGGGCAAACCGCCGCCGGATTCGATCCATACACAAACAAAACCTTGACCGGCGGATCGTTCACCGTATTCAGCACCCGGCCCAACTCCACCATGTTCAGGGTTCGGGCCTCGCGTCCCAGCGCCGTCTTCATCAAGTCGGTACGCTTCAGAGCTTCCGTATTGAAACGCGCTGCCCCACTGGTCGACAGCTGCAACCCGCCGCCAACTTCCTTCCACGATCCCAAAATGCAAGGCAGCATCGCGATCGCGCGCGTTGCCGTCCCACCGTTCTCCGAGCGTTGCACGCCGTAGTTCAGCCGGATCACCGAGGGCCGCACCGTGGCATACTCGCGCGCCAGCTTGCGAATGTCATCAGCCGCGACCCCTGTCCACTGCGCCACACGCTCCGGCGAATATTCTTTTACTTTCTCGCGCAAGTGCTCAAAGCCCAGCGTGTACTTCGCAACATAGTCGGCATCATGCAGGTTTTCGCCGATAATCACATGCATCATGCCCATCGCCAGCGCTGCATCCGTCCCCGGATTGATCGGCAAATACCAGTCAGCGCATTCTGCGGTCCGCGTGCGGTACGGATCGATCACCACCAGCTTCGCGCCCTTCCGCCGCGCCTCGGCGATGAACGGCCACAAATGCACGTTGTTGCCGTGAATATTCGCAGCCCAGGCGATGATGTACTTGGAATGCCGGAACTGTTCCGGCTCAGTGCCCATCTTCAGGCCCAGCACCGACTCCAACCCCGCCTCCCCAGCCGCCGAACAAATCGCACGATCCAATTGCGAAGCCCCCAGCCGGTGAAAAAACCTGCGATCCATGGAAGCGCTGTTGATCGCTCCCAGCGTCCCACCGAACGAATACGGCAGAATCGCCTCACCGCCAAACTCCGCCGCAATCCCCCGAAACCGCGCCGCAATCTCGTCCAATGCCTCGTCCCAGGAGATCCTCCGCCATGTTTCGGTGGAAAATGCTCGTGTGGCGCGGGCACTCCTGCCCGCGTCTGTGCACCGGGCACTCTTGCCTGCGTCTGTGGCGCGGGCACTCTTGCCCGCGTCTCCGGTGTCCACTTGGGGCCCCTTAGCCCCAATCCGCCGCATCGGATACAGCACCCGGTCCGGCGAATACACCCGATCCAAATACTTCGCCACCTTGGCGCACAAAAATCCCCGCGTCACCGGATGCTCCGGATCGCCCTGGATCTTGGTCGCCCGCCCATCCTCCACGGTAATCAGCACCCCGCAAGCATCGGGGCAGTCGTGCGGACAAGCGGCATGGACAACCTGCTTCATAAGCTTCGATTATATGGGAGAACTCACGGAGGAAGAGAACCACGGAGGGACAGTCGCCTCGGCTGTCCGTAAAACGTATGAGTCAATCGCCGGTTTGGCTCGGGCCCTATTTCAGTTCCAGCACTTCCTTTTCTTTTGCCTTGCTCATCTCTTCCATCTTCTTGATTTCGCCGTCGGTCAGCTTCTGAATCTCATCCAGCGAGCGCTTCTCTTCGTCTTCGGTAATCTTTTTATCTTTGAGTGCCTTCTTGATCGCATCGTTGCCGTCGCGCCGGATGTTGCGCACGGCGGTCCGATGCTCTTCCAGCACCCGGTGAAGAGACTTCACCATATCCTGCCGGCGCTCCTGCGTGAGCGGTGGCACCGGAACGCGAATCAGCTTACCGTCGTTCATCGGATTCAATCCCATGTCGCCCGAGCGGATCGCCTTCTCGATCGCTCCCAGTTGCGACGGATCGAAGGGTTGCACCGTGATCAACTGCGCCTCGGGCGCGTGCACCTGCGCGATCTGGTTCAGCGGCATCTGCGATCCGTAATAATCCACGCTCACGTTATCGAGCATGTGTACGTTCGCCCGCCCGGTGCGCACTCCCGCCATCGCCTTGCGGAAGTCTTCCACCGCCTTATCCATGCGCGTCTTTAGTTGTACGTATGTTTCTTTCAGGCCGGCAATCGCCGCCATCGTCGCTTGAGCCATATTTTTTTAGCCCCGTATCACTTCGAGATCAAAACTTCGCATTATAAACCGAAACAAAGTCGGCCACGTATCTCGCGGATCAATACGGATCAGAATCAGAGAATCCGTGTGAATCCGTGAAAATCCGTGGCCGATTTTAGACGCTTGCCGCCTGCGCGCTCACCCGCGATCCAATTTTCTCTCCCAGCACCACTCGCCGGATGTTTCCATGCTGGTTCAGGTTGAAGACGACGATGGGCAGGTTGTTGTCCTTGCACAGGCTGATGGCGGTCGAGTCCATCACTTTCAATCCCAGTTTCAGAACGTCCATGTAGGAAATGTGATTGAACTTCTTCGCGCCGTCCACTTTCATCGGATCGGCGTCGTAGATGCCGTCCACCTTGGTGGCTTTAAGAATCGCGTCAGCCTTGATCTCCATAGCCCGCAGCGAGGCCGCCGTGTCAGTCGAAAAATAAGGATTCCCCGTGCCTCCGGCAAAAATCACCACGCGGCCCTTCTCCAGGTGCCGGATCGCCCGGCGACGGATGAATGGTTCCGCCACCTGGTTCATCTCGATCGCCGATTGCACGCGCGTGTACACGCCCTGCTTCTCCAGCGCATCCTGCAGCGCCAGCGCGTTGATCACCGTCGCCAGCATGCCCATATGATCGGCGGAAACCCGGTCCATATCCTTGGCCTGCTGCGCCACGCCGCGGAAGAAGTTCCCTCCCCCGACGACGATCGCCAGTTGCACTCCCAGTTTGTGAACGTCGCTGAGTTCGGCGGCGATCTCGTGGATTCGTGCTGATTCCACGCCAAAGCCCTGGTTTGCCGCCAGCGCCTCGCCCGAGAGTTTGAGAAGAACGCGTTTAAAGGCAGGAGTCGAAGTGGTCATGAGAAGTCCTAATGTGGCGCGGTCCCCGTGTGGCGCAGGCGCTCTAGCCCTCGTGTGCCGTGTGGCGCGGGCGCTCTCGCCCGCGTCTTCCAGTGCCGTGTGGCGCGGGCGCTCTCGCCCGCGTCTCCCGACTGCCTCGCACTGTCGTTAAGCCGAAAAAAAGGGCGCCTCAAGGGCGCCCTGAATTATTCGCCTTTCGGCTCTGTAGGCTTCGTGCTGGCGACAGTCTCGCCCGCATCTCCCACCTTGAACCGGGCAAATCGCCGAACCGCAATGTTCTCGCCCAGCTTGCCAATCTTGGTCGCGATCAACTGCGAGATCGAGACGGTCTGGTCCTTAATGAAGGGCTGCTCCAGCAGGCAGACCTCTTCATAGAACTTTTCCATCTTTCCCGCGACCATCTTCTCGGCAATGTGAGCAGGCTTGCCTGAGGCCACAGCCTGCGCCAGAAAAATTTCTTTCTCGCGCGCGAAGTCGGCAGGCGTGACATCTTCCTTGCGCACGTACCTCGGGTCGCTGGCCGCGATGTGCATGGCAATGTCGTGCACCAACTCCTTGAAGTCGTCGGTACGCGCCACGAAGTCGCTCTCGCAGTTCACCTCGACGAGCACACCGATCTTGCCGCCGGCATGAATGTAGCTGGCCACCGATCCTTCGCTGGTCACGCGCGTCGCCTTCTTCGCCGCAACCGAAACACCCTTCTTGCGCAGAATGACGACTGCCTGCTCCATGTCGCCTTTGGCTTCGGTCAGGGCCTGCTTGCAATCCATCATCGGAGCTCCGGTCTTTTCCCGGAGATCTTTCACTTGTGCCGCGGAAATATTCACTGTAGTAGTACTCATAATTCCTCTAATTTCAAAGTTTCAAAGTGCCAATGTTTCAAAAGTTTCGAGATCATCGAGCAGTTTCCGGTCTTTGGAACCTTGAAACTCTGTAACCTTGAAACCTACAAACTTAGACCCGCGCCGGACGACCCGCGCGGGTCTGATATCTAGTGCCCGGTTTGTCCTTGCTCTGCGAACCACGCAACACCGTGGTTTAACTGAGAACTGACAACTGAGAACTGAGAACTGATTTCAAACCGTCTGGCTCTCCACCTTCGGCAGCTCGGCGTCTTCATTCGCCACCGGCTTCTTGTGCGTGCCCGCGCCCAGCACTTCCTCCATGCTGATGTCCTCGCTGGCGTCGATCGCCGCTTCTTCCGCCGGAGCCTCGCTCGCGGCCTGCGCCGCATCGGCCGCAGCCTGCATGTCGGCAACCTGTTTGTCGGTCATCAACTGCGCGCCCTCCGCAATCGATTCCGAAATCTTCGACGTAAACAGCCGGATCGCCCGCAGCGCATCGTCGTTGCCGGGGATCACATAATCCACTTCGCTGGGATCGCAATTCGTGTCGACTACCGCGACCACGGGAATGCCCAGCTTGCGCGCCTCGCGCACCGCAATCTGCTCTTTATTCGAATCGATCACAAAGATCGCGTCAGGCAGGCGGCTCATATTCTTGATGCCGGCCAAATTGGCCTGCAAATGCTTGCGCTCGCGCTCGAGCTTAATCACTTCTTTCTTCGGCAGCAGCTCGTAGCGGCCATCGGTGGCCATCTCGTCGAGTTCCTTCAGCCGCTTCACTGACTTCTGCACCGTGACCCAGTTGGTGAGCAGTCCGCCTAGCCAGCGCTGGTTGATGTAGAACATTCCGCACTTCTGCGCTTCCTCGGCAATCGCGTCCTGCGCCTGGCGCTTGGTGCCGACAAACAGCACAATGCGGCC
>DASSRO010000260.1:0-30600 GCA_035701745.1 Candidatus Sulfotelmatobacter sp. | reverse complement strand
AACATCGCCATCGAGAATCGCATTCCCACGATTTATCTGGTGGACTCCGCCGGCGTGTTCCTGCCACTGCAGGAAGATGTCTTCCCCGACACCGACGATTTTGGGCGCGTCTTTCGCAACAATGCGGTCATGTCGGCGATGGGCATTCCGCAGATCGCCGCCATCATGGGCATGTGCGTCGCCGGCGGCGGGTATCTGCCGGTGATGTGCGATCACGTGCTGATGACAGACGGCAGCGGACTGTTTCTTGCAGGACCGGCTCTCGTGCAGGCCGCAATCGGGCAGAAAGTTTCTTCGGAAGAATTAGGTGGCGCGGCCATGCACTCGGCGATCAGCGGGACGGTCGACTTTCGCGAGCCCACAGACGAGGCCTGCCTCGCGCGAATCCGTTCGATCGTCGAAAAGTGGGGATACCGGCGGCTTTCTCCCTGGGACAGAAAAAAGCCGGTCGAGCCCGAACTCGCGGAGGAAGAGATTTACGGCGTCTACGATTCGTCGCCGGCGCGGCCTTATGACATGAAAGAAATTCTGGCGCGCGTGGTCGACGGCAGCCGCTTCGATGAATACAAGCCGGAGTATGGAAAGACGCTGATTTGCGGGTACGCACGCATCGGCGGCTTTGCGGTGGGCATCGTTGCTAACCAGAAACTGCACGCGCAACAGACCGATCATGAAGGCCACAAGCGAGTCGAGTTTGGCGGCGTGATTTACACGGAGTCGGCGGAGAAGGCTGCGCGCTTCATCATGGATTGCAACCAGAACCTGATTCCGCTGATCTTCTTTCACGACGTGAACGGCTTTATGGTGGGGCGAGATGCGGAGTGGAGCGGCATTATCAAGGCGGGCGCGAAGATGGTGAATGCGGTTTCGAATTCGGTCGTGCCGAAAATTACTGTGATCGTCGGCGGCTCGTTTGGCGCGGGGCATTATGCCATGTGCGGGAAGGCGTATGATCCGCGCTTTGTGTTTGCGTGGCCAACCGCGCGCTACGCCGTAATGAGCGGCGATTCGGCAGCGGGCACGCTGGTCGAAATCAAGATGAAGCAACTCGAGCGCGGCGGAACGAAGCTTAGCGCGGAAGAGCGAAAAGAACTGTACGAGTCGGTGAAGCGAACATACGACGAGCAAACTGACCCGCGGTACGGCGCGGCGCGGCTGTGGATCGATAAAATCATCGACCCCATTGAGACGCGAGACGCGATCACGCAGGCGCTGGAAGCTGCGGCGCTGAACCCGGACGTGGCCGAGTTCAAGGTGGGAGTGTTACAAACATAACTTTGCCACGGATTTGCACGAATGAGCACGGATTAAGAAAGAATCAGCATGATTTTCGATCCGTGAGAATCCAGGTTATCCGTGGCTAAGGACTTATGGC
Source organism: Candidatus Sulfotelmatobacter sp. (assembly GCA_035701745.1). Classification (GTDB taxonomy): domain Bacteria; phylum Acidobacteriota; class Terriglobia; order Terriglobales; family Acidobacteriaceae; genus Sulfotelmatobacter. The sequence goes on along the minus strand of DASSRO010000260.1, from coordinate 29,225 downwards.
CGATCTAGTCAAACTAATTGAATGCCCGCGCGATGCGTGGCAGGGGCTGCCGGAACTGATTCCCGCCGACTTGAAGGTCGATTACCTGAAGGCCTTGATCAGCGTGGGTTTCAAGCACATCGACGCGGTGTCGTTCGTGTCGCCAAAAGCGGTGCCGCAGATGGCGGATTCGGAAGAAGTGCTCAAGGAACTCGATCCACCCGATGATGTGGAGATTATCGGCATCGTGGTCAATGAACGCGGTGCCCAACGCGCTATTGCTACCAAGGCGGTTTCGACGCTGGGATTCCCCTATTCGATTTCGGAAACGTTCTTGCGCAAGAATCAGAATCAGTCGCCCGAGAACGCTCTCGAGGAACTGGAGAAGGTTCAGAACAAAGCGGAAGACGCGGGCCTTGACGTCGTTGTTTATATCTCGATGGCGTTCGGGAATCCCTATGGCGATTTGTGGAGCCCCGAGGAAGTCGTTGAGGCGATCTCATTGATGGAAGTGGACAATTTGCGGATGATTTCGTTGGCCGACACGGTTGGCATGGCGAGCCCGCAGCAGGTAAGCGAACTGGTCGGTGCGGTGATGGCAAAGTACGACTATCTTGAGATCGGCGTGCATTTGCACAGCCGGCCCGAGCAGGCGGCGGATAAGATTCTCGCGGCCTATGACGCAGGCTGCCGTCGGTTTGACTCGGCGCTGGGCGGCCTTGGCGGTTGTCCTTTTGCGCAGGACGCCCTGGTTGGCAACATTCCGACGGAGATTGTCCTGGAGACACTCGCACGACGGGAAGCGGAGTTGCCGCAACTGAAGCCGCTGGATTCTCTGCTGAAGGCAACAGCGGGAATCGCCGCGAAGTTTTCCAGTTCCCACGCGGCCGATTGAGCCGGCCGCGGATTGGAATTGATTATCACGGATAATTCACAAGAATGATTTTGATCTGTGAGATCCGTGGCGGGTGTTTGCATATGAACTATAGAACAATACAACTCGCGTATAACCGCGGAGTGGCGACGATCACGCTGAATCGACCGGAGAAGCGGAACGCCATCAGCTTCGAATTGATTGACGACCTGGTGCATGCTCTGGGCGAGGTTGCGAAGTCGGACGCGATTGTTCTGATCCTGACCGGAGCGGGCAAGGCTTTTTCCTCCGGCATGGACCTGGACAATCTGAAGTCACTGCTAGGCCGAACTCCAGAGCAGAATTTGCAGGATTCGCAGACGATGGTGCAGTTATTCCGTTCTCTGTATGAATTCCCCAAAGTGACGATTGCGGCGGTGAACGGCGCGGCGATTGCCGGCGGAACCGGGCTGGCGCTTTTGTGCGATTTCACGCTCGCGGTTCCCGAGGCGAAGTTTGGTTATACAGAAGTCCGCATCGGGTTTGTTCCCGCGATCGTTTCCACGTTTCTGTTGCGGCAGGTGGGAGAGAAGCAGGCCCGCGACCTCTTGTTGACGGGGAGAATTTTTGAGGCGGAGGAAGCGGCGCGCATGGGACTGGTCAGCGAAATCGTGCCACCGGAAAAACTGATGGCCCGGGCTCGCGAATTGGCCGAGCTTTTGATGGAGAATAGTTCAGCCTCATTGAGGGCGACGAAACAGTTGCTGACCGATCACGCCCGGCAGGAACTCAACGTCCAGATCGAATCGGCCGTTCGCGAGAACGCCGCGATCCGTTCCACTGCGGATTTCCGTGAAGGGATATCGTCGTTCCTTGAAAAGCGCAAGCCGGTGTGGACAGGCAGATGAGGTCCAATAAGTCCCAGGCATTCCATGAAACGCGGCTGCGGGTGCGCTATGCAGAAACCGACCAGATGGGCGTCGTCTACCATTCGAACCACCTCATCTGGTTCGAAGTAGGGCGCGTCGAACTCCTGCGGCAGTTGGGGTTTTCATATCGCGACATGGAACGCGAGGATGGATGTTTCATTGCGGTTGCAGAGGTGAAGTGCCGCTACCGCGCTCCGGTGTATTACGACGAAGAAGTGTTGGTGCGGACCCGCTTTAAGGCGGTGCGGGAATCGGTGGTGATGTTCAGTTATGAACTGGTGCGGGCCAATGGCGGAACGCTTCTGGCAGAAGGCGAAACCACGCACATCGTCACAAATTCGGAGATGAAAGTTGGCGCACTGCCAGAGAAGTATCTAACGGCGTTTCGCGAGGCAATGGGGAAATAGGGTTGCATTCCCGCGGACGGCATTGCAGCGCCACATTTTGGAACTTTTATTGAACGCACTTCACATTAGCGGGAACGATCTGACGCTCGAAGCGGTTCGCGAGGTAGCGATCGTCGAAAACCGCCGAGCCGTCCTGCTCTCAGCGGACGCGCGGCACGCAGTGAACCAGGCTCGTTCCGTCGTCGACGACATCGTCGCCAGCAATAAAGTTGCCTATGCGATCACCACCGGCGTGGGGAAACTGAGCGACGTACGCATCGCCGGAGATCAGATTCGTGAACTCCAGGTCAATCTGGTTCGCTCGCATGCAGTGGGTGTGGGCGAACCGCTATCCACTCCTGAAACTCGCGCCATGATGCTGCTGCGCGCGAATTCGCTGGCCAAAGGTCATTCGGGGGTGCGAGCGATCGTCATCGACACGCTTTGCGAGATGCTAAACCGCGGCGTCACGCCGGTGGTGCCGTCGCAGGGCAGTGTCGGTGCGAGTGGCGACCTTGCGCCACTGGCCCACCTGGCGTTGGCCCTGATCGGCGAAGGCGAATGTTTCGATGAAAAAGGTATTCGTGTGGCCAGCGCCGAGGCCTTGAAGCGAGGCCAAATCAAGCCACTTGTGCTCGAAGCCAAAGAGACGATCTCCCTGATTAACGGGACGCAGGCCATGCTCGCGGTGGGAACGCTGGCCTTGTTGGCGGCGGAACTTTTGGTGGACACTGCCGACGTGCTGGGCGGTTTGTGTTGCGATGCGCTCAAGGGAACCGACACGGCTTTTGACGAGCGCATCCATAAGGCGCGTCCGCACGCCGGACAAATGAAGACCGCGGCAAATTTGCGTCGGATGCTGGAGGGCAGCCAGATTCGCGAGTCGCATCGCGAATGCGGACGCGTGCAGGATGCATACTCGCTGCGCTGCATCCCGCAAGTTCACGGCGCGGTACGCGACACTCTGGCGCACTGCCGTGAAGTTTTCGAAACGGAGGCAAATTCCGCTGTCGACAACCCGTTGGTCTTTCTCACAGATTCCAAGAGGATCGAGGGCGATGTGATCTCCGGCGGCAATTTTCATGGCGAACCGCTGGCGTTCGCGTTGGATTTTTTGGCCATTGCGCTGGGCGCGCTGGCCGGCATCAGCGAGCGGCGCATTGAGAGGCTGGTAAATCCGGCTCTCAGCGAGGGTCTGCCGCCATTTCTGGCTCCGGGAGCCGGACTCAACTCCGGCTTCATGATGGCGCAAGTCACCGCCGCGGCCTTGGTCAGCGAGAACAAAGTGCTGGCCCATCCTGCCTCTGTCGACTCGATCACAACATCAGGCAACAAAGAAGACTACGTTTCAATGGGGATGACGGCTGCCAGCAAATTGCGGCGCGTTGTCGATAACACGCGGAATGTATTGGCGATCGAGGCGATGGCGGTCGCGCAGGCGCTCGACTTCCTCGCTCCCCTCAAGACTTCCAAGCGCGGGCAGGCCGCCCATGCGGCAATTCGATCCGTTTGTCCTACCATGGAAAAAGATCGAGTCATGTACCACGACTTCGCCCGCATTGCTTCTCTGATTGCGAGCGGTAAAGTGGCAGACGTACTTCGCTAAACCTGATTCCACACCTATTGGAAGTGCAATGAAAACGCTCACGGAATATTTGAAGTTTCATACGAAAACACATCGGGCCTACGTTCACATCACGCCGCAAGTGGAGCAGATTGTTAGCAAAAGCGGTGTGCAGGAAGGCATGGTTCTGGTTTCGGCGATGCACATTACCGCAGGCGTATACGTCAACGACAACGAAAGCGGCCTGATCGAGGATATCGACCAGTGGCTGGAGCACCTGGCGCCGTTTCGCAAGGGCTACAAACATCACGAGACCGGAGAGGACAACGGCGACTCTCACCTGAAGGCGCTGCTCATTCATCACGAAGTGATTGTGCCCATCACAGCGGGAAAACTAGACTTGGGCACGTGGCAGCGAATTTTCTACGCGGAGTTCGACGGGCAGCGCGACAAGCGGGTCATCGTGAAGGTAATGGGAGAGTGAGATGGAGTCCGAAGAGCTGAGCGAACTACAGGAGCATGCGGAGCACGCCAAGCACGATCCCACACTCGCACCGATCTCGGTCACAATGGCAATCCTGGCCGTACTCGTAGCGGTCGTGACGTTGCTCGGCCACCGCGCGCACACCGAAGAGGTTGTCTTGCAGGCGCAGTCGTCCGATCAGTGGGCCTACTACCAGGCCAAGAACATTCGACGGCATATCGACGAGTTTTTTGTCGACCTGACTTCAGTCGAGGCCACTACCGACGCGGCAGCGCTCGCGAAACTGCGCGAGAAATATGCGGGAGAGGCCACGCGTTACAAGGACGAACAGAAGGAAATTGAGGACAAGGCCCACGAGATGGAAGCGGAGGTCGGCCACGAAAGGAACCGCGCCGACAGATTCGACCTGGCCGAAGTGTTCCTAGAAATTGGCTTGGTGATCACGTCGATCACTCTACTTTCGGGAAGAAGAATTTTCTGGTACCTGGGAATTTTATTGGGTGTCGTCGGAATCGTTATGGCAGGTACCGCTTTCATCGTGCACTGAACCGGCGGACCCACCTCGGAGTCCGCCGCCACTCAGGCCACTTTGCGTTTCTTTCCTAAGAGCTTGTTCAGTACACGTATTCCTCTGTCGATGTGCTTCTCTTCCATCAGGAAGGGCGGCAGGAATCGCACGACGGTGTCCTGCGTGCTATTAAACAGAACCCCCTCAGCCAAAGCTGCATCCACAATCGGACGCGCCGGAACCTCGAGCTGAATCCCCTGGATAAATCCGCGTCCGCGCACTGCTGTGGCCGCTGCCCGTTTCTCCACCAGCGCAGTTAACTGCTGCTGCAAATAGGCTCCGACTTTATTGACGTTCTCCAGCAATTCTTCGTCTTCGACAATTGCTAGAAACTCAAGCGCCACTCGGCAAGCCAGCGGGCCTCCGCCGAAGGTTGTGCCATGCTGTCCCGGAGAAATTGCCGTGGCGAACTCTTCTTTCACAATAAAGGCGCCCAGCGGCAATCCCGCGGCAATCGGCTTGGCTATGGCGACCATGTCTGGAGTAACGCCGAACGTCTGGAAAGCGAAAATCGTGCCCGTACGTCCCAGGCCGCACTGAATTTCGTCGAAGATCAGCGCCGCATGGTGACGATCAGCCAAGGTTCGACATTCGCGCAAGAACTCCACCGAGCACTCATAGATTCCGCCTTCCCCGAAAATCGGCTCCAGCACAATGGCGCAGGTGTTGTCGTTTACGGCGGCCCGGAGCCCGTCCAGATCGTTCTGTTTCACAAACGTGACGTCTTCCAGCAGCGGCTCGAATCCCTTGCGGTGTTTGGCTTGGCCGGTGAGCGACAATGCCCCGAAGGTGCGTCCGTGGTAGGAGCCTTCCAGAGCCACCAGGCGGCACTTGGCCTCGCCACCCGCGCGGTGTCCCGCCAAACGCGCCAGTTTGATGGAGCCTTCGATCGCTTCGGTTCCGCTGTTAGAGAAAAATGCGCGGTTCAATCCGGAAAGCGTGCACAACTTCTCCGCCAGCGGCCCCTGGTACTCGTGGTAATAGAGGTTGGAAACGTGCACCAGTTTGGCCGCCTGCTCCCGGATTGCCTTGACAATGCGTGGATGGGCGTGCCCGAGCGCATTGACGCCGAGACCCGAAACAAAATCCAAATAGCGTTTGTCCTCGATGTCATAGAGGAAAACGCCTTTACCGCGAGTGAGGACGACGGGGTAGCGGCTGTAAGTTTGCAGCAAAAACTGCCGCTCGCGTTCGGCGATCTGATCAAAAGTATCCATAGGAAGGTTTAATTTTACCGGAAAGGAAGGGATCGAAGGAGGTTTGTCGAGTTGAAGCTGCAACTGGCTGAAAGAATTAAAGACGCCGCACGGGCTGCGGCTCAGTTGACCTTGGTGGAGCGCCGCCACTTGGCGTGCAACCAAACGAGAATTCCCAGGGCGCAAGATTCTATCGGGCCGGCCGGAACCAACTCCAGGCTGAACACCCCATTGAAATGTGTGGCCGCCACGTAGGCACCCCAAATCATTCCGCCAGCGGCGATCAGGCTGCCAAGGTTCTCCTCCGCGGATATGCTGAGGAACGGGCTTTGGTCCGCCTTCTTTACAGAGGGCTTCGAGACCGGCGCATACACAGGCTTCTGGGGCAAGTCCAGATAGCCCTCGCGGCTGCGGTCCCAGCCGGGATCATTATTTTGGCTGTAATTCTTCACTGCGCTTACACTGTCACGAAAATGGACTTTGGCGCAGATTACCGAAGGGAATGTCGGGTTACCGAAGGGCCTGTATTTGAGTGTTTTCTTGCCCATTTCCGAGGCAGAGGCCACCTTAACTTCTGGGGAAGCGAGCCGCCGGTGAGAATTTCGCATGTTCCAGTTCTAATAGAGCGGCGGCTGTCCTTCCGGCCGAGTCTTCCAGCGGCGGTGTACCCATAGCCATTGGTCGGGGTAGTTCCGCACGTAGTCCTCGATCACTCTGGTGAACGTCTGCGTATTGGCGGCGATGTCGGCCTCCAGATGGCCGGTGCGAATCAATTCGAGCGCGGGATCGAAGCGCAGGCGATACTTCTTCAGGGCTGGATCCCAAATCGTGAATCCGGGAACGACCGCTGCGTCTGTGCGCAAGGCAATCCGGGCCAAGCCACTGGCAGTGCACGCGGGGATGCCAAAGAAATCCACGAATATACCCTGCGGCGGAGTCATGTTCGTGTCCATCAAAATACCGACCGTTTCTCCCGCCCGCATGGCCGCTAACAAGCCCCGCACGAAGTCATCTTTGTTGACCGTCTTGTTGCCATGCATGGTGCGATAGCTTTGCAGCAAGCGGTCGAGATATTCGTTGTCCATAGGCCGCATAACAACATGCAGCCAGTGACCGTGCAAGGAATGGGCAAAGGCGGAGAGTTCCCATCCGCCGAAGTGAGCCGTTAGAAATAGAACGCCTTTCCCTTGGGCGAAGGCTCGCTCGTAATTTTCCAGCCCATCGTAGACGACGACTTGATCGACATTCTCTGGCGTGTACCTCGGAAACTGGCAGAGTTCGGCGAGTTGCCGGCCCAGCGAAGTGAAAACTCCGCGGAGGATGCGCCTGCGTTCAGCCAAACTTTTCTCGGGAAACACCATGGCAAGATTACGCATGCCGACTTGCCGCAGGCGAAAGTGCAGCAGATAAACAACCTGTGCGATGACAATTGCGAAGGCGCGCGACAAAGGGCGCGGCATCAGCCCGAGAATCTTGATGAACGGCCAAGCTGCCGCGTATTCGAGTTTCCGCCGCATCCGGGAATCGTGACCCTATCACTCGGAAAAATTGCTTGTCAATGCTGGAAAGGCTCGTCAATGCGGAAAGGGATGAAAAGGGGAAAAAACGCTGAGTGCCTCGTCCGAGCCGCCAAGCAACTGGGGGTCATGCTTCTCAAACACCGCTCGCAGAGCCCCGGCGCTTCGTCATCGCTACGGTGAAGATGAAGAGGAGCGATCCAGCGCGGCGGTCCGGGCGGTCCTCCCGCGTCCCGCCACTCGGCGACCACACAGTTCGCGCCCCCCGAGCCGATTACATTTCCCGCCAACGGAGGAGCAATCATGGAGACACTCCCGTACGTACTCACTCGAATGTAAGAAGACTGCGCCTTAGTTCGCCGCTTCTTGCGCCCATTTTGCGAGGGTAGCCAGGAAAGGATTCGCCGCAGGCGGCGGATCAACTTCTCCGGTCAAGGCAGCTTTGAAAGTCACCATGTGGCTGTAGAACTCCCGCGTAGCGTCCTTGTCTTGCTTCACCACCGCCCCCGCCAAACTCACGCCGGCAAAAACGCCTCGCGCTCGCGAATAAGTAAGGACCTGGGCGCGCATTTTCCAGTCCGTATTGCCTTCGGCGTCTCGGCCCACGGGGCCAGCCGCGACCGAAGCGTCGGCGCCCAGCGCAAACTTGCTCGACAGCAGATGTTGCATGCCATCGTCATTCATAATCAACATAACCAGGTCGACGGCTTGCCCGCCGATCTGGAAGCCGACACTGCCCCCCTCAGTGAGGAAAAATGCAGGCGCGCTCCATCCTTTGGGAGTGCGGCAACTGGCGAGTCCGCGGCCGTATTTTGCGCCGACGATGAAACCCCCATTCAACATCGACGGCACGACTGCCACACATTCCGCCTTGCTCAAAATCCGTTGCGGGATGCCGGAGTCGGGGGCCGACTGGATTTGATTCAACACGTCCGCAGCCGCCTGAACGCGATCAGCGGCCTTCGATTCTTTATCCGCCGCAAACGCCACGCTGTAAGAACACACCAACAGGGTCAGCAGAATAACTTTTGTCATGGCTCCTCACCGCATTTGAATTCATTGAAATTCTGTATTTGGATTGTAAATGAAGTCTGGCTGGTGAGAAGCGGGCGGGCGTCTCGTGCTGGCCAAAGAAGGGACTAAAAAGCGGAGCAAAAAAATGCGGGGCTGAAAGTAGTGACCCTAATCGCCACTCTCAACCCCGTCTCCCAGGTTCTGTGGTAGGTGAAGTGAGTATGCGAGATACGCCGAAACTGGACAAGATTACGAAGGTAAGTGCTCGTGGGTAACCTGGTTTCGAGTTCCTGCACGCACGCAAACCGCTCATCGCGGCCGGAAACTGGCCGCTAGAAACAGCTTATTTGGCCGCAACCAGCGAATGGGTGATGGCATGCACTGACAAGGCGATCCGGTTCTGCACGCCCACCTTGCGCATCAGCTTTGCTACGTGCGCTTTCACCGTGCGCTCTTCAATGCCTAACTGGTTGCCAATCTCTTTGTTCGAGCGTCCGGCCACCAGCATCTCCAGCACTTCTTTTTCGCGGTCGGTAAATGTGACCCGGCCAGCAGGGAAAATTCGGCCTGGTGCCGAGGATACGCGTTCGATAAACATCGAGAGCACTTTGCGCGGAGCCCAGACCGATCCCTGATTCACGATGCGAATCGCCTGCGCGAATTCGGCAGGAGTGGCGGCCTCGTCAACATAGCCCTTAGCCCCGGAGGCAATCGCTTTAAGAATGGTCTCCTCGTCGATCCCCGAACCGGTCACGATAATTTTAAGATCCGGACGCGTGGCCTTCAGGCTGGCCATTACGTCAAACAGGTTTTGTCCATTCCGGTTGCCAAGCAGGATGAGATCAATCGCTTGCAGAGTGCTGATCTCGGGCAGTGCCGCGGAGATGAGTTCGAACTCCGGTTCGGAGTCGAACAATGCGCGGAACCCAACAAAGCGCAGTGGATCACTCTCGACCACCGCGATTCGAATAACTGGTTTTCTGGCGACTGCTGCTTTCATAGTTTTCCCCGTAGGGCTAGATTCTTTTATCAGCATAGTAATAATTCGGCAGATTGCAAAGGAAAGGTGACTGAAGGGAAATTACGGGAGTAACATGGAAAAACGAGTTGGAAATGGCCGTTTGGAGCCGAATCTCACGCGAAGGGCCTGCCAGAACGAGTAGCGTCGTACAATGTCCAGTTCGCAAGGAGAAGCCGTCCGCATGAAAAGGTCCACGCTGTGGGTCGTCCTCGCTGCAATTTTGTTGGCTGCCAGCTCGCTGCTTGCTCAAGGTACGACCAGTTCTCCGGAGCCCCAAGCCTCTGCCCCGCAGGGTCCCGCGTACCAGCCTAAATTCCGTGGCGATCCCGCCCGCTCCGACTCCGAAGCTGCGGCCCTGGCCTACATGCGGGTCGTGTTGCGAGCGCAGCGTCTCTTCAATAAGCAGTACGATCACTTCGCCACATCGCTGGAGGAACTGGTGCACTCCGGTTCGTTCACCAAGCGCATGGTCAACCCCGACCGCGGAGACTACACGGCAAACTTTAAGGGAAAGAAAGACAGCTTTGTGCTCACCATGACTCCGAAAAATATGGATGCACAGCACCGCTCTTTCTATGCTGAGGATGACGGCAAGATTCATGGCGACGACACGAAGCCCGCAGATGGCAGTTCTCCCGTCGTCAAGTGATGAGGCTTGGCTGGCCTGCTGATGATCAGCGCACGCCGGCGATACTTCAGGCTTCCATCATCATCGTCTCACTAACCTCTGCGTGACCTCGCGCCTCGCGCCTTAGCGGGCGACCGCGTTTGCGGCTCTCACCGCTGCTTCTCAGTGAGAATCGGTCCCACCTTCGCTGCGCAGAACGCATCCTAACGACAGCTATGAAGAATTTGACTCGTCGAGAATTGCTCAAACTCGCAACTACAGCAGCCGCGGTGGAGTTTGCGTCTTTAGGATTGCCGGGATGCAACGCTTCGAAGCTGATTACTTCAACCGGTTCCGGGTGCTCCACAATTACCGACATTGAGCACGTGGTGATTCTGACGCAGGAAAACCGGTCGTTCGATCATTACTTTGGGAGCTATCGCGGCGTTCGTGGATTCTCCGACCAGAGCGTGGCGTTCCAGCAACCCGACCCGGCGAATACTACGATTGCCCCGGTAGGAACTCTTTTGCCGTTCCATCTCGACACCGCGAATTCGAATGCCGCCTGCACGCACGACATCAGCCACGACTGGGTACCGCAGCATCAGAGTTGGGACAGCGGCAAGATGGACGGTTTCGTGAGTTCACGTCTCGGAATCAATTCCAACGATGCGACCTTGAGCATGGGCTACTACACGCGTGCCGACATCCCGTACTACTACGCCCTGGCCGACGCTTTCACGATTTGCGATAACTACTTTTGTTCGGTGATGGGCCCGACCGATCCGAATCGTCTCTACTGCATGGCGGCCTCGCTCGATCCCGACGGGAAAAACGGCGGACCGATTTTGCAGACAATCGTCAACAATCGCTCAGCGATGTACGGCCGTCTCACCTACACCACCATGCCTGAGCAGCTGCAAGCCAAAGGAATTTCGTGGAAGGTTTATTCATCGCCGGATGTGAATATTCTGGGCGGAATTCTCTCGGACAACGTTCTTTCCTACTTCAAGAATTTTCAGGATCCCTCGTCAGTGCTGCACCAGAACGCATTTGGGCCGCAGTTCCCGGTCGACTTCCTGGCCGACGTCGCCTCGGGGAATTTGCCGCAAGTTTCGTGGTTGATCGGTTCCGTGTTGACTTCCGATCACCCGCCGGCGCCGGCACTGTTTGGGGAAAATATTCTTTCGCTGATCCTCACCGCTCTGACTGCGAATCCTGCGCTGTGGGCAAAAACTGTTCTTTTCGTGAATTACGATGAGAATGGAGGGTTTTTTGACCACGTTCCGCCGGTGACTGCGCCTCCCGGCACGGCGGGCGAGTACGTCACTGCGCCTGCCGTTCCAGACCCGACTGTCGTCGGCAATCCTGCCATTGCCGGGCCGATTGGATTGGGCTTTCGCGTCCCCATGCTGATCATCTCGCCATTCAGTCGGGGCGGATTCGTGTCCTCAGACCTGTTCGATCACACTTCGGTCCTTCGATTCCTCGAGACGCGGTTTGGGGCGGAAGTACCCAACCTGAGCGCCTGGCGCCGGGCCACTGTCGGAGACTTGACCAGCGCCTTTAACTTCAAAAATCCCGACCAGTCGATTCCGAATCTCCCGTCGACTGTCCAAGCCGATTTGCAGGCGATTGCGCAGTGTGAAGCGAACTTGGCGGGGACAACGGCCTATCCACTGCCCGCGTCGCAGAGCCTTCCGAGTCAGGAGTCCGGAAGCCCCACTCGTCCGAGCGGAGCATGTTAGCGGAGGGCACCCACGCTAGAAAGCGTACCCGGGCTTAGGAGTACAGCGATACACGCGGCCTCGGTCGACACTACTGCCGGCGTCGCAACTCGCCCAGCTCAAGAAAAGTGAAGGCCCCAGAGGGAAAATGATGGTCTGTCCATCGAGATCGGCCTCGATACTCACGCTCTCTGCTGCTGACGGCAGTGTGAAGGAAAGGCTCTCGCCAAAGATCACCGGATAGCTCCAGTGTTCCATCTGACTAACCATCGGGCGGAAGACTTCGGCTTCTAACAAAAAAGTGGCGGTGTCGGACCAGTCTCGAGCGGAGAGCGTGAGAACCTGGCCGCCCTGCGAGGATTGATCGGAATCAATCCTGGTAAACGGACAAGGCCCGGCAATGCAGGACGCTCTGGTATTGCGAAATTGATTGCCTCCGCCGGCATTTAATGTAACGGAGCCGGTAGCGGCCTTCCATCTTCCATCCGGAGAGCAGGGAGTTCGTCCCTGGCAGGGCACGTCGGCTTTGTTCTCGATTTCAAAAGTCTTCACCGCGCTGCCTACATTCAACTCCGTCATCGCCTTGATGGTATATCGTATTCGCACATTGGTTACTTTCACCTGGGGCTGATTCGCGGGAACGATTTTGGTAGTCAGGGGGACCAGATGGACGATGTAAAGCTTGTTGCCTACAAATTCGTTCAGGACTAAAGGGTGGTATTGGGGATGTCGAAACGTGAGAACGATGGGGTTGCCGCGGCGAATCGGTTTACGGACTTTCAGAACAAAGTATCCGGAAGAATCGGTTGTTGTAGCCTCCGAAATTCCGGTATCGCCAGCAGAAATGAGGACCCCACCGATGGGCTGCTGCTTTCTCGGGTCCGAATCCTGGATGAGGACGGCTCCTTGCAGTGAAATTGTCTTCTGTTTCTGCCAGCGGATTACCAGAGGGACGCCGGCGGCAATCAGAGTACCGACCAATAAGACGATCCAAAGTTCGATTTTATGGGCAAGAGTCATGCGAGCATTTCGACAGCACCTCTACGGCAGCGAGAAAAGCGCGAACAGTTGCAGCAACGGGAAATGCACTTGCATCCTGAGATAAATGCCGTAACAATAATAGATGCCGCAAGAATGGAAATTGCTGTCCTTTCCTTTGTGCGTGGACATGCCAAGCAGATTCTGTCTTAGGAATTTAACACGATCCGGGGAAGCCCAAATAAATGAGTCATGAACCCAGTCTGCTTTCGCGCCGGGAAATTCTACGCCAGGTTATAGGGACCGGTCTCTGCCTGCCCTTCGCGGAACTGCTGCCCGCGCTGGATACGCAGGAACAGCCCATCGTGAAGGATGATGCGGGTGGCACGCCGGCTCTCTCTGCAGAAGACGACCAGTTTCTAAACGAGGTGGAGAAGGCCAATTTTCTCTTCTTCTGGGAGCAGGGCAGCCCGAATACCGGAATGGTTAAGGATCGTTGTAATGTTCACACCGACAATCAGGGAGGAGCCGCCAGCATCGCGGCCACGGGTTTCGGATTGACGGCCCTCTGTATTGGCGAACAGCGCGGCTTCATTTCCAAGGCCGATGCGCTCCAGAGAGTCTTCGCGACGCTGCGTTTTCTATGGAAGAAATTGCCAAACCACCGCGGATTTTTCTATCACTTCGCCAATCCCGAAACTGGCGAGCGGATGTTCGACTCGGAAGTGTCGTCGGTGGATACTTCGATCCTTTTGTGCGGCCTTCTCACCTGCCGCGAACACTTCCGTCACCCAGCCGTCGCACAACTGGTCGATCTGATCTTTAGCCGCGTGGACTGGAGCTGGCTCTCAGAGGATACTTCCCTGCTGACTCACGGTTGGACTCCCGAGGTCGGATTTCTGCCTTCCCGGTGGGACTATTACAGCGAACTGATGATGATCAATCTATTGGGCATGGGATCGTCCGCCCACCCGTTGTCGCAGGAGACCTGGAACGCTTGGAAGCGCGTAACGTTCGAATATGACGGGATGCGCTATATCGGTTCTTTTGCACCGCTTTTTGTGCATCAGTTCTCGCAGGCGTGGTTTGATTTTCGCGGCAAACGCGACAAGTATGCGGACTATTTTCAGAATTCGGTCACTGCGACCGAAGTACACCGCCGCTTTTGCATTGAACTGGGCAAGCAATTCCCCGATTACAGCCAGGAATTGTGGGGAATTACGGCTTCTGATTCGCAGCACGGCTACGTGGCCTGGGGCGGTCCGCCCGCCATGGGACCGATTGACGGCAGCATTGTTCCCAGCGCCGCCGGCGGTTCATTGCCTTTCCTGCCGACAGATACCATTCTGGTCTTGAAAACCATCCGTAACCGCTACCCATCGGCTTGGACCAAGTACGGATTCGTTAACGCCTTCAACCCCCTAAAAAACTGGTATGACTCGGATGTGATCGGCATCGATACCGGAATCATCCTGCTGATGGCGGAGAATCTGCGAACCCGGTTTGTCTGGGACACCTTTATGAAGACGCCGGAGGCGCAGCGCGGAATGGAGCGGGCGGGATTCCGCAAGGTTTAGTGCGCCACGAGCAAGACCCTTTGGCCACTTTCTCGGCGGACCAACCGTAGAAGGGGCTTTTTCATCTAAAGGTCGTTTGGAAGATTCAATCAGCTATTATTGTGCCCGAATGGTTTAGGGTGTCCGCCATATCGGTGGCACTTGGGTCTCGGCGGCTCAGGTGGCTGGGGCGAATCGTTTTGGCTGCCAGGTCTTGGGGACTGCGTCATGAGCGGGGAACTTGAAGTCTGGAGAAGTTGGCGAGAGCGCTTCTCGGCGCTGCGCAACGTTCCTGCTGTTCTCCGTTTTGTGTGGGAGTCTGGGCGCTCAGTTGTTGTTTTGGGGCTGATTTTTCGGGTAATTTCCGCTCTCCTCCCTCCTGCGCTTTTCTGGGTCTCAAAACTTATCATCGATACGATCGTTCAGATCGTCAAGACCGGGCAGCACGCTGGACCCCGGCTGTGGTGGCTGGTCGCCGCAGAGTTTGGCCTGGCAGTGGCCACGGGCATACTAGGACGGATAATCGACTACCTGGATGCCTTGCTCGCCGGCAAGTACACGCGCCACGTAAGCGTCCGCGTCATGGAGCACGCCGCGGGGTTAGACCTCCTGGCCTATGAAGATCCGGCCTTCTATGACCGTTTGGAGCGGGCCCGGGTTCAGGCCACCGACCGGTTGTACATGATCCAGGCGATTGGGCGGCTGATCCAGCAGGTGATTACCACGATTACCTTGTCGGTCTCGATCATGGTATTTTCGCCCTGGCTCCTGCTGCTGCTGATCGTAGGGGTCATTCCGGCATTTCTGGGCGAAACGCATTTTGCATTTCTGGGGTATGCCAAGAACTTCCGCCAGACGCCGATCCGGCGGCAGCTTGATTACCTTCGCATTCTGGGCGGGAGCAAGGAAGCCGCCAAGGAACTGAAGCTATTCGGTCTGAAGGACTTCTTGACCCGCCGGTTCGAAGGGCTCTCGACCCAGGTTTATGAAGAAGACGTCGCTCTAGCACGCAAGAAAGTGGTTATGGGGTCGGTTCTATCGGCGATCGGGACCGCCGGCTACTACACGGCATACATCTTCGCGGTCTGGAAGACGGTTACGGGCGTTTTCAGCCTGGGCTCATTGGTCTTCCTGGCGAACGCTATCCGGGACGCCAGTTCGAACCTGCAGCAAACTTTTTCGACGTTGTCGACGATCGCCGATCAGGCTTTATTCCTGACCGATCTGATCGCGTTTTTCGAAATGCAGCCGACCATCCGATCGAAGCCGAACGCTCTGCCTGCACCGCGGCCCATCCGGCAAGGATTTGAGTTTCGTAATGTTTCTTTCCGATACCCCGGGAGTTCTCGTCTAGTGTTAGATGGATTGAACTTCCATCTGCGACCGCGCGAGCGAGTGGCGTTGATCGGCGAAAACGGCGAGGGCAAGACTACGATCGTGAAGCTGCTGACGCGTCTCTACGACCCGGCCGAAGGACAGGTATTGCTCGATGGCGTGGACCTGCGAGAGTATGATCTTGAGGACCTCTATCACGAAATTGGCGTTATTTTCCAGGACTTTATGCGTTACGAGATGACCGCACGGGAGAATATTGCGGTCGGACGGATCGAGCAGATCGAAAACATGGAACTGCTGCAGGAGTCGGCTCATAAAAGCATGGCAGACGGTGTTGTGGCGAAACTTCCTGCCGGATATGCGCAAATGTTGGGCAGGCGCTTCGATGGTGGAGTCGATCTCTCGGGAGGCGAATGGCAGAAAGTCGCCCTCGCCCGGGCTTATCTGCGTGATGCCCAGGTGCTGATCCTCGACGAACCCACCTCCGCGCTCGACGCGCGGAGCGAGTATGAGGTATTTCAGCGCTTCGCTGAGTTGACAACGGGAAAAATGGCTTTATTTATTTCTCATCGATTTTCAACGGTGCGGATGGCTGATCGAATCGTAGTTTTGGAAAAGGGACGCATCGCGGAAGAAGGCGACCATGACGCGTTGACGCAATTGGGCGGCCGCTATGCGGAAATGTTTGAACTTCAGGCCGCGAGTTACCGTTAGAACGAACAAAATCGGCGCGACATTTTGGTAAGAATGGACATTCAATGGTACCCAAGGCTCCAACCCGCAGCGTGATTGCAGAAGACGAGCAGGTGCATTCTCCCGCAGCGGACGGGAGAAAGCTGGGCACACTGCGCGTTGCGGGACTGGAACTGGCGGCGCGAGTAGGATGGCTGCCGGGCGCTTCTTCTGACACCTTTGCGATTCGCTCTCAGAAACTTGGGGACACCTTTAAAGAAATTTTCGCAAGGGTTGATGAGGCTTTCGCGGAGGTGCCTGGTTCCGAAGACCTGCTGTGGTTGCGGGACAATGCGCAACAGATCTCCTCGGAGATGCGCGCTGTCTCGAACGATCTGGAGCCCCTGACCCGCATTCCTCATGTATCGACAAAAGACGAACTTTTGCCTCGCGTCCTGGTCATAGCGCAAGGTTTTTTCGACGAGACCGGCTTCACTTTTACGGAATCGAAGTTCACAGAATTTTGCCTGGGGTTCGAAGAGTCTGTCCCTCTCGAATTTCACGAGGTCGGCGCACTCGTACCTTCGCTGAAATTGGTTTTGCTCGAAAAGATTGCAGCCATCGGCAGTCGCATAGTCCACGATCCGACCGGGCCCGCCGGCGAACGCATTACTAAATGCATCCGGACGTTGGAGACCGTCAGCCAGACCTCGTGGAAAGACGTCCTCGAGCAACTTATCCCATTCGACAAGATCCTGCGGCAGGATCCCGTCGGATCGTATGCAGACATGGATGTGGAGAGCCGCAATACATATCGCGAACAAGTCGCAACGATCGCGCAGCACTCCGACCGGACTGAAATCGAAGTTGCCGAGGAAGCGCTCGCGTTGGCGCGAAAAGCGCAGCAGCGGCGATATGCCGATCCCAGAATTAAATTGCGGGAATCGCATATTGGCTATTACCTGGCCAGCGAAGGAGTTCACCTTCTTAGCCAGAGGGTAGGGGCGCACCCCAAGTTTGGCGGGCGAGTGCGACTTCTGCTGCGGCAACATCCGGCGGAATATTTGCTATTGGGAATCGCGGTTTTGACATTCGTCATAACGACTGCCGCCGTATGGCTGCTGACGGCTGCCAGTACGCCGCTGATGCTGATCATGTTGTCGATGCTGTTTCTGCTGCTGCCCGCTTCTCAGGCGGCGGTTCAGGTGATGAATTACCTGACGACCAACCTGCTGCCGGCGGCCTCGCTTTCTAAGCTCGATTTTTCGGAGGGCATTCCCGACGATTGCATGACACTCGTTGCCATTCCGACTCTTCTGCTCAACGAGAGACAAGTGCGCGGATTGGTGGAAAAGCTGGAAGTGCGGTTCCTTGGCAATCACGATCCTAACCTGCATTTCGCACTCGTCTCCGATTTGCCGGATTCGCCAAAGCCGGCGCCCGAAGACGATGCGCTGGTAGACCTCTGCGCCAAACTGATTCGCGAACTGAACGAACGGTACGCCGAGAAAAATATCGGTTCTTTCTTCCTGCTCCATCGCCATCGCGTGTACAACCCTCGCGAGCGAGGGTGGATGGGATGGGAGCGCAAGCGCGGTAAACTGCTCGACCTGAATCGGTTAATGCGCGGGCAATTCGACAGTTTCCCGGTTAAGATAGGCGACCTTTCGATCCTTCCCAAAATCCGGTACGTGATTACGCTGGACTCCGACACCGAGCTGCCTCGCGGATCGGCGCAACGCATGGTGGGTGCGATTGCGCATCCGTTGAACCAAGCGATCATCGACCCTGCTAACAATGTGGTGGTAGCTGGATACGGCATTCTTCAGCCGCGCGTCGATGTGAGCGTGCAGAGCACCGCGCGCTCGCGGCTGGCGGCTATCTTTGCCGGCGAGAGCGGCCTTGACCCCTACACGCGCGCCGTCTCCGACGTTTATCAGGATCTGTTCGGGGAAGGTACATTTACCGGGAAAGGCATTTACGAAGTGGATACGATGGCGCGCGTTCTCAGCCATCGCTTCCCCCGCAACGCCCTGCTGAGCCACGATCTGATCGAGGGCGCCTACGCACGAGCGGGACTGGCCACTGACATTGTGGTGATCGAGGACTATCCCTCGCACTACAGCGCCTACAGCCGCCGCAAACACCGCTGGCTGCGCGGCGATTGGCAAATTGTGGAATGGCTTACGGACCGCGTTCCAGACGAGTCAGGAGCGCGTGTTCCGAACCCCATTTCGTTGGTCTCGCGCTGGAAAATCCTCGACAACCTGCGCCGCAGCCTGGTTGAGCCCGCGACGTTTGCTTTGTTTCTATTCGGCTGGTTCGTGATGGGCCATCCCTTCTTCTGGACGTTCGCCGCGATTTGCATCTTGTTCGTTCCAGCATGGGTGGAATTCGGATTTGGACTGACACGCGCGGTCTTGGCGCGTCAGCCGAGAATCGCTCGCGACGCGATGGGTAATCTGTTTGCCACGAACTTCACGGTCCTGCTGACGTTAACGCTTCTGGCGCACCAGATGCTTTTGTCTCTCGACGCTGTGGGACGCGCCCTGGTCCGGCGACTGGTGACGCGCGAGCGCTTACTGGAGTGGGAGACCGCCGCCGAAGCGGAACTCGGGGAGCGCCGCACTCAAATTGATCGCTACCTCGACTGGATGCCCCTGCTGGCGGTCGGATTAGGAACTTTGATCTGGTTGACTCGTCCCCACTCGTTGCTAGCCGCTGCTCCGATTCTGGCGCTCTGGGCTTGCAGTAAAGGTTTGGTCCTCTGGCTCAACGCGTCTCCTCTTGAATTGGCACCCGAAACCACGCGCGGCGATACGTGGATGCTGCGGAAATCGGCGTTGCATATTTGGCGCTATTTCGCCGAGTTTTCCAATGAGGAGAATAACTGGCTGGTCCCGGACAATGTGGAAGACCAACCCCGCAAGATCGCGGACAGCGTCTCTCCCACCAATGTCGGGCTGCTTCTGAACGCTCGGCAGGTCGCAAACGAATTTGGCTACATTACCGTACCGGAGTTGTTGGACCTGACGCAGAAAACCCTGGCCACCATGGTGCTCTTGCCCAAGTATCGCGGACACCTGATGAACTGGTACGACACTCGGACGCTGAAACCGAAACCGCCATTTTTTATCTCTTCGGTCGACAGCGGTAACTTGGTCGCCTCGCTTTGGACATTAGACCAAGGCTGCCTGGATGTAATGCGGCGGCCGCTTGCCTCAAAGAATCTGGCGGATGGCCTGCTCGACCATCTGGGGGCGCTGGTGAATCTCGACGCGCTTTCGAAGCGGACCTTGGCGCGTTGCGAAGCGGGCTTCCGTGATGAGGACTGGCTCACCACTCTTTTAAGTTTCAAAGAAGACACGCTGAACCCCAAAAAATCGAAGCAAGAGAACGCTCACGCGCCAGACATTGCCTGGTTCCGCGAGCAAGCACGCCTCCGTGTACAGAAAGTGCGGGACCTTGTCGCCGCTTATATGCCGTGGAAGCTGTCCGAGTTCGCGGCCCTTCGAACTGAACTGACGGCGGGAGGCGCATCGATCGATGATGTTCCCTTGCAGCAACTGCCCGACTTGAATCTTGAGATCGAAAGACGCCTGGATCTCAGCCTGCAGGGGGGAAACAAGGAAAAGGAAATTGAAGCAGCAAAGCGGCTTCTCCCGATGCTGACTGAAGCGCGAAAGAACACGCTTCGGCTGATTGAAGATTTGCAGCAGGCCAGCAAACAAGCGCGCAGTCTGGCCAATGCCATGGAATTCGGGTTCCTGCTTGATAAGCAGCGATTGCTATTGTCGGTGGGCTTCGATGCTCAGACCGAGGAACTCCAACCTTACAATTACAATTTGTTGGCCACAGAGCCCCGAACCGCCGTCTTCATTGCAATTGCGAAAGAAGATATCCCGCAGGAATGCTGGTTCCGGCTTGACCGGCCCTACACGCGCGACCATGGACGAACGGTTCTGCTCTCCTGGACCGGAACCATGTTCGAGTACCTGATGCCATCGATTTGGATGCGCGTTTATCCAAACACACTGCTGGAGCGTGCGAGCGTGGCAGCGGTGCGATCACAACAGGAATACGCCGCCAGCAAGGGCATATTGTGGGGCATCTCAGAGTCGGGCTGCGCCAAACGCAACGACGCAGGAGACTATCACTACGAGGCCTTCGGCGTACCCAGCTTGGCCTTAAGAAAAACCGGCTCGGAACCCATGATCGTTTCGCCGTACTCAACGTTTCTGGCTTTGAATGTGGACCGCCAGGGCGCTCTGGCGAACCTGCGGCGCATGGCCTCGATGGAATGGTTTGGTTCCTACGGCTTTTACGAGGCCGCAGACTACAGTCGTCCGCACAAGCGCTTCGGGCCGCGATACGAACTGGTTCTATCCTGGATGGTTCACCATCAGGGAATGAGCCTGCTCTCGTTGGCGAACTTTCTGTACAACGACGTCGTACAAGGCTGGTTTCACTGCGACCGTCGCGTGCAGGCTACGGAACTTCTATTGCAGGAGAAACCGGTGGCGCAGATGCGCGCCGCGTAACCGGCGACAGGAAACGCGATTCGGCTCCCTGCGTCTCATCTGCAACTTCACTTTCACAGTTGTTGATACTGAAACGAAATCGAATCGGCGCGGAATTCGCCTTGCTAGCTTTAACCCCCGTCGTTCTCGAGCACGGTCAATTCATATAAGCTTTTTATTGCGCTGTCGCGGGTAGCGGCAGTTTCCCAGGAGCCGGCGTTTGCCACTTAACATCGATCCCCTTTGGTACAAGGACGCGATCATCTATCAAGTGCACGTTCGCACTTTCCACGATAGCAATGGCGATGGCATTGGCGATTTTCGCGGGCTCGAACAGAAACTGGACTACCTGCAGGAACTGGGAGTCAACGCGATCTGGCTCATGCCGTTCTTCCCCTCCCCGCTGCGCGACGATGGCTATGACATCGCCGACTACTACTCGGTTCATCCCAGTTATGGAACGCTGGAGGATTTTCAAAAAGTTCTTCACGCGGCGCACGAGCGCGGCATCCGCGTCATCATCGAAATGGTGTTGAACCACACCTCCGATCAACACCCATGGTTTCAGGAAGCCCGCAGCTCCCAGAGTAATCCACGCCGGGATTGGTACGTCTGGAGTGACACCGACAACAAGTACAAGAGCACACGCATCATTTTTCTCGATACCGAGAAATCCAACTGGGCGTGGGACCCGGTTTCGAAATCGTTCTACTGGCATCGCTTTTTCAGCCACCAGCCCGATCTCAATTACGACAATGCTGCGGTCCGGGAACAGATGTGGGCCGTAATGAAATTCTGGTTGGAGATGGGAGTGGATGCGTTTCGACTGGACGCGGTGCCTTATCTGGTGGAGCGCGAAGGCACAAATTGCGAGAATCTGCCCGAAACGCACGAGATTCTGAAGGATCTGCGGCGACTCCTGGATGAACAATTCAGCTGCCGGATGCTGCTCGCCGAGGCGAACCAGTGGCCGGCCGATCTTCGTCCGTATTTCGGCGAGGGAAATGAATTCCACATGGCGTTTCATTTTCCGTTGATGCCCAGGATGTTCATGGGGCTGAAGCTGGAGGATCGGAAACCCATCACGGAAATTTTGCAGCAGACTCCAGAGATCCCCCCGTCGTGCCAGTGGTCTCTGTTCCTCCGCAATCATGACGAACTGACGTTAGAGATGGTCACCGACGTGGAGCGGGACTACATGTACGACATGTATGCCGCGAGCAAGACGATGCGGCTCAACCTGGGCATTCGAAGACGGCTCGCTCCGCTGTTAAACAACGATCGCCGACGCATCGAATTGATGAATGGCATGCTGATGTCGTTGCCGGGCACTCCAATCATCTACTACGGCGATGAGATCGGCATGGGCGACAATATCCTTTTAGGCGATCGCAACGGCGTCAGAACGCCCATGCAATGGACAGGTGGCTGGAACGCCGGCTTTTCCGTCGCCGACCCAACCCGCCTGTATGCCCCGTTAATTCAGGATCCGGTTTACGGTTACCCCGCCGTAAACGTGCTCTCGCAAAGAGAAAGCGAACATTCACTGTTTCATTGGATGCAACGCATCATCGCCGTACGCCGGTCGACCGGAGTATTTGGAAGGGGTTCGATTGAGTTTCTCTATCCCGCAAATCACAGGATCCTGGCCTATTTGAGGCGACTGGGCAGAGAGACCGTTCTGGTGGTGAACAATCTTTCGGGCACGGCGCAAGCCGTCGAACTCGATTTGCGCCGCCACAAGGGAAATATCCTGATCGAGATGTTCGGCAACAATATATTCCCGCGAGTGGGCGACCTGCCCTACCTGCTCACCCTGGGCCCTTACCAATTTTATTGGTTCCGGCTGCGCAGAGTGTAAGGCAGCGTAGATAATGGAAAATAATGTCCAGCGCGCCTCACCCAGAGCTGAAATTGGAAGACGAGACTTTCCTTACGGATGATTTCCTCCGCCAACTGATCAATGTTGGGGAAGTGGACATCCTGGTAGGCCTGCCCACCCACAACAATGCCAGGACTGTGGGGTCGGTGGTGCAGACGATCCGAACGGGAATCCTGCGGAGCTTTCCGCGAGAGCGCGCGGTCATCATCAATGCCGATGGGGGCTCGCGCGACGGAACACCCGAACTAATCACTGGGATGTCGATCGATGACATCCGGCCGGCTTCCAATCTTTACGCTCTCCGCACCCTGCATTCCATCAGCACAACCTACTCCAACGGAGCGCGGAGCGGAGGCGCATTGCGAACTATCCTTGCAGCCGCCGAACTACTGCGCGCGAAGGCCTGCATCTTGATGTCGCCCGAGTCGGAGAAGATCGAGGCGGAATGGATTTCCAATCTCGTGCGACCCATTTATCGCGAGGGATTTGACCTGGTTTCCCCGACCTATCGCAGACACAAGTTCGATGGTTTGCTGATGACAAACCTGCTGTATCCAATGATCCGCGCACTCTATGGCCTTAGGATTCGCGAGCCTTACATGCCAGAGTTTGGATTCTCCAGCCGCATAGGCAGTCAATTCCTTAGCCAAAACGGCTGGAGCGAGGGCGACGGAACAGGGACCGAACTTCGCTTCACTCTGTCGGCGATCACCAGCGGATGCAATATCTGCCAGGTTTTTCTTGGCGAAAAGGATCATACGGAGCGCCGCGCCGCGGACCTTGTGCCCGCGCTGCGGCAAACTGTGGGCACATTATTTGCCGCCATGGAAGCGGACTTCCCGGTATGGAGCACAGTCAGTGGATCGAAGCCGGTGCCCACCACGGGAAGCGAACAGCAACTGCTGCTCGATCCCATTCGTGTCAACCGGAAACGGCTGCGCGATATGTTCGCGACCGGAGTCGCCGAACTGGAATCTGTTTTCCACTCCCTTCTTTCACCGGCCACGCTGTCTGATTTGCAGCGAGTCGCACGGCTGGATGAAGAAGAATTTCGTTACCCGGCCGACTTGTGGGTGAAGACGGTTTATGAGTTCGCCGCCTCCTACCGGAAATCTGTCATCAATCGCGACCATATCATTCAGGCACTGGCTCCGCTATTTCGCGGGAGAGCGGTTACATTTCTGATCGAGAACCGCAACGCTTCCACCAGCGAAGTCGAAAACAATGTTGAGGATCTCTGCCTTGAGTTCGAGCGATTGAAGCCTTATCTGCTGGAACTGTGGAAATCAAGAGAGTGAGGCATTTATGAGGGAAATGATTGTCAGCGAGCTAAGTCAGGCAATGCACGAGATGGCCCAGGGATTTGCGCACTATTTGCCTCGCCTGATCGTGATGCTGATCCTGGCCTCGGTGGGCTGGTTGATCGCCTACGCGGTAAAGGTCGTTCTACGCGGCATTCTGCAGCTTGTCAAATTCGACAAATTTTCTGAAAACGCCGGCGCCTCGCAGTTGCTCGCCAAAGCGGCTCTGCCTACTGCGGCGGAGGTGGTGAGCCGTTTCGTCTTCTGGGTGACGTGGCTGGGCTTTATTCTGCTGGGAGTAAGCGTGCTTGGAATCATAGGGCTGCAAGAGCAAGTGGGGAGGTTTTTTCTCTTCTTGCCCCGCCTGTTCGTAGCGATGTTTATCCTATTTTTCGGTCTGCTGGCTGCGAGTTTCTTTTCCCGCGCGGCTCTGCTGGCGGCGGTGAATGCGAATATGCCCTCTGCCCGGATTGTCAGCATGGCCGTCCGTAGCATCATCATTGTTTTTGTGTTCTCCGTGGTATTCGAAGAGTTGGGCATCGCTGAACAGACAATGTTGGTTGCCTTTGGTATTGCGTTCGGGGCTCTGATGCTTGGGTTGGCCATCGCCTTCGGCATCGGCGGCCGAGATCTGGCGCAACGTTTTCTGGAAGAGCGGTTCATTCGAGGAAGGAAAGAAGAGAACGAGGACGAATTGTTTCCGCTCTAGCCTGTGAGGACTTTCCGCGCTGTTTTTCGCAACGCGGACTTGACCTCGCCGTTACAGGTTTGGCCGCCGTTATGGCGAAGGAATTCCGCAGCCCGCAAAGACACGCGGCTACCGGTCGTAGACGATGGCGAACCGGCGCAGTCGATCTCTCATCTCCTCCGTCAAAGCCTTCGCCTTGTAACGCCATCTCCAGTTTCCGCTCAGGGTTCCGGGAAGATTCATTCGAGCTTCGCTGCCCAGCCCCAACACGTCCTGCAGGGGGATGATGGCAAGGTTCGCCACCGACGCCATTACCGTGCGAATGAATACCCAATTGACGGCTTCGTCCTGAAAGCCCAAGTAGGCCCGGGTAAAAGCGCGCTCCCTGCTAATGTCGTCCGCCGTGCGCGTGCTTTCTCCAACGCCGGCACTAGTCCACCAGCCAACCGTGGTGTCATTGTCGTGCCCGCCAGTGTAGGCCACTAGTTCCCGAGAGTAGTTGTGCGGGCGAAAACTTGGGCCTTGAGGATCATTTCCGAAGGCAAACTGCAACAGACTCATTCCGGGAAAACCGAACTGCTGCCTCAGGCCTTCCACTTCGGGCGTAATCACTCCCAGGTTTTCGGCCACGAAGGGCAATTCCCTCAATGCATCCAGCAGAGATTGGAAGAGCTGCGCGCCCGGCCCTTTCACCCACTTTCCTCCGGCCGCCGTGGTAGCGCCGCCTGGAACCTCCCAATAGGCTTCGAATCCGCGGAAATGATCGAGCCGCACCAAGTCGAAAAGCTTGAGCGATCCACGGACGCGATCGATCCACCACTGATGTCCAGACGCGGCCGATACATCCCACCTATAGAGAGGATTTCCCCAAAGCTGACCGGTAGCACTGAAATAATCAGGCGGAACGCCCGAAACGGCAGTGGGGTTGCCCTCGTCATCCAAGCGAAACAGCTCAGGATGAGACCACACGTCGGCGCTGTCGTGGGCAACGTAGATGGGAATATCACCCATAATCTTTATGGCACAACGACCACAGTGCGCTCTGAGTTGCTCCCACTGCCGGAAGAATTCAAACTGCGCAAATTTATGAACCGCGATCTCGGTAGAAAGTCTTTGGCGCCACTCGGTGAGCGCTGCGGGGCTCCGTTGCCGAATGCCCGCTTCCCAGTACACCCATGCCACTTCGTTGTGGGCTGTTTTGCATGCCATAAACAGTGCGTAATCGTCGAGCCAACTGCGATTGTTTTTGCAGAAACTCTCGAAAGCGTGACGTTCTGGATGATTGCTGTCAGCCAGAAAAGTACGCCCGGCCTTGCTGAGCAGGCCCTGCTTAAAGGCGATAACACGCGCATATTCGACCTGCTCGTCCGCAAAATTCGGCGCACCTGCCAAGTCCTGGGCGGACAAAATGCCTTGTTCGCGTAGTGCTTTCAAATCGATGAAGAGGGGATTTCCGGCGAACGCCGAAAAACATTGGTAGGGGGAGTCGCCATATCCCGTTGGACTTACGGGCAATACCTGCCAGATTTTCTGTCCTGACGCGGCTAGAAACTCCACAAATTCGTGAGCCGAATCTCCCAGATCGCCAATGCCGTGGCCACCGGGCAAAGAAGATATATGCAAAAGAATTCCACTGCTTCGAGGAAAGATCACTTGTTTAACGTTATCCTCCTCAGCCCAGACAGGGCAATAGGCGCCCTCCCCGAATAATGTTTGCGCATCTGTCGATTTCAATGGCGGTCGTTCGACTACAGAGAGAGATTCACGAATCCCAGCTGTTTTGTCAGGAAAGGACGCAGGGGTGGGAAGAATATCTCGAATCCTTCTGCGGGAGAGTGAATCCAATCCGGTCAATAGTTCTGACGTGGAGAATGTAGACCTTTACGAGAAATTCCGCGTTCACGAAGTTGGCAATGTAACGAAAAGCACCCGCCGGCGGTTAAAACGCGATGTGGGGTCGCGTTCAAGAAGTTGGTGGTCAATACCGGTTGATACGCGGAGCGGGCGCCGCGAACGGAAACTTGTCCTTCCGCCGCAACACGGCGGAAAAAAATAGTCTGGTCTAGCCTAAAGGGGAAGCTATGGCGAAAAGAATGATCCTGATGTTGGGCGTGGTGCTGGCAGTGATCGGCGCCCTTGGCTTCATGAAGTTTAAGCAGGTCGAAACGGCTATTCAGGTCGGCGCTTCGTATCAGCCCCCTCCAGAAGCGGTGACCAGCATCGTGGCGCAGCGTGAGCAGTGGTCTGCCTCGATGGGCGTAATTGGCACCATGGAGGCCGTGCACGGCGTCACGGTGAGTGCAGACCTGCCTGGCGTCGTAGAAAAGATCCTGTTTGAATCCGGGGAGTCGGTGCATGCCGGAGACGTTCTGGTCGTTCTCGACACCAGGCAAGAACGTGCGCAACTGGCGTCACTTGAGGCGCAGAGTGAACTCGCGCGGGTGAACTTCGGCCGCCAGAAACAATTGGTAGATGCGGGCGTCATCTCCCGCACGGAGTTCGATCAAGCGACCGCCCAGCAAAAAACCACCGAGGCGAATGTTGCAGAGATTCGCGCCACCATCGAGCGCAAGACAATTCGAGCTCCGTTTTCGGGCACTCTCGGCATCCGCAAAGTGAACCTCGGCCAGTATCTTTCCGCGGGGAGCGCCGTGGTCCCGCTTCAATCCCTAAATCCGATTTACGTGGATTTCGGTATCCCCCAGCAGTCCGCCCGGCAGGTGCGCGTAGGCGGCAACCTGCACGTCACTTCGGAAGATATCGCCGGCCATGTTTTTACCGGCAAAGTCACGGCACTAGATTCCGTGGTTGACGAGACCACGCGAAATATCCAGGTGCAGGCTACCCTGGCTAATCCAGAAGGAAAATTGCGCCCTGGCATGTTTGTGCAGGTCGATGTCGGCCTAGGAGCCAGCCGCTCGGTGATCACGTTGCCCGCGTCCGCCATTAATTACGCTCCCTATGGCAATTCGGTCTTCGTCATCACCGACCTCAAGGATCCAAAAGGCAAGACGTACCGCGGGGTGCGGCAACAGTTCGTTAAGGTTGAAGGCTCGCGCGGCGATCAGGTGGCGGTTATCTCGGGTGTAAATCCCGGAGATGAAGTGGTCACGTCGGGCGTCTTCAAACTGCGCAACGGCGCTGCCGTCACGGTCAACAACAAAGTCCAGCCCGGAAACAATCCGGCTCCGAAGCCTGAGGACAGCTAAATGAAATTCACTGACCTGTTTATCAAAAGGCCGGTCCTCGCGATCGTCGTCAACCTCGTTATCTTGATCGCAGGGTTGCAGGCGATCCGTTCGCTGAGCGTACGGCAGTATCCGCGCAGCGACATCGCGGTGGTGCAGGTTTCCACAACCTACGTTGGCGCCAATGCCGACCTGGTTCGCGGATTCATTACCACGCCGCTGGAGCGAGTGATTGCCAGCGCGGACGGTATCGACTACATGGAATCGTCGAGCGCTCAGGGACTCAGCACGATCACCGTACACCTGAAGCTCAATTACGACACCAACGCCGCCCTCACGCAAATTCAGGCCAAAGTGGCGCAGGTGCGCAATGATCTGCCGCCCGACGCTCAGGCGCCGGTCATCGATCTGGAGACCGCGGACAACGAGTTCGCCGCCATGTACCTTGGTTTCTCTTCGAGCGACCTCGACCAGAACCAGATTACGGATTATCTGACGCGCGTCGTGCAGCCCAAGCTGAGCGCGATTAGCGGCGTGCAGCGCGCCGACATCCTTGGCGACCGCACTTTCGCCATGCGGATTTGGCTAAAGCCCGACAGGATGGCAGCTCTGGGTATTTCGCCCGCCGCGGTTCATGATGCCCTTGCCAAGAACAATTACCTTTCGGCGCTAGGAAGCACCAAGGGCTCCATGGTTTCGGTGAACCTGGTCGCCAACACGAACCTGACCACTGCGGATGAATTCCGTCAACTCGTGGTGAAGCAGGACAACGGTGTCGTCGTGCGTTTGGGTGAGATCGCCGACGTTCAACTTGGCGCACAAGATTACGACTCGGAGGTTCGTTTCAACGGCGAAGGCGCAACCTTCATGGGAGTTTGGGTGCTGCCTACCTCCAACTCCCTGGAAGTGATTAAGAACGTGCGCGAGGCGATTCCGGGCATTCAGGCGCAGTTGCCCGCCGGAATGAAGGTTGGCATTCCCTACGACTCGACAGCGTACATTCAGGACGCGATCAACGAGGTGCTCAGCACTCTTACGGAAACGCTACTGATCGTAGTGGTCGTTATCTTCCTTTTCCTGGGATCGTTCCGCTCGGTATTGATTCCGGTAGTTGCGATTCCGATTTCTCTAATCGGCGCGGTTTTCATCATGCTGATCGCGGGCTTCACCATCAACTTGCTGACTCTGCTGGCGATTGTGCTTTCAGTCGGCCTGGTTGTGGACGACGCCATCGTCATGGTCGAGAACGTTGAGCGACAT
>DASSRO010000259.1:0-28267 GCA_035701745.1 Candidatus Sulfotelmatobacter sp. | reverse complement strand
GAGGATCTCTCCAGCAGTACCATACAGGATCAGAGTTTCGCCTTCTCGAGTGGCACTTACACAAACCCCGCCGCCCTTACTGGGCAAGGAACGATCAGTGGAGTTGTCACCGCGACGGGCGTGCCCCCAAATCGTAACTTCGTCTATTACGCCGTGGACTCCACAAAGGCGTACCTGTTGGAGACAACCGCGAATTGCGGAACTCCCATCTCGATGTGCAGCAGCGGCGCATTTCGAGCGGCGATTGGAGAGTTGCAGGGGGGCGGGAGTGTCGCGCTCCCGGTTGTTGGAGACTTCATCTTCTCATCGGTGGAACTCGGAGAACTCTCGGTTGGCGGGCAGAATCTGCAGGTTGGACAATTGGTATCCGACGGAAATGGAAATCTGGCCGGAGTTGTCGATGCGGTGAAACATGCCGGCGGCAGCGATGCGGCAGCAACAACCGTTGTCGTCAGCAGCACCCCGCTCGATTCCACCTTGCCATCAGGCATCTGTTCCACGGCCTCCTGCCCGTTCGAATATGGTTTCACGCCATCGAACTTTGCTGCTCTGGCTGTACAGAACTATCTGGTGTACGTGCGACCGGATGGAACCGGCGGGGTGCTGCTTGGTTTTGAGCCGGATATCGACGGTTATATCGACCAGCAATAGACGCCATTCAATACGCGCCTCGGGAGATTTCATCGCCTCTTCCGAGGTTGTCCTTCAAATTTGCTGTGTCAGATGATTTCCAGGTGAGGAGCTTTATGAAAAAAGTTGCAATGGGGATCGCAAGCATCGCAGGCCTGTGGTTGCTCTTGTTGGGCGTGGCATCGTCGCAGAACGTCAATGGCACGCCGGAAGTGGCGGCGGTGGCGGCAGGCGGATCGGCGGCCGCGTCGAGCAACGATCCGGCCTTCAAGACGCATTATCCGCGCTATCAACTGGTGGCAGGAGACACGCTCGATCTGCAATTCGAGTACAGTCCCGAGTTCAATCAAACGCTGACGATCCAGCCGGACGGTTACATCACGCTGCGCGATATCGGCGACGTGCATGTCGAAGGCAAGACCGTTCCCGAAGTCACCGACATGTTGCGCGACAAGTACGCAAAAATCCTGTCCTCGCCTTCGATTGCAGTAGTAGTGAAGGATTTCGAGAAGCCCTATTTCACTGCGTCGGGTCAGGTGGGACGGCCGGGCCACTACGTGCTGCACGGTGAGACTACGGTAACCGAAGCGCTGGCGATGGCGGGCGGGCTCACCGACAAGTCGAAGCATTCCCAGGTGGTATTGTTCCGCCGGGTTTCGAGCCAGTGGACCGAGGCCAAGGTGCTCAACGTCAAGAAAATGCTCAACGCGAAAGATTTGCAGGAAGATTTATTTATCCACCCCGGAGACATGTTGTACGTTCCGCAGAACAAGATGTCGAAGATTGCGCGGTTCATTCCGAGTTCCGGTGTGACCGCGTACATGAGTCCCGCATCATTTTGATCCGACCGAAATACAACCGCAGCAGGGAGCCATATGGAAGACCATAATCAGAAACTTGAAGCCGCCGACCACTCCTTTTCGCCGAGTTTTCGTGACCTGGTTGCCGTGGCATTTCGCCGCAAAAGGCTGACCTATGGGATCGTGGGCGCGGCAGTCTTGGTGGCCATCGTGTTCGCGGTGGCCTTTCCAAAATACGCCGGCGAGGTGAAGTTCATGGTCACACGCGAGCGCGTCGACCCGTCCATCTCCCCGACGCCTGAGCAGAACACCTTTGCGGTGGAAGCTCAAGCCACGGTGACGGAAGAGAACCTGAACTCCGAAGTGGAGATCCTGAACAGCCACGAGATGCTGCGCAATGTCGTGCTCGCCACGAACCTGCGACACCAAAAAACTTTGATGTCGTACGTGACGGGATGGTGGGGATGGTGGCGCAGTGACGACGAAAAACTTGAGGCCGTCATCCAGAAGCTCGATAAGGACCTCGATATCGAGACCGTGAAGCGCTCGAACATCATCCAGGTGACATACAAGAACCGCGATGCCGAGATGGCTGGCCGGGTGTTGAAGGCATTGAGCGGCCTCTACCTCAAGAAGCACATGGAAGTGCACCGCCCGTCCGGGCAGTTCGCATTCTTTGAGGGCGAGACGGAAACCTATCACAAGCGGTTAATGGCGGCGGAAGACAGCTTGTCGAATTTTCCGAAGAAGTATGGAGTGGTTTCGCCGGCCACCGATCGCGACCTGGCGCTGCAGAAGTTGAACGAGTTCCGCGCGTCGTTGCAGGTTACCGGCGCCGATATTCAGGAGACACAGAAGCGAATCGAGAAACTGCAGCAGGAAGACCACTCGATTCCGGAACGCGTCACCACGACGTCGCGCAAAGTGGACAACCCGGAGTTGTTCCAGAAACTGAAAGGCACGCTGCTGGACCTGGAGTTGAAGCGGGTAGACCTGTTAACCAAGTTCCAGCCGGATTACCGTCCGGTGCAGGAAATCGACAAGCAGATTGCGGACGCGCGCACCTCGATTGCGAAGGAGGAAAGCACTCCTCTCCGCGACGATACCACCGACGTGAATCCCACGCACCAGTGGGTTTGGTCGGAGATGGCGAAGGCGGATGCGGACATGGTGGGGCTGCAGGCGCGGGAGTCGGCATTGCGCGGCGTGGTAGGAAAGTATGAGGCGATGGTTCGCGATCTGGATCAGAAGGCGATTCTGCAGGGCGATTTGACGCGCGAAGCCAAGGCGCAAGAGCAAAACTATCTCTTGTACCTGCGCAAGCGTGAGGAAGCGCGCATCACCGACACGCTCGACCAGAGCCGCATCGTCAATATTTCGATGGCGGAGGAACCGAGCGTGCCGGCATTGCCCAAACACATGCCGGTGACGTTTGCCTTCATCGGGTTGATGCTGACGCTCGTCATGGGATCGGCGGTGATCTGGACAGTCGAGCACTTCGACTCGACTTTGCGAACTCCAACTGAAGTGGAAAGTTTCCTGAACATCCCCCTGCTGGCCGCAGTGCCTTACCGCAATGGCTTCTATACCAACGGAAACGGCCACAATGGGCGAACGAATGGCAACGGTCATTTGGTTGGAGTGCATGCGGGGAACGGCAACGGAAACGGCCACGGCAATGGAAACGGCCATAGCAACGGTAACGGTAATGGCAACGGACACGGTACGACGGTTGAAGGAAAGCCGGAAACTTTTACCCGGATCATCTGAACCCGTAGGCGGGAATACGAGCCCATTAAGGAGAGTCATGAGCAGAAATTTCGAACTGCTGCAACGTCTCGAACAGGAGCGCGCGGAAGCGCAAGTCGTAGAAATTGGGGTCCAACAGAAGGCGGCGCACGCGCCAGTGTTTGCGGAGTCCCAGGCGGCGGGCCGGCCGGAATGGACTCTTCCACAGGATACAGAGTCGATGGCGTTGGAAACCGATCCGCTGGCCAAGGACGAGGTTTCGAAGCTGGTGCAGCGTCTCTTTCTCCTGCCTAACGGTAGCCGTGCGGTTGCGTTCGCGGGCGTCGAAAAAGGAAATGGCTGTACCTGGCTTACGGCGCGGGCCGCGGATTTGCTCGCGAGCCAAATCGCCGGGACGGTGTGCGTCATCGACGGAAATTTTCGTTCGCCCGATCTGCACAATTGCTGGCACGTGGAGAATGGCCGGGGGCTGACGGACGCGATGACGGCTGCGGAGCCGATCGTCAAGTTCTGCCGGCGGTTGAATCGCGGCAATCTGTGGCTGCTCACGGGCGGATCCATGCCCGCGCAAGGACAGTCCTGGATGGGTTCGGAAGTTTTGCGCAGCCGCATGGCCGAACTACGCGCTACTTTCGATTTCGTCCTGATCGACGCGCCCGCGGTTGCGCAGGGCGGTGACGCCGTGGTTTGGGGACACATGGGCGACGGCGTGGTGCTGGTTATGAGCGCGAACGCTACGCACCGCGAAGCAGCTCACTGGGCCACGTCCGAACTGGCTTCGGCCCACGTGCGGGTGATCGGAGGCGTGCTCAACAAGCGGACGTTCCCGATTCCTGAAAATGTTTATTCGAAATTGAAGTTCTAAGACGCAGCGGTTCAGCTTTACCGGAGTCGTATCGCTGTGCATTGAATATCGTTCTGAATGGCCCGATGACAGCGGGTCCTTCCCATTCGGAAATCAACGAGTAAATCCCCCTCCAGCCCAGTTCTGCAAAGTCCATTACGAGGTCACTTGTCTTGGCTACCCTTCCGAATCAAGCGCACGTCTCTCCCGAGAAACTGCCCTTAGTCGGCTCCCGCCGCAGGTTGGAAATCGCCAGAAAACGCCCGGTGATGCCGGCACAAATGCGGGCGTCAGGCTCCCTGTGGCTGCATGCAGCCTACATGTTCGTCGATCTGGCATTAATCGTGGCGAGCGGCTATGCGGTGTACTGGATCCGATTCTTCCATCTTTCGCTGGGTACTCTGAGTGAGGTTCTGGCGGGGCGTGGCCCTTCTGAGCACCAGTATCTGGGACTCATCTTCATCTACGGCACTCTGACCCTGTTGTTCTGCCGCGGGGAAGATTTGTACTGGACGCCGCGCGGCCGGACTTCGTTCGAGGAATTCCTCGCGGTTGCAAAAGTAGTAGTTCTGGCCACCGTGCTGCTGATGGTGTTCGTTTATCTTTCGGGTTTGAAGGTTATCTCACGAGCGGTGGTGTTAAGTTCAGCGAGCGTGAACCTGGTGACGTTGGCATCGTGGCGCTTGTGGAAGCGGCGGGTGGTTGACCGCGAAATCGCCGACGGCAGGCGCGCCCGCAATGTTCTGATCGTGGGGGCCGACAAAGCTGGACAACAACTCTATCAACTGCTACGCGAGAATCCTCAATTCGGCTATGTGGTTTGCGGCTTTGTGGATCAGAACAATGTGTCTGATCCTCGCGTGCTGGGACGGGTCGAAGCACTGGAGCAGGTCGCGCGCGCCAACTTTGTGGATGAGATCATCATTACCGCGCTTTACGATCGCGACCTGGTGCGCGAGGTGGCCCTGAAGGCGCGAGACAACCGCTGGGATGTCAAGCTGATGCCCGATCTTTACGATGGATTCGGTCTGAGTGCATCGGTCGATTACCTGGGCGAATATCCCTTGCTGGAACTCCATCGGGAGCCTATCCCCCAGATGGAGTTGTTCATCAAGCGCGGCATGGACATCCTCGGCAGCGCCTTCGCGTTGTTGCTGCTGTCGCCGATTCTGGCGGTGTTGGCGACCGCCATCAAATTGGACTCGCCGGGACCCGTCCTGTACCGGGCAAACCGCGTGGGTAAAAAGGGCCGCAAGTTTTTGTGCTGCAAGTTCCGCTCGATGTCGGTGAACGCCGACGCCATCAAAGAAGCTCTCCGCGCCCAGAACGAGCGCAACGGAGCATTCTTTAAGCTCGCGAATGATCCTCGGATTACTCGTGTCGGCAGATTTCTACGCAAGTACAGCCTGGACGAGCTGCCACAATTCTGGAATGTCCTGATCGGCGATATGAGCCTGGTGGGGCCGAGGCCGCATCCCGTGGACGATTTTGCCCGCTACCGCGTGGACGACCTGCGGCGCTTGGACGTCACTCCCGGACTCACCGGCTTGTGGCAAGTTACCGCCCGGCGCGATCCTTCTTTCGAAAAAAACGTTGAGCTCGATTTAGAGTACATCGAGAACTGGACTCCCTGGCTGGATATGAAGATCATTCTCAAGACTTTTCCGGTCGTCTTTGCCGGGAATGGACAATGAGTCGGGTCGCGGTGCAGGGAGAAATGGCTTCGCAGCTGGAAAGCGATGTCGCTGTCCCCAAACGCGCAGTGCCTTACGCCGAACGTGTGACGATGGCCTCGACCGCGTTAGTTCCTCCGGCGCGCGGGCTGTGTATTGTAATGCTGGGTCCGGACGGAACCGGGAAAAGCACCATGCGGGCTCACTTGCTGCGGGATCTTGCTCCCATGTTTCGGCAGACCCGCAGCTATCACTTTCGTCCGCGAGTAATCGGCCGGATTGGGCCGGGTAGACCGATTAAGCAGCCGCATTCGATGAAGGCGCGGGGCAAGTTTGCCTCGATTCTTTATTTATTCACAATTTTCGCGGACTACTGGCTCGGCTATCTACTTCACATACGCTCGCTGCTGGCGAACTCAAGCCTGGTCGTACTGGATCGGTACTTCCACGATATTTTGATCGATCCTGTGCGCTACCGTTACGGTGGGCCGATGTGGCTGGTACGCGCGCTGCAGTTTCTGGTTCCCCCGCGCGATGTGCTTTTTCTGGTGCTGGACGCGGACGAGAACATCATCTTCTCTCGCAAACGGGAACTCGCGTTTGACGAATTGGCGCGCCAACGGAAAGCGTATGTCGCCTGGGCCAAGGACCAGCAAAATTCTCTTGTGGTCCGCACTGACAACAGCGTTGAACAGAGCGCTGCCGAGGCCTTACGCGGAATTGTGAATTACATCAACCTTAGACGGACGCGCCAGAGCGCATCAGCCTGTGCTTCATAATGTTTGACATCAGCAAAAATCTTCACGCTCTCTCGTCGCTCACCCTGGAACAACATCCCAACCGCTCGATTGTGGCGGAGGTGTCGGCGCTCGCGCTGAGCGAACGAGCATCTTTTGTGAAGCTGGCGAACGTGCACCACGTTCTGGTCCGCGCGCTTAGGCCGATGGCGCAGCGGGCCGGTGAGATGGGCTTCGCGGAACTGGCCGAGTGGGCGCACGTTTCCTTGGCGGCAGAGGAAAGCCGAATTCGCAGCGCGGTGCAGGCTCTGGCCGATGTCTGCGACGAACTGGAATCTGCCGGTTGTCCCACGACCGTGATGAAGTCCCTCGACCATTGGCCCGACGTGGGACGTGATTTCGACTTGTACACCAGCGCCGACATGGGCGCGGTGAAGGCGGTGCTGTGCGCTAAGTTCAAGGCAAGCATGCTCCAGCGCAGTTGGGGTGATTGCCTGGCGAACAAATGCAGCTTCAATCTTCCAGCCATGGACCGCACGATTGAAATGCACAGCCGGCGACTGGGGCAGGCGGGAGAGCACGTGGAACTGGCGGCGCGTGTGCAGAGGCGCCGGATTTTACGCCAGATCGAGGGGCGGACGTTTCATGTTCCCGCCCCGGAAGAGCAGTTGATGGCGGCGACTTTGCAGCGAATGTACCGGCATCTTTTCTTTCGCATTTGTGAGTTTGCCAATATCGCTCAGTTGGTCGATTGCAACCTGGTCGATTATGGGGAGTTGAGTGCGGCGGCAAAGCGGACGGGCGTCTGGCCCGGCGTTGCAACCTTTCTGGTTATTGTTTCTGATTACGTGAGCCGGTACCGGCAGACCGAGCTGAACCTTCCGGCTGAGGTGCGCGCAGCGGCGGGTTTCGGCGCGGAAAAATTTGTGGTGCGTGGACAGTTTCTGCGCCTGCCGCTGCTGCCACAGGCGGCGGGGCTGTTCGCCCGTCAAATTGCTGGAACAGCGCTGCGAGGAAATGTTTCGGCAACATTCCGGCTGAGCTTGCTGCCGCCGCTGGCTTCCGTCGCGGCTCTCGCCTACAAAGTTACGGGAAGCAATCAGGGGATCTGGTGACCGAGCGAATGGCGAAGCAACGGGAATCCAGCAAATCCGTGGCCAGTTCCACCATGGGGATGAGCCGCTTTCTGCCGGCCTGGCTCAGGTCGGGCACATTGGGCCGAAACACCATCTGGATGTTCATGGGCCATGGCATGGGCATCCTGATCAAGGCCGGCTACTTCATAATCATCGCCCGCATTCTGGGGCCGCGCCAGTATGGGGCTTTTGCCGGAGTGGTGGCGTTGGTCGCAATTCTCGCCCCCTTCGCGACATTTGGTTCCGGCAGCCTGCTGGTAAAGAATGTGTCGCGCGAGCGCTCTCTTTTCCGCCAGTATTGGGGCAACTGCCTGCTCCTTACCTTTACTTCTGGTTCCTTGCTGGCGCTGCTTGCCCTGGGGCTCTCCAGCATTATTTTGTCTCACCGTGTTCCGCTGATGCTGGTCCTTCTGGTTTCGCTTGCCGACTTGTTGTTCGCCCGTATGGTGGACGTCTCGGTGCAAGCATTCCAGGCGTTTGAGTTGGTCTCCCACATGGCCCGGCTCAATGTCGTGGCCGGCACATTTCGGTTGTTGGGTGCCGTGATCGTGGGAATTGCGGTGAGCCATCCGACCGCAGTGGTATGGGGAATCGTGTACGTGAGCAGCAGTTCGATCGGCGCCATATGCGGGCTGATCTGGGTTTCACGGTTGCTGGGAATGCCATCCCTTGCAATCTGGCGAATTCCACCGGAGTTCGCCGAGGGTTGCTATTTTTCGGTGAGCCAGTCGGCGCAGTCGATTTACAACGACATCGACAAGACCATGCTGACGCGGCTGGGGTCGCTGGATGCCGTGGGCATCTACGCCGCGGCTTACCGCCTGATCGACGCGGGATTTATTCCGATACGCTCGTTGTTATACGCCGCCTATCCGCGTTTCTTCCAGCATGGCGCTACCGGCATTAGCGGCAGCGCGCGCTACGCCCGGCGATTGCTGCCTCGTTCTGGCGGTTACGGCCTTTTAGCCTGCGCTGCCCTGATGGTTTTTGCGCCGGTGGTGCCGAGGTTTTTGGGTAAGGAATATTTGACCACGGTGGAAGCGGTGCGCTGGCTCGCGCCGATTATTGTTTTCCGCTCCATTCATTATTTCCTGGCTGACTCGCTCACCGGGGCAGGACACCAGGGAAAACGCACTGCGATGCAGGCGGGAGTCGCGCTGCTCAACGTGGCGCTGAATGTTTGGCTGATCCCGTTGTACTCATGGCGAGGCGCGGCATGGGCAAGCCTTGCGTCGGACGGGACACTTATGGTGGGCCTCTTCATTATCATCGCGCTCTTGTTTCGCAAAGAGACAAAGCGGCAGGTCCTGGAAACTGCAGGCAACGTGACGGTTGAAGCTTAAGGAGATCCTGAAAAAGTGTCGTACTCATCGCAAATTTCGTTAGGTTCACGGCCGGATGTTCGCTCCCGCAGCACGGCGTCAGCAGTTCCGCGGAAACGCGTGAACATCGCCGCATGGTTTGAATACGGCTTTGCCATGTTCGCGCTTTTCATTCTTACCGACGCCATCTTCCCCTTGCTTCGCAAGGAAGCTGAGGTGGATGTGGATGCGAGCCAGGGAGATCCCATGACCCAGATCATTTTGGGAGCGACTTACCTGGTTGCCTGCTTGTTGCTGGTTTACCGCCGGCAATTGAAGCTCTTGGTCAAAGATCCCTACCTGGTCGCCGTGGTCGGCTTGTGCGTGATGTCGGCGGCGTGGTCCGTCGACCCCGGGGTTACTTTGCGACGGAGCGCTGCCTTCGTCGGAACCACTCTGTTCGGCGTCTACCTGGCATCGCGATTCACTTTCAGCCAGCAACTGAAAATACTGGCGGGAACATTGGGGATTGCGGCTTTGCTGAGCATTGCCTTTGCGATCGCCGCGCCCCGATACGGCATTATGGTCGGGGAGCACGCCGGCGACTGGCGCGGAATCTACGACCACAAGAACATTCTAGGCCTCATGATGGTACTCAGCGCCATGAGCTTCTTGCTGGTCGCAATCTCTCATCGCAAGCGGGCGATGGTTTGGTGGACGGGGTTTGGAATCTCGGTGGCGGTTTTGTTCCTGTCTCGATCCATGACGTCGGTTGTCGTGCTTACGGGATTGATTATGGCATTGCCGGTCTTCGGCATGCTGCGCTGGCCGGCAACCCGATGGCGAAGGTCCTTTATTCCGCCCCTCATGGTGTTTGGCGGAGTGGCCGTGCTGGCGTTTGCTGCCTATGTTTTCATCGAGCCCAAAGTGATTAGCGACATCATGGAGTTTCTCGGCCGAGATAAGACTCTGACCGGTCGCACCGAAGTTTGGGCGATGGTGTTTTACATGATCTCCCGGCGGCCGTGGCTGGGATACGGCTATGGCGCCTTCTGGCTCGACACGGGCAAAGAATCGAACGACGTTTGGACAGAGGTCGGGTGGCAACCGCCGCACTCCCATAACGGCTACTTGGAAGTGTCTCTGGCAATCGGAGTGGTAGGACTTGTTCTGTTTCTGCTGGGATCTGGGTCAGCTTTTAAGCGGGGCGTCCGTTGGATTCGCGACGTGGAACTCGCAGAGGCATTCTGGCCGCTGGCATATCTGTCTTTCCTGTTCCTATATAACTTCAGCGAGCCCACGTTCCTCAAGCATAACAGCGTGTTTTGGGTGCTCTATGTGACGACGGTCGTTTCGCTGCGGAACTATGAACGTCAGCCGAAGGCGCGCCAGACAGCTGAACGCCCTTTGAAAGTCTATTCGCAGTCTGTATCCGCGGGGGATCGCCATTAAACGGATCAGAAGAGTCAGCGAAGAAGAAGTGATCGCCATCTTTTTGAGAGGCGAATTCCATTTCCCGGAATTTGACGGTGACCGCGAACAGTTCGCGACGGTGGTAAACGATCTTGCCAGCTCGGGCCGGGACGGGGCTGATGCGCGGAGGAGATTGTTGTATCGGCGGCGCGGCCACTTGTGGCGCGAACTTCCGAACGACACCGAATGGTGGGAGGTGGAGGTCGAAGCCGAAGATGTTCGCAACATGAAGGTTTTTACGCGGCGGCATTGGAAAAGGATGGATCCCAAGGATCATTCAGTGCCCACCTTCGCGGAAGGAATGCGCTCGGCGCGAGTGTCCCGCATTCCGGCGGTGGAAGCCGCAAAGATTTTCGCGCTGCAAGAACGAATCAGCGAGGGGTGTGCGGGAAACGACACGATCCTGCTGGTGGGCGTCGACGAGCGGCAACCGGCGACGATTCTCGAGGGGAATAAGCGCGTAATCGCGGCATACCTGGCGGATCCGGAATTGGTCGTCTCCCGTTTTCGCTTTCTTCTGGGAATTTCGTCCGCCATGTCGCAGTGCATTTTCTACGAGCATACCCCCGCTAATTTCCGAAATTACCTGTGGCATCGCTTGACCTACGCGATGCTGCATCCATGGCGCGGTTTTTCGAGACCGGCCAACTACCTCGAAAACGAGACCTACCGGTAATGCACATGAAGCCGCTGCGAATCCTCGCCTGGCCGGCATTTAATACGCGAGAGCAGAATCCCTATGCCTATCTTTTGTATTCGCACCTGCCGGGAGCCGAAGTCGAAGAATTTTCGATCGGGAAGTTGCTGACCCGCCGCTATGATGTTTGGCATATTCATTGGCCGGAGATGTTTTTAAATGTTGAACACACCGCGGCAACCGCGGCGCTAAAAAGCCAGGCGGTCCTCAGCCTGATAGATTTCGCGCGCAGCCGCGGAACCAAAATTGTGTGGACGGTTCACAATCTGGCGTCGCACGAGCGGCGCTATCCGCGCATCGAAAAATGGTTTTGGCGAGCCTTTCTGCGCCGCCTGGATGGGTTCATCACCCTGAGTGAAAGCGGCCTGCGAAGCGCGCGCGAGCGATTCCCGCAGTTGCGCCGCTTGCCGGGAACCGTAGTTCCTCATGGACACTACCGCGGGGAGTATCCGGACGACAACAGAAAGGATTGCCGCGAGCGCCTTGGCATTCCGGCAAATGCGAAAGTCGTATTGTTCTTTGGCTGGATTCGTGAGTACAAAAACGTGCCGGGTCTGATCATGGCATTCCGCGGGTTGAACGACCCGGACGCGACGTTGTTGCTCGCGGGCCGTGAGTTTCAGAAATCCGGCGCATCAAAATCCGCCGGATCAATACCGGAACTGGCAGGCGGCGATGCCCGCATCCATATGCACCTGCGTCATGTGCCCAACGACCAGGTGCAGACGTTTTTCGGAGCGGCGGATTTGGTCGCTCTGCCCTACCGCGAGATTTTGAATTCCGGTACTGCACTGCTGGCGCTATCGTTTAACCGGCCGGTGTTGGTGCCGCACAAGGGCGCAATGGCCGAACTGCAGGCGCAGGTGGGCCGCAATTGGGTACGCACTTACCAAGGAGAGCTCAATGCGGAGCGACTTGCGGACGCATTGCAGTGGGCTCAAGAGGAACCTCGAGCGAAAATTGCACCGCTCGACA
Organism: Candidatus Sulfotelmatobacter sp.; assembly: GCA_035701745.1. Taxonomy (GTDB): domain Bacteria; phylum Acidobacteriota; class Terriglobia; order Terriglobales; family Acidobacteriaceae; genus Sulfotelmatobacter. Next base: position 16,252 of record DASSRO010000259.1, on the reverse strand, counting down.
CGCTTGATTGGAATCGCGTTGGCGAACAGACGCTGGCCGCTTATCGAAATATCCTGTTTCCTGCCCCGGTGCGCGACGAGAACGTAGCTGATTCCAACCGGAAGCGCTCCGCTTCTGCCTCAGCCCTGCACTCCTGAACCCAACTCAAGAAATTAAAACAGTCGGAGGATTGTATGTTGCGGAAGTATTTGTTTCCCGCCGCCGGGCTGCGCCGGGCATGGCCGCTATTCTTATTATCTTTACTCGCGGTGTCGGCGCTTCCTGGCGCCGCTCGAGCAGCCACACTGACTTCCATCACGGTCGGTCCGAACGTCACCTTGCCCGTGGGATTAAGCCGGCAAGTGACTGCGACGGGAAATTATAGCGACGGCACGACGCAGGATTTGACCACGCAGGTTACCTGGGCTTCTTCCGCGCCCAGCGTGGCGACCATCAGCAATGCAAGCGGATCGCAGGGTGTGGCCACCGCGGCGGGTCTCGGAGTCACTACCATCACAGCAACGTTGGGCAGCGTGGTCGGCAGCGACCCGTTGCGAGTGAAGACGCTGAGTTCGTTGACCGTCAGTCCTACGGTCACTTCGATTTGCCCGAACGCGAGCATTCAGTTCTACGCGCAAGGAACCTTTTCCGATGGCACTACGCAGTACCTCACGAGTTCCGTTGCGTGGACTTCGTCGAATACCAATATAGCGACCATCGCGATCAATTACGCCAACTTGTCGGCATCTGCCACGGGCGTTTCCGCGGGAACGGTCACGATTACCGCGCAAGCGGGCCCCATTAGCTCCACTGCAACGCTCAACGTGAAGGTTCTGAGTTATGTGACGATCAGTCCCGCCAATCCCAGTATTTTCCTCGGCGGCACTCAGCAGTTTTACGCCACCGCCCATTTCAGCGATGGCACTACCGAGAGCGTCACCAGCGCGGCGGCATGGACGTCTTCGAATACAGCCGTTGCCACTGTGGGCAATGCAACCGGAACGTATGGACTGGCGCAGTCGTTGTCTGGCGGGACATCTACGATCAAAGTGACGTTAGCTTCGTCCTCGCAAACCTCCGTGCTGACAGTGAAGACTCTGACATCGATCACGGTGAATCCGGCAACCGCCCAGATTGCCGTCGCACAAACCCAGCCCTTCACCGCAACCGGAAATTACAGTGATGGAACGCAGAAGGATCTAACGACGTCTGTGCAGTGGAGCGCATCGCCCACTTCGATCGCAACCGAAAGCAATACGGCCGGCACCCAGGGAGTTGCTACCGCCGTTGCGCAAGGCACGGCAACGATTAGCGCGACCTCGGGCTCGATTGTCGGGTCCGCGTCGTTGACCGTGAATCCGCCTGTGGCCCTCGTATCGATCACCATTAATCCAAGCAACCCTACTCTTCCCGTGGGATTGACTCGCCAGATGCAGGCCATCGGCACCTACAGTGATAGCAGCACGCAAGACATCACTACCTCCGTGACATGGAGTTCTTCGACGACTGCGGTCGGAACCATCAGCAACAGTTCCGGCAGTCAAGGTCTGATTTCGGCTATCGCGCTCGGAAATTCGACAATTTCAGCGACGCAAGGATCAATCAGCGCGAGCACGACTCTGCGCGTGAAGACCCTCAGCACGCTGGTGGTGAGCCCGAATAATTCGACCATTCCGAACGGCAGCAACCTGCAGCTTTACGCCTTTGGGACTTTCAGCGACGGAAGCACGCAATATTTGACGACCTCGGTGACGTGGACCTCTTCCTCGTCGGCTGTCGCAAACGTCAATCCCCTGGGCGTCGCAGCGGCGGTTGGCTTGGGAACGACGACGATCACGGGCAAAGCGGGCTCTATCTCAGGCAGTATCAACCTTAACGTTAAGACCCTCAGTTCAATCAACGTCTACCCGAACAATGTGTATCCCAACACGCTGATAATTCCGGTGGGCTCAACCCAGAAGCTCACAGCCACCGCGACTTATACGGACGGCACGCAGTCGAGCGTGACCAGCGCCGTGCAGTGGAGCACGTCGGCGGCAAGCGTGGTTACAGTGGGAAGCACGCTGGGCACCTACGGAGTGACGACTGCGGTTTCGCCGGGAACGGCTACGATCACGGCAACGGTCGGGGCCATCAGCGGTTCTTCGGCCGTCATCGTCAAAATGCCAACCTCAATTGCGGTTACCCCTGGCACCTCTGCAGTGGGCAACGGCATGCAACAGCAATTTGCAGCTGTAGCGACCTATAACGACAGCACGACCGAAGACATCTCGAGCTATGTAAGGTGGAGTTCGGATACGCCTGCCGTGGCGACGATCAATACGCTAGGCTTGGCCACAGCGGGGAGCGTCGCGGGCCAGGCTAACATCGGCGCGCAGATGGGCGCGGTGTCCGGATCCGCTTCGCTTACAGTAAAAATCTTCTCCTCGTTGCAAGTCAGCCCGAGCAGCGCGTCGCTGGCGGGAGATGCACAGCAGACACTCACCGCGACTGCGAACTACACCGATGGCACCCAAGAAGACTTAACGCAGAAGGTAAAGTGGAGTTCTTCTACGCCGAAAGTCGCGAGTGTGAGCAACGGTCCGGCAAATCAGGGCATTGCGACCGGTTTGACGGCGGGGACTACGACGATCACTGCGACGGCCGCCCAGAGTTCGGCTACGGCGTCGGTGACGGTCACCTCGACGGGATTGGGCAATGTCAGCCACATCATTTTCTTCCTGCAGGAAAACCGGAGCTTCGATACCTACTTTGGACTGATGGGGCAATATCGCGCCAACAACGGGTACACCGACGCGTTCGACGGCCTGCCATTGACCGTAAGCATACCGGGCAAGACTGGCGACCAGGTCACGCCATTTCATTTGAAGACGGTGTGCATGGAAAACCTGACGGCCAATTGGGACGCGGTGCACGAGGACGTCAACAACGGGAACATGAATCAGTTCCTGGTGAACGCTCTGACCTCTTCCTACGATCCGGATGGCACGCGCGCGATCGGATACTACGACTGGCTGGATCTGCCCTACTATTACGATTTGGCGTTCCAGTTCGCCACCAGCGACCGCTACTTCTCCCCGGTGCTGGCGCCGACCGTCCCGAACCGCATGTACATGTTCTCTGCCACATCGCAGGGGAACGTCCTGGATTCGCTGAACCCGCCGCCAGGCGGCTACACGATGCCAACCATCTTCAGTCTCCTGGACGCGGCGGGCATCAGTTGGCGGATGTATTACCAGGACTCGACCCACATCAACTTAAAATCGTATGCCATCTGGAGCACGGATTCGAGCAAGGTAGTGCCCCTGGCGAACTGGTATAACGACGTTACGAACGACAGTACGTTGCCGCAGGTCATTTTCTTCGAACGTGGAGGTGGCAGCGACGAACATCCGGGCGCCAATGTGCAAACTGGGGCGGCGGTAGCGGTGGGAATCATTAACGCGCTGTTCGCCAGCCCTGCCTGGCAGCATTCAATTTACATTGAGAGTTATGACGAGGGCGGGGGGGCCTACGACCATGTTCCGCCGCAGCCGGCCGTGGCGCCCGACACTATCCAGCCGAATCTCACCACCGGGGATCAGCCGGGAACCTTTGCCAACACGGGATTCCGCGTCCCCCTGATGGTGGTGTCTCCATGGACGAAGGCGCATTTCGTCTCCCATACGATCCGCGACCACACGTCCATCCTGAAGCTTATCGAAACGCGATTTAACCTGCCCAGCATGACGCTGCGAGACGCGAATGCCGACAACATGACCGAATTCTTCGACTTCTCGTCGCCTACCTGGCTCACACCACCCACCATGCCGGTTCAGCCGACCAATGGGCAATGCCTCTGGTCGCAGGAGACCGGGCCGTAACCACGACCGGTTACGAAAGAGGATGCGGCGCTCAGAAAAGAACGCTTCATCGGATTCCGGCATGCGAGAATTTCGCCATGCTGCGTAGCCTCCCTGAAGTTGTGCGCGTTTCACCAGTGAAGTTGAACTGATATATGTCAATGACCAGCACTCCAGTCTTGTCGAGAGATTTCCCCGTTCTGAACAACTCCACCTCGCGTCGACTCGGCTATTTATCGGGGGCGCCGCGTGTTTCTACCCGGCCCGATTCCGAGAGCAGCGGCCCGCGTTCCCACATTTTGGGCGTTACAGGGGCCTTCGAAGAATTGGGATGGGACGTTCAGTCTTTCATTCTGGGCAACCGGATTTCGTCGAGTCTTTCTCATCGTTCGGAGGGCCTGATGCACCGCAGTCGGGCGCACGCTCTCGCCGCTGATTTCGGCCGCATGACGATGCGAGTGCTAAACGCCCGGGCGGCATGGCGTGAACTCGGCGGGCGCGTGGACTGGGTGTACGAGCGTTTAGGAAGCTTCCAATCGCTGGGCCGGAAATTTCAAAAACACGGAGCCGTCTGGATCCTCGAAAGCAACGCCCTGGTATTTCGCGAGGCGTCAGTTGAGCGGCGCAGTTCGGTGCTGACGAGCCTGGCGCGGCGGCTGGAATTTCAGGCTTATCGCGAATGTGACGTCATCGTCGTAATCAGCGAACTGCTGAAGGATTTGATCTGCACGGAAGCCGCAGTCGCGAGGGAGAAAGTCCTCGTCGTCCCCAACGGCGTCAACACCGGCGTGTTCGATCCTTCACGATACACCGCGCGCCGGTTATTTCCCGGTTTCACGGTTGGGTTTGTGGGCCGGCTGAACGCGTGGCAGGCGCTGGACGTGCTTCTGCACTCCGTCAAGGAACTGCGGCAGGAGCTCGGTATCGACATTAATGTGGCGATTGTCGGCGACGGCGTCATGAGGAATGAATGGACCGGGCTGGCGTCGACGCTGGGCTTGCAAAACGCCGTCCAGTTTACCGGCCAGGTTAAATTCGACGAAATCCCCTCCTATCTTGCGGGTTTCGACGTCGGGTATTCCGGGCAGATCGAACTGAAGACTGCCGGCATGTACCTTTCTCCGCTGAAGCTGTACGAGTACCTGGCTATGGCCAAACCGGTAGTGGCGGCCGAATTCGCAGATGCGCGACGACTCATCCGCAACGGTGAAACGGGTTTTCTGTTCGAGTCCGGCAATAAGGAAGATCTGAAGAGAGCTCTTACTGAGGCGTGGTCGTCGCGCCAGAAGCTGCCCGCGATGGGGCGCGTGGCCCGGCAGGAAATCATCGCTCAGCATAGCTGGAAGGCCCGAGTCGAACAGATGATCGCAGACATTCAACGAGTAATCGGAGAACGCGCATGCGCTCGCTAAAGCGATTCGACCTCCTCGGCTCGCCGATCGACATCATGGATGTCGACGACTTGGACGGCGTCGTCGAGTCGGCCATTGAAAGCGGGCAGAGGAAGATCATCGGGAATCACAATATTCACAGCCTATTCCTGTACCAGCGGAATGCCGCCATGCGCGCCTATTACGAGGCGGCGCACAATATCCACGTCGATGGAATGGGTGTGGTGCTGCTGGGAAAGCTCGCGAACATTCCTCTGAAACGGAAGCATCGCATTACGTATCTCGATTATTTCGCGCACCTGTTGCCGATGGCGGCGCAGCGGGGCTGGCGGGTTTTCTATCTGGGCACGAAACCGGAAATCGTGGCGCGCGGAGTCGAGCGGTTGCGCGAGCGCTGCAAAGGCTTGCAAATTGAGTATGCTCACGGCTATTTCGATCACCGCCCGGGGAGTGAAGACGGCAAACGAATTCTGCAAACCATCGCCAATTATCGTCCCCACATCCTTCTCGTGGGAATCGGCATGCCGAAGCAGGAGCAGTGGGTCTATGAGCACCGGGATCAACTCGAGGCCAACGCGATTTTCAACGCCGGCGGTTACATGGATTACATCGGGGGTGCTGTTCCCACCCCGCCTCGTTGGATGGGCCGTCTGGGGCTGGAATGGTTTTACCGTCTCATCTCCGAGCCGCGACGATTAGCAGCCCGCTACCTGGTCGAACCCTGGTTTGTGATTTGGGCGTTGCTGGCTCTCCGGCGCAAGCCGGAATCGGCCGCCGATCGAGCATAACTGTGGTCGATTCATCCCTGCATGCAAAATTAATTGAAGTCCTGCCTGCGATGGGCCGCGAGGCAACGATTCTTGCGATTGCCATCGCCTTCCTGATTTGTCTTCAGCGCCGCCATCTTCTCCTCTCACGTTTTTTTTCCGCCAGCGCCGATCCTCTCAATCTTGCCGTGGTTCGCGTAGTGGTTTTCTCCGCGCTCCTGCTGCAGGAGAACTACGCGCGTATTCTGCGCTTCACCCAATTGCCCAAAGCGCTGCAGTTGCCGCCGGTCGCGTGGCCGCCCATTCTCAAAGTGTTTCCCGTAAACGGGCACGTGGTGGCGGTTCTCTATGCGATGTTTGCCGCGGCCTGCATCGCCGCGATTCTCGGAATCTTCACGCGCTGCAGTTGTCTGCTGGCCGCACTGCTTGCGATCTACGTCTTAGGAGTTCCACAGCTTTATGGGAAGGTAAACCACTATCACCACCTGGTATGGTTCGCCCTGATTTTGGGCTTCAGCCGGTGCGGCGACGCGCTCTCGATTGATTCTCTTTTGGCCGCCATCAAACGAGCGGATAAAGGTGAGATCGAGGCGCCTGTCGCCTCGGGAGCTTATGGGCTGCCGTTGCGGTTCATGATGGCGGCACTCGCCTTGGTTTATTTTTTCCCTGGAACCTGGAAGCTGGCGCGGGGAGGCTGGGGGTGGATTTTCGGCGACAACCTGCGCATTCAGATGTACCAGAAATGGGCCGAGTTCGGATATTGGACGCCGTGGTTGCGGGTTGACCACTTTCCCTGGCTCACGACGTTGTTGGCTTTGTCTGCCGTGACTTTCGAGATCACTTTTGGCCTGTTGATCCTTTGGCCGCGACTACGCCCTCTCGCGGCCCTTGCCGGACTGGCTTTTCACAATGGCATCGGGATGATGATGCGAATTCCTTTTCTCTCGCTGCAGTTCATGTATGTGATTTTTGTCGACTGGAAAGGATTGTTCGTCGCGATCGGCAAGAACATCTTCCCCGGCATCTTGCCCGTGATTTATGACGATTCCTGCAAGTTGTGCCGGCGCACGGTTGCGATTCTACAGTCGCTGAATTGGGCAAGCCGTGTGCAGTTTGTCGGGTGTTCAGATCACGCGTCCCTGATCGCGCTCGGTGCGGAAGATACTTGCCGGCAAGCCACGCCGCCGCTATTCACGGCCCTCGCGCCCGAGGGACGAGTCTACGGATACAAGGCGTACATGCGGTTGGTTCCGCGCCTTCCGCTGCTGTCTTTTTTAACGCCGATTCTGCGGCTCGCTCCCGTCCAGGCCTCGGGTGAACGGATATACGCCCGCGTTGCCGAGAGCCGAGCCTGCTCGCTAGTTCCCGTGAGGGCTGTGGTCTCGTCAAAGCAGGCGGCCACGCCTTCCACCGCGCTGTGGTGCGCCGGGGTTTCATTGCTTGCAGTGAATGTTCTTTGCGGGTCGTTCCATATCGTGCGCTCCTGGCCTTTTGCCTGCTATCCCACGTTTGATCGGATCCAGAAAGCGGAACTTCACCGGTTGATCGCGAGCGTTGAGATGTACAGCGGCGCGCACCAGGAGTACGAACTGAGCCACGACGCAGTGATGGCCAGGATATTTTCTGCGGAGCGATGGCAGGGACTCACCTACCGGGTTGAGGAGACTCCCGCCGGAGATCTTTCCGCGAATCAGCTTCACGCCATGTGGGAGTTGTGGCGAGAGTATCATTCAATCCCGGATGAGGTCCGGTCGGTCAGCTTCTACGAAGAAACTGTGCCCGTGGATTTTGACGGGCGCCTCACTGCGCAGCGTAATTTGCGGACGGCTATACCGTCACGGCGGCTGATGGGCCGAAAGCCATTGTGAAGACTGTCTAAATCTGGAGAAAGGAAGATCGATGATACGACGCAAGTTTCTTCAAGCGCTCGGAGTTTCGGCAGGATTAAGCGGCCTGGCAGCGGTGGCCGGTGGTATCGAGACATCGCGAAAGTTGGTGCGGAACCTGTCCTTCGCGTTTCCTCCCGCCAATCAGGGCACAACGTTAAAAGCAGCCGCGGCAAGTAAAGGGTTGCTCTACGGTGCCGCGACGTCCCGGAAGATTTTGCAATCCGATCCTGATTTTGCCAGCGCTTTCGTGCAACAGTGCAGCGTGATGACGCCGGAAGGCGAAATGAAGTGGAAGGCGCTCCGTCCGGGAATCGATAAGTTCAAATTTGACGACGGTGACTGGCTGGTGGACTGGGCGCACCAGAATGGGATTCTATTTCGCGGGCATACCTTGGTCTGGGGCATTAACCTGCCGGACTGGGTCGAAAAACAGGTGAATCGCGGCAACGCCGAAAAAGTTATGGTCGACCACATCCGCACCGTGGTCGGACATTATCAGGGCAAGCTGCATTCCTGGGATGTCGTCAACGAAATTATCCAGCCGAAAGATGGCCGTCCAGACGGACTGGCCAAGGGCGTTTGGCTCGATAATATTGGCCCCGATTATGTAGCCAAGGCATTTCGAACTGCCAAGGCTGCCGACCCTCAACCGCTTCTGGTCTGGAACGAGCGCATGCTGGAATACGACCTTCCGTACAGCGAAGACCAGAGAAATGCCACGCTTGGATTGCTGAAAAAATTGAAGTCGTCGGGCGTACCGATCGATGCCTTGGGAATCCAATCACACCTGCGCGACGAAATGCAGCCGAAATTCAACCCACGCAAGTTCCAGGATTTTCTTCGTCAGGTGGCGGCATTGGGTCTCAAGATATTGATCACCGAATTGGACGTGCGCGAGGCCCGCACTCCGCTTGGAAGCCGGGACAACGATTTGGCAAAAATATACGACACCTACTTGAATGCAGTGCTGGAGGAGAAGGCGGTGATCTCGGTACAAACGTGGGGATTGTCCGATAAGTACACCTGGCTCGCCAAGGAAGCGCCGCGTCCGGATAACCAACCCGTGGCGCCGATGCCGCTGGACGCTTCCTTCGGCGGGAAGCCGGTGTTTGACGCGATCGTCCGCGCATTTCAGCGGGCGCCAGGCCGTTAGAATCGTACTCGCTCGGGAAAAAAAATTGGGGAAGCGGCGTGTAGCCAGCCTCCCCATTTTATTTTTCACCGGCTCCGATCGCCGCTACTGTACGTTGATGGTCTCGGTAATCCAATACTTTCTGCCCGCAGTGTCGGTCACTTCGACCGACAGCTTGTGAGCGCCTGCCGGCAAGGTGATGTATTGGTTAAATGTAGGTGAGCCGTTTACCTGGGCCACTTTCGACCAGTTGATGTAGGCAGCGATGTTCGCGATGCTGCTGCTATCGTTGGCGATTCCCACGACATGGACCGGCGAAGTCACCGTGGCATTGCTCGCCGGCACGCACAGCGTCAGCGAATTCGCAGCTGTGTTGAGAGTGCAATACGGTTTGTACACGGGAACCGTATGCGTCATCTTCACCGTGGCACCGTCGGTATCGTTCAACGTGAGTGTGACTGTGTATGTGCCGGCAGTGGAGTACGTGTGAGTCGCGTACTCAGCCGAGGTCACGGTGCCGTCGCCAAAATCGATGGTCCGGGAAGAAATCGTGCCCGTCAGGGCATAGGAAGCGGACGAGTCGGCGACGATAGTGAACGGCGCGTAGCCCGTCGGCGCCGAAAAGTCGATCGTATCGGCTCCCGCTGAGCGCACAGAGAGCACTGCCTCAGGAGGAATATTGCCGGAGGCCGGGGTTTCGAACAAGATTGGATCGGGACCGATCGTCACGGGCCCGGTAATACTGGCAGCCGTTCCGTACATGTCACGGTGAGTCGTAAATTCAGTACCCGGCGTGTAACTCATCGAAGTATTCGGATTCCAGACCACGAGCCCTTGATAATTTGAACGGGTCAGGGTGCAGGTGTACGTGCCGTTCGAAGCTTGAGTGCACGGAGAAAGTGACGCGCCAGCCATCCACTTGTTCACCTGAGCATACGCTTTTCCCACAGGATTGATGCCGCTAGCCGCAGACCACATGGTTCCCCAATTTCCGGTAGCGTCCCAGGCTTCCCAGTAGAATCGGGCGACGCCTTTCGACCGCTCAAGGAAGTATCGGCGGACGAGATACGCAGCATCCTGCTCTTCGGTTGCGAGGGGATGAGAGCCCCATGACCCTTCCGTGTCCCACAATTCCTTCGATGTGATACCCGCGTTGGTCAGAACGCCGTTGTAGTGGTCCATATAGGCGTTAATCCATTCGGCGACGCTTCCCGGATAACCGTGGAATCCGTACGCATCTACGGAGGAGTTGCCGCCTGCGGAAATAAAGTTCGCGAGCCACGTCGGGCCGTCAGAAGTGCCGACGATCTGGCAGACGCCGTTGTAGCAATAGCCGGACGGGGACGGGCTGATCACGACCGCATTGGGATCGATCGATTTGATGATGGAATAGGCATGCTGCGCCATGGTGGCCAACTCTTCGGGCGTGCCAGTCCAATAGGCCTGGATGTTAGGCTCGTTCCAGATCTCCCAGTACTTGATTCTTCCCGCGGCATGGGTGACAACCGCTGTCACAAAGTTGTCCCAAAGCGTGAGGCTGGTAGGCGGAGCGCAGGACCCGATCGCACCCGAAGTCAAGGCGCGATGGCAGTTGGTGTTGGAAGGTTCGCTTGAGGCCCACTGCGGCACTCCCCCAAAGGTATAAATCAGGTCGATGTTATGCGTGTGCGCCTGATTAAGCCACCAGTCCAAATTGCTCCAGTTCCAGGTAGTCGCGGTAGGCTGCAAATACCGCCACTCGGTGTAGGTATCCCACAAGCGAGCGCTGCTGAAGGGAACCGATGGCCACGGCTCTGACCACGTGGTCGGCCCGTAAATGTAGTTGTTCATTCCAAAGAACGACGACGGAACCGTGGATGAAGTCGATGAAGCGGTCGACGAGATTGCCTGTGCGGCGGGAACCGGCGTCGCTGGCGCCGCCAACAGCGCGGGCGAGGGCAAGAATAAGATCAAAAATAAAAATATCGCTGTGGCTTTCAAGCGACCTCCTTATGGGGGGCTAAGGCGCTATTCTCAGTCCCAAATCTACAAGCGGAATGAGAATGCTCACAGAGCACAGAAGTTCATATAAATTGTTCAAATAGGACGTTGTACTTTGACGGGAAATGACGAGACCACGAAAACGCCTTCGTTCGAAAACAAAGTTGTGCCGAATTTCTGGCTGATGGCGCGGGCAGAGTCAACCAGCGGTCATTTACCTTCTCGCGAAGCTACTACGTTCCCCGAGTCGCCGGGTTCTGCAAAGTGACCATGCTAGAGATCGAGAGACAGAGATCGTCTCTGAAATCACTGTTCAGGATTTGCGGCGGATGATTAGATTCTAACCTGGCAATGCGAAAACGCGCCGTGGAAATCGTTATTTTTCCGCCTTTTTTCGCATATTTGGGGGCAATTTCAAGCTTGACTTCTCTTCGTTTGCCAATGAGAATACGAGCTGAAATTCTCTCCCCTCCTGCTGAATAAGCGGGTCTACCCCCCGGAAAAAAAGTCCGTACATAGGCAGATTCTGTCAGTCCCGTGGCCTCCCAGAGGAGCTTCGCTCGATGTCTGTTCGGCGCTTACTGTTGATCGTTGGATTCACCTTCCTATGCTCCTTCTTGTCGGCTACCAACCCTCCGCCGGCGCTTTCCTCCATTTCTCCGGTTGTCGGTTCCACGAACGGAGGTACCGCGGTTACTTTTTCCGGCTCGAACTTCTTGACGGGAGCAACGGTCACGTTCGGGGGCATCTCCGCTACCAGCGTCGTCGTAACCAGCAGTAACACCATTACCGCGGTAACCCCGGCAAACCCGGCTGGGCCGGTCAACGTGACGGTAACCAACCCCGACGGGCAAAGCGCCACGTTGGCGGTCGTGCTGGCCCCATTGTCGAATCCCGGGTTTGAGTCCGGTAGCAGCGGGTGGATCTGGAATAGCAGCGGAGCCGCCACGATCGTTACCAATAGCGCGCAGGCCCACAGTGGAAACAACTTCCTGCAACTCACATCGCAGCCGACAAATCTGCCGAGTTACGGCGCGATCCTCGGGACCGGAAGCAGCTGGAGTTCGCAATTTCTTGCAGTAAATCCTGGTGACAAAATTACATTTGGCGGATGGATCGCACGTGTTGCGGGCGACGGCTTTGCCCGCTGGACGATTGCCGTCGCTGACTCCAATCAGGCGAATTCAACCTACATTTCGACGGCAAACATTACGGCCAGCGCTTGGACCTTTGGCCAGGCCACTTACACCATTCCCGCGGGAAAGGCTTTCGTCCGCTTTTATGCCGAGGTCTACAACAATACGATTCCCGCGCAGTCGAATTTTGACGACGCCATTCTGCAACGGCAACTCGCCGTGGGCGGATACACCTATCTCGCTCCTCCGACTCTCACATCCATTTCGCCCAACAGCGGCAGTGCGGCCGGGGGCGCGGCGGTCACCCTGACCGGCAGCAACTTCGTGACTGGCGCGAGCGTCACGATTGGCGGCGTCGCTGCCACCAACGTCACGGTGGTAAACGGCACCACGATAACAGCGACCACACCGGCAAATTCGCCGGGCACGGCGAACGTGACCATAACCAATCCCGACGCAGATTCGGCAACGCTCTCGGCGGGATTTACCTACCTTTCTTATCCGCCTCCAACTCTCAGTTCCATCGCTCCGGCGTCTGGTTCCATCAATGGCGGGACCGCCGTGACGCTCGCGGGCTCAAACTTCCTGTCGGGAGCGACGGTGAAATTTGGCAGCGCCGCGGCAACCAGCGTGGTGGTCGTAAATAGCGGCCAGATCACCGCGGTCACGCCGGCCAATTCCGCGGGAGCGGTGAATGTAACCGTTACTAATCCCGATGCGCAATTCAGCACGCTGAATAGCGCCTACACGTATAATCCGCCGCCGGGTCTGGTCTCGGCCTCTCCGTCTGTCGGTTCCACCAATGGCGGAACCTCGGTGACTCTCTCCGGGTCAAACTTCCTCGCGGGGGCGACTGTAACATTCAATTCGAGCGCCGCAACGAATATTGTGGTTACGAACAGCTCGACCATCACGGCAACCGCTCCGGCCAATCCTGCTGGACCTGTCAATGTGACGGTCACCAATCCTGACGGGCAGGGTGCGACCCTGGTTGGCGTCGTTACTCCGCTCACCAACGCCGGATTTGAACTAGGCACACCAGGCTGGGCTTGGAATGGCAACAGCGGTTCCTACGCCATCGTCACGAACAGCAGCCAGGCGCACGGCGGCAGCAAGTTCCTGCAACTGACCTCACAGGCTGGCAACCATCCGAGCTATAACGCAGTTCTGAGCGGTACCTCGCAGTACCTGCCCGTGAGTCCGGGCGACATTATTACTTACGGCGGTTGGATCGCCCGACTCTCTGGGGATGGTCAGGCCCACTGGGCTCTGCAGGTGGTCGATTCCAACAAGGCGAATGCGATCTATGTCTCCACGCCAAACGCCACCGCCAGCACATGGACCTTATTCCAGCAGACCTACACGGTGCCATCGGGCAAGGCGTATGTTCGGTTTTACGCCGAGGTTTATAGCAACACCACGACGGCGCAGGTGAATTTTGACGACGCGATCCTGCAGCAACAGGTCGCGAACGCAGGGTTTACCTATGATCCGCCTCCAACCGTCACGTCGATCGCGCCGAATTCTGGTGTTCCCTCGGGCGGTACCGCGGTCTCAATAACGGGTACGAATTTCTTCTCGGGTGCCACGGTCACTATCGGTGGTGTAGCGGCCACGAATGTAGACGTGGTGAACAGCACTACCATCACCGCGACTACGCCCTCGCACTCTTCCGGGACGGTCAACGTAGTTGTGACCAATGCGGATGGCGATGCCGGAACTCTGTCCGCGGGATATACCTACGTGCTTTATCCACCGCCAAGCCTCACCGGAGTGTCCCCGGCCGGCGGTTCCACAAACGGCGGAACTGCGGTGACTTTGACCGGCTCCAATTTCGTGACGGGAGCGACGGTAAAGTTTGGCAGCGCTGCAGCGATCAGCGTTGTGGTGGTCAATAGCGGAAGTATCACGGCATTCACTCCCGCCGGAGCAGCAGGCGCGGCCACGGTGACAGTGACAAATCCTGACGGACAGAGCAGTTCTCTGAGCAGCGCCTTTACATATGCTCTGCCGCCTGCGCTCAATTCTATTTCACCGGTGATCGGTCCGGTGGGCGGTGGAACCTCGGTCACGCTTTCAGGCTCCAACTTCAAGAGCGGAGCCACGGTGACATTCGGTGGCGTAGCCGGCACCAATGTCGTGGTCGTGAGCAATAGCACCCTTACTGTGACTGCGCCGAACAATGCCCTGGGGGCCGCAACGGTAGTGGTGACCAATCCAGATGGGCAAACATCGGCTCTTCAGCCCGTCGGCAATCCTGGGTTCGAGATGGGCAACGCCGGATGGAGTTTTAACGGTTCAGGCTCGGAGAGCATAATTACCAGCTCGACGCAGGCCCATGGCGGCAATAATTTCGCGCAGCTCAAATCGAACGCCGGCAACCATCCAATCCTCAGCGCGGTTTTCACGGGAGTCAATTCCTCATATTTGCCCGTGAATCCGGGGGACGTGATTACGTTCGGCGGCTGGGTGTCGCGGGTGGGCGGAGATGGCTCGGCCCGCTGGTCGTTGCAGGTGAGTGACGTGAACCAGCAGAATCCTGTTTACGTCAGCACTCCAAACGTCACAGCCAATACCTGGACCTTCAACCAGCAAACATTCGTGATTCCCAGCAACGGCCGGTACATCCGTTTCTTCGTCGAGATCTACAACAACTCGGTAACCGCGACGGCCTACTTCGACGATGGCCTCTTCTTGCGTACGACTCCGGGTCAGGTTTTCACCTACATCACGAATCCTACGCTCGGCTGGATCGGTCCCAACTCCGGCCCCGCGAACACCGCCACGCCCGTTTATATTTCGGGAGCGAACTTTGTTCCCGGGGCCACGGTCAAATTCGGCGGTGCGCAGGCCACCAACGTCACCGTCGTCAACAGCACTACGATCACGGCAACCAGTCCTGCCGGCGCCGCGGGCTCGGTGGCTGTCACTGTCACGAATCCTTACAGCCTGACGAGCACTTCCTCTCTCTCGTACCGATTCAATCCGCCGCCATTCATCAATGCGGTGTCGCCGGTGACCGGTCCGCCGGGTGGGGGAAACAAGATTACTGTTTCCGGAGGCAACTTCCTGCCTGGAGCGAAGATGACCCTCGGCGGAATTCCGGCGTTGAGCGTCACCGCCACACCGGGCTCTATCAGCGGGCTCACGCCTGCGCAAGGCGCAGGGGTAGTAGATGTAGTTGTTACCAATCCCGACGGCCAAACCGCGACCGCCTCCGGAGCCTACAGCTATAGCCAGCCCGCGCCTTCAATCGCGGCAATCACTCCCGCCTCTGGTTCAACCAATGGCGGAACCCTTGTAGTGATCAGCGGGGCAAATTTCCTGGCTTCCCCGACCGTAACTTTCGGCAGCGTGGCCGGAACAGTGATCTCCGTCAGTTCGAGCGCAATCTATGTGACCACTCCGGCGATTTCGAGTGCGGGAGCCGTCAATGTGACGGTCGTGAATTCTGACACGCAGTCCGCCTCTGGAGCATTCACCTACGTCTCGCCGACGCCGGCGCCCACGATTACTTCTCTCAGTTCGCCAACCGGCTCCACGGCTGGCGGAGCGAGCATCGTTATTAATGGCACCAATTTCGTTTCCGGAGCCACAGTAACATTTGGCGGCGTCTCGGCTTCTAACGTCTCGGTCGCGAACAGCACTACCATCAACGCCAGCACTCCTCCGCACGCCCCCGGCACGGTGAACGTGACGGTGACCAACCCCGACGCGCAATCGGCAACACTGTACGGAGTGATTCCCCTGCTCCCGAACGCCGGCTTCGAGACGGGATCTGCGGACTGGGTATTTGCCGGAACCGGCAACGCGACCGTATTGAACGACCCAGCGAACGCCGAAACAGGAAACGAATACGCGTTGCTCACAGGTGCCGGCACGTTCGCGGCATATTACGCCACCGATTCCTCGGGCACGAACCAGTTCTTCCCAGTCTCATCGGGAGATGTAATCTCGTTCGGCGGCAGCGCCTACCGGCTTGCCGGGGATGGTCAGGCTAATTACACGCTGTCCATCTACGACGCGAACAAGAGCAGTCTGGGCAGTGTGCATACGACCCCGAACAATGCGGCGACGCCGATCTGGGCGCATATGCTCGGAAGCTATACCGTTCCTTCGAACGCTGCCTACGTTAA
>DASSRO010000258.1:0-2848 GCA_035701745.1 Candidatus Sulfotelmatobacter sp. | reverse complement strand
TTCCACCGAGCCTGTCGGAATGGAAGAATGTAGACACCAAGGCGCCGGTCTGGGGAGTGAGGCATTATCAGAAGCAGGGAGCGGAACTAGCAGCCCGTGGTGCAACTCCAATTTTAAACCTGGCCCACAAGGGCAGATCTGCATTACGATGAGGCATGTCTCTGGGCAAGCGAGGACAAGAGAGGCAGGAGGCGATCTGGATCGAAACGGCATCGCTGTCGAGACCTGACGGCCATCCGTTCTATGAAAGGCTGGAAGGTCTGCTCAGGAAGCGCGGATTCGACAGGTTCGCGGAGGAGTCCTGCCGCAGTTTCTATGCAGCAAAGACAGGCAGGCCCGGTCTGCCGCCGGGCACCTACTTTCGATTCCTTTTGCTGGGATATTTCGAAGGCCTCGTCTCCGAGCGTGGCATAGCATGGCGTGCTGCCGATTCGCTGGCTCTGCGGCGTTTTCTCGGCTATGAACTGACGGAGCCGACGCCGGATCACTCGACGATTTCCCGCACCAGACGCCTGATCGACGTCGAAACGCACCGTAAGGTGTTCGGCTGGGTTCTGCAGATGCTGGCCGAGGAAGGACTGTTGAAAGGCAATACGATCTCGATCGACGGGACCACACTGGAAGCCAATGCTGCCCTGCGTTCGATCGTGAAGCGTGACAGCGGCGAGACCTATGAAGAGTTTTTGAAAGGTCTGGCCAAAGAATCCGGGATCGAGACGCCGACGCGGGAGCAACTGGCGAAACTGGACCGGAAGCGTCCGAAGAAAGGCTCCAACGACGACTGGGAGAACCCGCACGATCCCGACGCCCGCATCACGAAGATGAAGGATGGCCGGACGCATCTGGCACACAAGGCGGAACACGCGGTGGATCTGGAAACGGGCGCGATTGTCGCGGTTGCCCTGCATCCGGCCGATGAGGGCGATACCCAGACCGTCAGCGACACATTATGTCAGGCAGGCGAGAACATCTGTGAGGTGGCAGCTGCCTGCCCCAAAACGGCGGTGAATCCTAAGGGGCCGGCCGAGGCCGTGCTCGACAAGGGCTATCACAGCAATGAAACCGTGCTGACGCTGAAACAGTGGAAGGTGCGCTCTTACTGCTCGGAACCGGATCGCGGACGACGCCGCTGGATAGGCAAGGCGGAGGAACAAGCAGCGGTGTATGAGAATCGGCGGCGCATTCGAGGGGAGCGTGGTAAGCGGCTTCTCCGCCGACGTGGCGAGTTGGTGGAGCGAGGCTTCGCGCACATGTACGAAACCGGTGCGATGCGGCGCACGCACCTGCGGCGCCATCCCAACATCATCAAACGTCTGCTGATTCATGCGGCCGCCTTCAATCTCGGGCTGGTGATGCGTAAGTTGGCCGGGTGCGGAACGCCGCGAGGGCTGCAGGACAGCATCCGGGCACTCATTTCCGTGCTTGAGCTTCTTGTTTGGGTGAGCGGACCTGGTTCTCCGTCGGCTCTTTCTTCCGGAATGTGTTCTCGCCGGTAACTACCAGCCTGCATGTAACGCCATTACGAATAGTCATTCTTTCGCCTCAATTCAGACCTTCAGAAACCAGAAAAAACGTTAATACACGGGCTGCTAGTGTCCTGAGTTAGAAATTCGCTTACAAAGGCGCTCCACTTTCCCGAGAATGAGGTCGGCGTCCGCAGTCCAGACGAAAGGCTTGGGAGCACGATTGCGATGCTCCAGATAAGCGAGCATTGCCTTTTCGAGTTGAGCCACGTTTGTGTGACTACCCCGGCGAACGCAGCGTCGGGTCACGTCGGCGAACAGCCGCTCGACCAGATTCAGCCAACTTCCGCTGGTAGGAGTGAAGTGGACGTGATAGCGAGGATGGCGCGTGATCCACTGGCGTACTTTTTTCACCTTGTGAGTGCCGTAGTTGTCCATAACCACGTGGACCTCGGCATCGCTGGGCAGCGTCGAATCGATGACTGTCAGGAACTTCAGGAACTCCTGATGACGATGCCTTCTGTGGCATTTTGCGAGGGTCTCGCCCGTAGCCACATTCAGCGCGGCGAACAGGGAGGTTACGCCGTGACGTTCGTAATCATGCGATTGGCGCGCCGGTACGCCCGGCCCCAATGGCAGAATCGGTTGTGTGCGGTTGAGCGCCTGAACCTGACTTTTCTCATCCACACAAAGTACGACAGCGTTGTCGGGCGGCCTCATATACAGGCCCACGATATCCCGGACCTTTTCCACGAACTGTGGATCTTTGGAGAGTTTAAAGTTCTCCACGCGGTGCGGCTGCAGACCGAAGGCGTGCCAGATGCGCACCACCGCCGTCTGCGACAGTCCTGTCTTCTGCGCCATCAGGCGCGTACTCCAGTGCGTGCTGTGTTCCGGCATCGACTCCAGCGTTTGTGTGACTACGTCTTCCACTTGTTCGTCAGTAATGGACCGCGGAGCACCGGGCCGCGGCTCGTCCAGCAACCCTTCCATGCGGCGTGTACGAAAGCGTTCGCGCCATTTTCCGACGGTCGCCCGCGTCACCCCCAGCTGCTGCGCCACCTTATCGTTGGCCACGCCCTCGGCGCAATGAAGAACGATTCGCGCCCGCATTGCCAGCGCCTGAGACGACTTCGGACGCCGCGCCAGCAACACCAGTTTTTCCCGCTCCTCCCCTGTCAACTCCAGCGTTTCTTTGGGTCGGCCTGTAGGCATGACCCAGGATCAGCCATTCGCGCCTCTTTGTCAACTAATCTCTAACTCATGACACTAGCTGATCCCAGCTGTACGACGCAAAAGTGAGGTCGCCGATCCGATATGCGGCGTCGAATGCGCGCCGCACGAGCTCGCGTCCGCTGGCAACGTGCTTTGCCCACGGCAACACG
>DASSRO010000257.1:0-21496 GCA_035701745.1 Candidatus Sulfotelmatobacter sp. | reverse complement strand
CTCTACCGGGGAATCGCGAAGTATGTGGATGGATTGAGCGGAGTGAAAGTGGCCAGCAAGCTGGATAAAGCCGCTGGACAATAACTTTCAGCTTTGCTTCGCGATCGGAGTAACCGAGAAGGCTGATTACTGGATCGAGCTGCCGACTTGCGAGAAGACGTTGGAGGCGTTGGAGCCGATCAGGCGCACCGTGCCCACGACGATCACGAGGACGACTGCCAGCATGACAGAGTATTCGGCGATATCCTGACCTTCTTCATCTGACCAAAGTTTGTGTAAGTTGTAGTTCATAGTCCTCTCCTGTTATGCCCCTGCGCTGCTTAAGACCGCCGACGGTGAATTGGGTTGGCGTTTATAGTCCGGAAAACTCAGCCCCCAGGCTTCACTGTCGTGCGTAACGGCCTTTAGCCCGACTTGATATTCCGAGGTGCCCTCAAGCTTCTTGGTCCAAACCACGCGAAACTGAATGCGTCGCTGGCGATAGAAAACCGTGAGTTCGTCAAGCACTTTTAACTGGTGACGCACTGAGCCCAACCGTACCCCGTCAGGAGTTACGTCCAGCGTGTGGACCAGAATGTCGAAAGCCTTGCCGGCGCTGTCTTTGCCCTTTACGCGCACCGGAAGAACGGCTTTGGTACGACTTCCACGCCGCTGCTCCATGGCCACAGTTCCCGAGCCCATTACTATCACCTGTATTCAGTTTGCAATAACAGGGATGGCGGGGGAATGGCCCCGACGTGTAGCAGGGGAGGCACGAAGGTCACATAGATCTGTGCAAGTTAATGATGGGCGGTGACTTAGAGACTGAGGTTGCAGAATGAAAGTGGTGTAGGGCGGCGGGGGTGCGCGGACCGGAGTGATGACTGCCGAGGGATTTGCGTCGGGCGCCGTGCGATCAACTTGCCGCTCTACGCGACCGATTGTTCACGCGGGATTCTCCATACAAGCAAGTGCCTCGGGCCAGCACTGAACGGCCAGAAGGAAGTGCGCCATGCAAGAAAAAGATTTGGGTTGGTGCGCACAGAAATTAACGCTTGCTGCGCCTCTCCGGAATTTCAAAAGGCAGGGTGGCACCACGATAAAACTGCTTCTGGTTGTCACGCATTTTTGCGTTTGTGAAACCTTTCTTTTGGCTCTGTGGTCTAATTAGTAGGCGAGTTCTGCGCCTGCGGGGCCATTCCATGAGATTTTCCCGGTTTGTCGATATTGCGTTGATAGTGGCATGTCTTTTGAGCGTCGCATCGGCGGCAGACGCTTCTGCTCGACCTGCCGGCGTTGATTCTTCGACCAAACAGAATCCTTCCAAGCCGGCCGCGCTGCTTCCGCAACAGTTCGGCGGGTGGGAGTTGCAGGGGGCTCCGCAAACCAGCGGTGATCCGGCGGCCGCTGATTCTACGAATGCCGCAGTGCTCAAGGAATATGGCTTCACCGATCTGGCTTCGGGCACTTACACGCGGGACGATGGGCGCACGTTGAAGATTCGGGCGGCGCGATTTGCGGACGCTTCCGGAGCATTTGGAGCGTACACGTTCTATCTTGAGCCTGAGATGGCGAAGGAGCAGATCGGCGACCAGGGCGCGTCGCTGGGACAACGCGTGCTGTTTTACCGGGGAAATGTGCTGGTGGATGCGCAGTTCAGCAGGGAATCGGCCATGGCGGGAGCGGAGTTGCGCGAACTGGCAGGAGCACTGCCGCGTCCCAACGGGAATTCAGCGAACTTGCCGTCGTTTATCGAGTTCATGCCGCGCCGCGGCTATGTGGCGAACACGCAAAAATATGTGATGGGCCCGGCCGCGCTGGCTGCGCAGGCGCCTCCGGTTGCGGCGGACCTGGTCGACTTTGGCGCGAGCTCGGAAGTGAGCCTGGGACGCTATAGCACTTCGAGTGGGGAAGCGACGCTGATGCTGATCTCTTATCCGACGCCGCAGATGGCGGCGGAACACTTGCGGCGCATCGAGGCCGCGAATCACATCGCGCAGTCGCAGCAGGGAGTTTCGAGCATTGAGAATGCGGGATCATTCTTCGACAAGCGCACCGGGCCGATCATTGTCATAGCCACGGGGCCGGTTTCCGACAGCGATGCGAAATCGCTGTTGAACATGGTGAACTACGAGGCCAGCGTTACCTGGAACACGCCGAGCGACAACCCGCAAGCGCGCGATCTTTACATGTTGATTCTCAATACTGTGATCTTGTGCGCGATTGTCGGCGGACTGGCGATTGTGGCGGGCATAGCTTTCGGCGGAATCCGCATTTTGATGAAGCGCTGGTATCCCGACAAGGTTTTTGACCGTCCAGAACAGATGGAATTCATCTCGCTGCGGCTTACTGAAACTGTGGTCAAAGGAGGGGCGGCGGGCGGGCCGGAAGCGGGGCGCCAGGCGCCTCAGAACCCAGTATGAAGCGAGTAAGTAGCTTTAAATAGATCGTTTTAGAAGGTACGGGATGGGCTGTCGTCTCAAATTGCTACACTCTTCAGGTTTGTTGATTGATTTTGTAAGCCATTGAAAACAAAGACATTTATTTCACAAAAATCGCTTGACACCCCCGTTTTTAGACTCATAAGATTTGCAGCAGAAAGTTTTGACGGATTTTAAAGCTCCGTTGGAACTATTCTCCCTTGAAGAAGAGGCCACCCTGTTGCCGGGTGGCCTTTTCGTTTTCAGATTCGAGACGCTGCGATATCGGCGAGGACTGTGAGTGAGCATTCACGGAACTCTCCTGAAATGTTTTCGTATCATCTGTTGAACGTCGCAGGCTTGCGAATAAGAAACGCGAGTTGCGAACAGACCGGGGGATTAAAACATGTTCTGCGATGGATGCGGCACTGAGGTACAGCCGGGACAAGGATTTTGCAGCAAGTGCGGCAAACAGATCCTGGGTACGATCGCGCCGCGGGCGTTGCCGGGAAAAGTACAGCGGCACGTGCATCTGCTGGCGATTTTGTGGCTGGCGTTTTCGGCGTTCAACACGCTGGGAGGGCTGGTGCTGCTGGTCCTGGGGAATGCGCTGTTTCCTCATCTGCATGAGATGAAAGACGTGCCATCGGATGTGCCCACGGGATTCCTGACTGCGCTGTTCACTACTCTCGGATTCATTGTGCTGGCCAAAGCTGCGTTTGGATTTTTGACAGGGTGGGGATTGCTGCAACGCGAGAGTTGGGCGCGGAGCATGGCGCTGATCCTGGCGTTTATTTCGCTGTTCACCAACATTCCGCTGGGGACCGCGATGGGCGTTTACACGATGTGGGTGCTGCTATCGTCCGCTTCGGACCAGGAGTATGAAGCGCTGGTCAAAGCCCGGGCGGCGTCGCAGATTTAAGATCGATTTCGGTGGACGGGCAAAGAGGCGACGTGCTGAAACACCGCTTGGTTCTTGCCCGAGCGCGCTGGCGATAAGAGAAAAATTGGGCTGTTTCCAGTCGAGCGAAGGATTCTCGCAGGCCATCTCTGAGAGAGCGTCCCCGCCTGATTCTGCTCCTATTCGGCGGCATCCCTAACAGCCCATGAAATGGGGCACGTCCTGATTGCAGGCTAGCAGTCGGCGCGGGCGGAGGCGTAGTTACGGAAGGAGTTGACCTGGGCGCGAGACGCGAGCAGCACTGCGGTGGTTCCGCACGTTACGGCAGCATGGTGCTTTACGCTTTTTGGACAGCCATTTAGAATCGAAAACAAGCCGACGTAGCTCAGTTGGTAGAACAGCCGATTCGTAATCGGCAGGTCAGCGGTTCAAGTCCGCTCGTCGGCTCCAGCCTCTTGTTTGCGGCATTCGATTCCGCATCGCGATGCGCTGATTTTGGCTACGATGCCCTTTTGACGGGAAGCAGGCGGGAACGGTGCTCTTCTTTCCTTTGTTCGACCGATAGAACCCTTCGTCCAAGGCCGGCGAGTTGCGACAGTTCCTGCTGGATTTCTTGCAGGCGCTCCAGTCTCTGGCCGTGGGCGAGGTGAGCCTCGGCGTCATTGCGGCCCTGGCGCCGGTACTGGTTATTTAATTCTTGAACGCGCGCGATCTCGCCGCGCAGACTGGCGATCTTTTCACGTAGCACTTCCAGATGGTCCATGGTTATCAGGATAACTTATTTAAGGCAATTTCGCTGCTCACTTGATGCCACGGTGCGTTCGCCTTGGCGCGAGAAAGATCACGCCAACGGCCGGCTTTTCAGCCACGGTTTGCGCGTAATCTGCGCAAAGGGCATCTACGCAGTTCGCAACTTCCTGGCATACAGATAGCCGTAGCCAGGAATTTCTCCTTGCCGAGTAGACACGTCGAATCCCCGGGCATTCAAGAAATTCCCAAGTTTGTCAGGGGTGTCGGATTCGTTGAACCCGGGGTGATATTCCAGAGCAATTTGATGAATCCTACTGAAAATCTCTATTGGCGATTTCAGCAGGAGGTCGTATTCCGAACCCTCGCAATCGATTTTCAAAAGGTTGCAGTTCTCAACATTCGTTCTGCGAAATAGCTCACTGAGCGTGACCACTTCCACCTCGGCCAATGCCTGCGCTGAACTGGCGGAATGAGGATCCAGAGTATTTCTGGCCTCGTCCCCATAAGCTGTATAGAGCACCGCCCGGCCTGCCGAGCCGCCGCAAGCAACCTGGAGCACCGTAATATTGGACCTGCGATTTCTGGCGGCGTTGCGGCGGGCAAAGTCAGCCATTCGCGGGGAAGGTTCCACGGCAACGACTCTGCCGCTTTCGCATCGAGAAGAGGCCCAAAGGCTGAAGACGCCAAGGTTCGCTCCTATATCGACGACGGTATCTTCGGGCGCGATGCGAATTCCAGCTTGCGCATAGACTTCCTCGACCCAGATCTCCCTCCACAAAAGGTGAAAGCTGAGGCCTTCACGAGGGGCAAGGAAAGAGGTTCCGTCTCGCAGTTTGAAAATGTGAGGCCGGTCTGAGTTCGAACGGGAACGAATCGGCCACATCAGCAGAGTGCCGAGGGTTACTCCTTGCTGATACATTTGCTTCGCATTCAGGAAGTTGCTTCTGGTGAGGAGGGAACGCCTAAGACGCATAAGATGCTCCTGAACCCGGATTATCTCGGCGCGGTCTTTGAGACAAGATACCTCCCATTTCAGTCGTGAACAATTACTTTGTGCGCAATTTCGCGCCTCCCGACGATCCGAAAATAGCCAGGGTTTCGAAACCGAAATCCACAGTTCCTGCCTGCCGGAAAGCCGCCTGAAGAACCACAGGCCTAGACGGCCGGTCAGCCTTTCCTTATTTTTCAGGCGCTTGCAGCCGTGTTTGGCGGTGTTTCTTCGACCACCACGTTCGTGCCATGCATGGCACGGGGGAGCCATTTACCGGGAATGGGCCCCGGAGTTAGATTGTTTTTGAGCAGCACTTGGGGGAGGGCTGATCAACAAACGCCTCTTGGACTCTTCGGAGTCTGAGGCGTTTTGTTTTTTTGGGCGGAAGATCAAGATTTCGGCGCACGGCATCGACGCGTCGGCTCCGCCGTTGCATTCATCGATCCGCTCCCACGTCGGTTCACACGGGTTGAGCATCTGCTATACTAAGGACTGGGGTGGTTAAGTTTTTCTCCTCTTTCAGGTCTTCTGACCTAAGCCAGTCCATCTGAAGTACTCCCGTAACTTAGGCTTTTCATCCAGTGATTGCCTGCGCGCGCGTTTTGGTGCAGCACTCGCCAGGAGGGGGTCGCTCTATGACCGTAATCGGTATTCTCTTCGGACTTCTGATCGTTCTGCTCGCGATGCTGCTTCTCAATGGAATGCGGAGGGTGAAAGCGGAGCCCGCTGAGTATCGATCACAGAGGATGTGTCCCTCTTGCGGATTGATCACCTCGCGGTCAATGCCGAGGTGCCTGGAGTGTGGGCAGCCGTTTACAGCGGTGGTGTACGCAACCTTAAAGAAGTGAAGCTCGAATTGTTAACGTACTCCGGAACTTGCGCAACTTAAGGACATCAATTATGAAAAACATCAAGTTTGTCGTGAAAGTGAAACGTGGTGGTCGCGCTCCTGAATATGTTCAGCGGCTTGATCCCACCCGTATCCACATGACGACGAACCGTAAGCTGGCGCTAGTGATGGGCAAGTTTACGGCCGAAGATGCCGTCAAATCCCTGCAAACCTCGCATCGCATCCCCGAGTTGGAGTCCGTGCGTGTCGCTGTTTAGCGAGATGCGTCTGGCGGGCTGAGGACGGTTAACGATGCTGCGAATCGGTCGAGCCCGGCTTCATCCTTCATGTCAAAGGCATAAGGCTCGTTTCCGCCAGAAACGGAGCTGACCTTCGACGGGATCGCAGAGTGCGCGGCTATCCGGCGGCGTTTCGTTAATGGTAGATTCTTTTTGCGCCTGGTCGGCGTTTGCAACCAGGCGCAGGAGAGGTCATGCCAGTTCAGTTTGCACGCCGCCAATTTCTTGCCGGGATGGTTGCCATGACAGCGGCGAACGCCACTTCGCGATTTGCCCTGCGGGGAGATTCCGATTCGCCATTCCACATTGCTGTCATTAACGACGAGATCTCCCAGGACTTCGGGCATGCCTGCGAGGTGGCGTCGCGCGAATTCGGAATGCACTGGATCGAGTTGCGCGGCATGTGGAAGAAAAACATTGTCAGCCTCGACGAAAAGGAAGTTGCCGAAGCGCGGCGCATTCTGGAGAAATATCAGCTGAAGGTGACCGATATTGCCAGCCCGCTGTTTAAGGTTGACTGGCCGGGCGCGCCGAAATCGAAGTTCAGCGAGGCCAAAAGTTTTGGCGCGAACTTCACACTGGAGCAGCAGGACGAAGTTCTGGAGCGCGCCATGGAGATGGCGAAATCGTTTCAGACGGATCGCGTACGCTGCTTCGACTTCTGGCGGCTGGAAGATCAGGCTCCCTATCGCGGCGCCATCAACGACAAGCTGCGGGATGCGGCTGCCAAGGCGGCGAAGAAAGGAATCATCCTGCTGCTGGAAAATGAAATGGCCTGCAACACGGCGACTGCGGCCGAGGCGGCGAAGTTGTTGAGTGCAGTGCAGTCTCCTTCGCTCATGCTGAATTGGGATCCCGGCAATGCCGCGGCCAGCGGCGAGATTCCTTATCCGGATGGCTACAACTTGATACCTAAAGAGCGCATTGGGCACTGCCACTGCAAAGATGTCGTCAGAAAAGGACAGAAGTATGACTGGGCGCCGATGGGCGGGGGAGTGATCGACTGGTCAGGGCAGTTCAAGGCGCTGAAGCGCGATGGCTACCGCTACGCAGTGAGTCTGGAGACGCATTGGAATGGCGGAGGCTCGCCGGAGGAGTCGTCACGCAAGAGTTGGGCGGGGATGAAGAAACTGTTGCAGGGGGCGGATGCGTTGTAGAGGCCTGCGCTGGGCAAGTCGCGGCCCGGTAGGGATGCTTCGACTTTGCGGGAAGGATCGCTTCGCTCTCCTTCCCGCTTCGCTGAGAATGACAATTCAGTCACATTCCTGTGTAAATCTTCTTAGTCTTCGTAGTCTTCTTCAGATCGTAGTCTTCTTCAGATCTAATCAAGTTCCGATTTGACGGTGTCCAGTGGTTGCGATCGAACCACGCTCGCTCAAATTGCTATTTGCTTGTAACCAAATCGGGAACGGCGGCAATCTAATCCAAAGTGTTTAGGGGTGCCTCACTTTCAGTTCCTACGATGATCTGATAGTGTTTTCAGTTCGCTTTGTTGGACTTACGCAAGCGAAAGGACTTGAGCGCGTGATTGTAGGAGTTCCGAAAGAAAGCTATCCCGGGGAGCGCAGGGTGGCGCTCGTTCCGGCTGTGATTCCGAACGTCGTGAAGGCCGGACTCACGGTGATTGTGGAAACTGGAGCGGGCGAGCAAGCGGGCTATCCCGACGCGATGTATGTGGACAAGGGCGCGAAGATTGTGGCGGATCGCGCCGCGGTGTTCGGGACCGCTGACATCGTGGTGCAGGTGCTCTGTTACGGGTCCAATGACATTACAGGAAAGGCCGACCTTCCGCTCATGCGGCAGGGGCAGGCGCTGATCGGGTTTCTGCGGCCGCTGGGTTCAGCGGAAGTTGTGCAGCAGATCGCGCAGGCGGGCATCACAGCTTTCTCCGTGGAGTTGATGCCGCGCACTACACGTGCGCAGAGCATGGATGCGCTCTCGTCGATGGCGACCTGCTGCGGCTACAAGGCTGTGCTGCTGGCTGCCGAAACCTCGCCGCGAATCTTTCCCATGATGACGACCGCTGCCGGGACGATCACGCCGGCGCGTGTGTTCGTGATTGGCGCGGGGGTCGCTGGCCTGCAGGCGATTTCGACAGCTCGCCGTTTGGGCGCGGTCGCGTCGGCCTATGACATGCGTCCCGCGGCCAAAGAGCAGGTGCAGAGCCTGGGAGGACGCTTCATCGAGCTTCCGATTGAGGCGCAGAACGCGCAGGACGCGCGAGGTTATGGCACCGCGCAGGATGAAACTTTTTATGCGCGACAACGGGAACTGCTAACCCGGGTGGTTGCCGATAGCGACATCGTGATCACGGCCGCGGTCATCCCTGGCAAGAAGTCGCCGGTTTTGATTACCGCCGACATGGTGAAGGGAATGGCTCCGGGGTCGGTGATTGTGGATCTTGCGGCCGAGCGCGGCGGCAATTGCGAACTTACCCGCACCGGAGAAACGATTCAGGCGCATGGAGTGACGATTATTGGGGCGATTAATCTCGCCACCAGCGTGCCCTATCATGCCAGCCAGATGTATGCCCGCAACGTGACGACGTTTCTGCTCTACATGGTGAAAGAGGGCAAGCTGCAACTGAACCAGCAGGATGAGATTGTTCGCGAGACGATGATTACTAATGGTGGCGAAGTGGTCAATGCGCGAGTGCGGGAATTTTTCAAGCTGCCGGCACTGGCGACAGCGGGCGGTTAGCATCACGTTGTCATCCTGAGGGGAGCAAGAGTTTGCACTTCGAACGCTTGCGGAGCCGAAGGATCCCTACCGATCGCAGGGTCCTTCGACTGCGTGGCTGCTCCGCTTCGCGTCGCAGCCACTGCGCTCAGGATGACAAAGTAAAAGGGGTAGAGCGAATGAGCAATAACCTGATCGACGCGCTTTTCGTTTTCATGCTGGCGGCATTTATTGGATTCGAAGTCATCCGCCACGTTTCGCCGCTGCTACACACGCCTTTGATGTCGCTGACGAACGCGCTCGATGCCATCGCCGTTGTTGGTGCGATCGTGCTTGTAGGAGAGAAGAAGAGCACATTCGCGCTGGTGCTGGGAGTGATTGCCATTGTCGCCGCGACCAGCAATGTGGTCGGAGGATTTCTGATTACCGACCGCATGCTGAGAATGTTCAAAACCAGCCGCCCAACCAAACCGCAGGCGTCCAAGTAAGAACTTATGACTGAGTTTGCCGGAAGCCAGTACGTCATCGAAATCATCTATCTGGTCGCCAGCGCTCTATTCATTTTGTCGCTGAAGTGGATGAGTTCTCCGGCGACTGCGCGCCACGGCATTCTTGCCGGGGAGATCGGCATGGTGCTGGCCATTGCCGGCACGCTGCTGCACCACGGGATCGTCGACTACAAATGGATCGTCATCGCGCTCGTGCTCGGTTCGGGCATCGGTATACCGCTGGGCATGGTGCAGATGACTGCCGTCCCGCAGCGGACCGCCCTCAGCCACGCTTTCGGTGCGCTTTGCGTCACCCTGGTCGGCTCGGCCGAGTTTTATTTGCGGTCGCCGGATGTGCCGAAGTTCATGATGTCGGTGTTGTCGATGGAAGTCATTCTAGGCGGCCTTACGTTTACCGGCAGCTTGATGGCCGCGGGAAAGTTGCAGGAGATCCTGCCGCAGCGTCCCATCACTTATAAAGGCCAGAACCTGGTCAACTTCCTGCTGTTCGCGGTGGCCGTGGGAAGCGCCGTCTACCTGGTGCTTCATCCCGGAGCGAAGATCTTTTTCCCGATTATCGTCGGCGTGTCGCTGATCTTTGGCGTGCTGCTGGTCATTCCCATCGGTGGCGCCGACATGCCGACCGTCATCTCGCTGTTGAACTCTTACGCGGGGTTGTCGGCCGCGGCGATGGGCTTTGTGCTGGATTCGAAGTTGCTGATCATCGCCGGAGCGCTCGACGGTTCCTCCGGTCTTATCCTCTCGATCATCATGTCGAAGGCGATGAACCGTTCGTTCACCAACGTGCTGTTTGGTGCGTTCGGTCAGGTGCAGGCTTCGGCGGCCGGAGCTCAGGAAGCGAAGTCGGTGCGGAGTGCAACGCCCGAAGAGGCCGCTGCGATCCTGTTGGCCGCGAATAAGGTGGTCATCGTTCCCGGCTACGGCATGGCCGTGGCGCAGGCGCAGCACAAGGTGCGGGAACTTTATGACGCACTCACCAAGAAGGGAGTCGACGTTCGCTTTGCCATCCATCCGGTCGCTGGACGCATGCCCGGCCACATGAACGTGCTGCTCGCCGAGGCCGACATTCCCTACGATCGCCTCATCGAAATGGAAGAGATTAACGGGGACTTCCCGCAGACCGATGTTGCCTTGATCATCGGCGCCAATGATGTGACCAACCCTGCA
Source organism: Candidatus Sulfotelmatobacter sp. (assembly GCA_035701745.1). Taxonomy (GTDB): domain Bacteria; phylum Acidobacteriota; class Terriglobia; order Terriglobales; family Acidobacteriaceae; genus Sulfotelmatobacter. The sequence continues at coordinate 10,972 of DASSRO010000257.1, read as the reverse complement.
GCGCGCACCGATCAGTCGAGCCCCATCTTCGGCATGCCAATCCTTGACGTCGACAAAGCGCACACCGTGATGGTCATCAAGCGCGGCATGAGCCCCGGATTCGCCGGCATTGATAATCCGCTTTACTATCTCGACCGGACGCTGATGCTGTTCGGCGACGCGAAACAGTTTGTAGGCGGAATCGTGCGCGAGTTGGGAGGCGGACACTAGTCATTCGGGTCTTAGGTTTGGCGTCGTCAAAACCTGGGAGTAAACTTAGGAACGATACGGATCAATCACCATGGCGGCGACAAACAACGTGATTTCTCGTGATCCTGATGTACTCGGCGGCACTCCGGTTTTTCGCGGGACACGAGTTCCTTTCCAGGCTTTACTCGATTATCTGGAAGGCGGCCAGACCTTGAACGACTTCCTCGATGACTTTCCGACAGTGACCCGTGAAGCCGCCGTTCATGCTCTTGAGCATGCGAAGTCGCTGGTCGTCGGCCAATTGGAATGAAGCTACTCCTCGACGAGTGTGTCCCTAGAACATTCAAGAATGCACTGGCCGGTCATGACTGCCGTACCGTCCCGGATGAAGGTCTCGCGGGCAAGAAAAATGGAGAATTACTCGCGCTCGCTGAAAAAGCAGGTTTTCAAGTTTTCATAACGCTCGACCGTGGCTTGGAGTACGAACAAAATCCACGGCAAAGAGCCATCGCGATTATTTTGATCCGTACTAAAACGAGCCGCTTGTCGGATTTGTTGCCGCACAGCACTGAAATTCTTCGAGTGCTTGCTGCCATCCGGCCCGGCGAACTTGTAAAGGTGGGTTAAGAACTTTATGCGAATTTTATTGACTGCTGGAATATTTATCTCTCTGGTTTGTTTGGCTGAAGCCCAGGCCCAAACTCAACCGCAACTCAACCTGATGCCGATGCCGGCCAGCGTTCAGATGGGCAGCGGGCAGTTGGCAATCAAGCAGTCATTTTCTGTCGCGGCGCCAGGCAGTCGCGACGCTTCGCTCGACGCCGCTGTCCAAAGATTCACCACGCAATTGTCGCGGCAAACTGGGATTCCGTTTCGGCAGAAGCCCGGCGCTACGGCCACGCTGCAGATTCACGCCGACCACGGCCTTGAGCCCGTGCTGAAGGTTGGCGAGGATGAGTCGTACGAATTGACCATCGCCGATTCCGGCGCCAAGCTCACGGCGCCGACGACGCTCGGCGTTCTGCGCGGGCTGCAAACATTTCTTCAGCTGGTGCAAATCACGCCCGCGGGATTTGCCGCGCCAGCGGTCACCATCAAAGATCAGCCGCGTTTCCCGTGGCGCGGCCTGCTGATCGATGTGAGCCGCCACTTCATTCCGCTCGACGTGCTCAAGCGCAACGTGGACGGCATGGCGGCGGTGAAGATGAACGTGCTGCACTGGCATCTTTCCGATGACCAGGGCTTCCGCGTGGAGAGCAAGAAATTTCCCAAGCTGACGCAGGCGGGCTCGGAAGGCCTGTTCTATACCCAGGAGGAGATTCGCGAGTTCATCGCCTACGCGCATGATCGCGGCGTTCGCGTGATGCCGGAGTTTGATATGCCCGGGCACACGCGGTCGTGGTACCTGGGATATCCGGAACTCTCCAGCGGGGCCGGGCCTTACACGCTGGAAGGCGGTGGCATCGATCCGATCATGGATCCGACGCGCGAATCGACCTACAAGTTCCTGGAAAAATTCATTGCGGAAATGGCCAAGCTGTTTCCCGATGCCTACTTCCATATCGGCGGCGACGAAGTTGACGGCAAGCAGTGGGACGCCAATCCGAAGATTCAGGAATTCATCAAAGCTCACGGCATGAAGAACAATCAGGATCTGCAGGCCTATTTCAACCAGCGCCTGGAGAAGATTGTGGCCAAGAATCACAAGACGATGGTCGGATGGGACGAGATCCTGCATCCCGATTTGCCTAAGACCGTGGTCGTGCAGTCGTGGCGCGGGCAGGCGTCGCTGGCTGGGGCCGCCAAACAAGGCTACCGGGGTCTGCTTTCTTACGGATATTACCTCGACCTGATGTGGCCGGCGGCGCGGCACTACGCGGTCGACCCCATGGCCGATGCCGCCGCAACACTTACTCCGCAGGAGAAGAGCCTCATTCTCGGCGGCGAATCTTGCCAGTGGGCGGAGTGGGTAACGCCAGAGAATGTCGATTCGCACATCTGGCCGCGCAACGCCGTGATTGCCGAGCGCTTGTGGTCTCCGCAGGAAGTGAAAGACGTAGCTTCCATGTATGCGCGGATGAACGCCATCAGTTATGACCTGGAATGGCTGGGGCTGACTCATAATTCTGCGCGCACGGAGATGTTGCAGCGCATGGCCGGGAATGCGGATGTTAGTGCCCTCTACGTTTTGGCGGATGTGGTCGAGCCGGTTAAAGACTACAACCGGTGGGATGATGCCAAGGGCCCCATCGATTTCCACGCGCCTTTGACGCGCATGATCGATGCCGTCAACCCGGAGAGCGAGACGGCACGGCGTTTCAGCGATCTGGTGCAGGCGTTTGCGCAGAGTGGATATAAAGACCAGGCAGCCGAAGCCGAGATCCGCACCTACCTCACCACGTGGCGGGACAATGACTCGCGGCTGCATCCGGTGCTCGCCCAATCGGCGCTGCTGCAGGAAGATGTGCCGTTATCGCAAAGCCTGTCGGCACTGGGAGCCGCGGGGCTGCAAGCGCTTGACTATCTCGACAAAGGGCAGACAGCTCCGGATTCCTGGAAGGCGCAGCAGAATGCGGTCATCGAACAGGCTAAGACGCGTCAGGGCGATATGACGCTGATGGTGGTTGCGCCGGTGCAGCAGCTAGTGGACGCCAGCGCGGGGCAAGCGCAAACCAGATAGCTATGGCGAAAAACGATCATGCGTGATCGGGAATCGATTTCGAGATTCCTGAACTCCGCGGTTACACGATAAAGCCACCTACGTTCGAGGAATAGCGGGGTGCGATGATTATCCTCGACACGAACGTGCTGTCCGTGCTGATGCAGCTTACCCCGGACGCAACGGTGCTTGCGTGGCTTGATCGCCAGCCTCGAACCTCGATCTGGACAACTTCCATCACCACCTTTGAAGTCCGCTTCGGGTTGCAGGTCATGGCCGCGGGAAGAAGAAGATCTGTGCTGCTCCATGCATTCGAGTCATTCCTTGAGAAGATCGATCACCGTGTGGCCCCGTTCGACGGCGAAGCCGCCACTCACGCGGGCGATCTAATGGCATCGCGGCAAAGTAAGGGGCGTCCCGTCGACCTGCGCGACACCATGATCGCCGGGATCGTGCTGGCCCGGAAGGCGGCCATTGCCACTCGGAACACTGCACCCTTTACTGATATTCCCGCTACCCTCATCAATCCTTGGGTCGCATAGATCGAGCTGCGCCGTGATATTCTATTAACTCCAGCTGCGCACCGTCTTAAGCGGAAATTCCCTCGCAGGTCCTGAAGAAGTCACAAAGAAAACATGCTTTCAGTCAGCAATGTGTCCATGCGCTACGGCGCCAAAATTCTGTTCGATGAAGTCTCCACGGCGTTCACGCCGGGCAAGCGGTATGGCCTGACCGGGCCCAACGGCGCGGGCAAATCTACGTTCATGAAACTGCTCAGCGGCGAACTCGAGCCGCAAAAGGGGACAGTGGTGCGTCCGCGCAAGCTCGGAGTGCTCAGCCAGGATCAGTTTGCCTTCGACGCCTTCTCCGTGCTCGACACCGTCATCATGGGCAACAAGCGCCTGTGGGCGGCCATGCAGGAGCGCGACGCCATATACGAGCAGCCGGAGATCACCGACGCCGATGGCATGAAGCTTGGCGAACTCGAAGGAATCGTCGGTGAAGAAGACGGATACACCGCCGAAAGCGATGCGGCCATTCTGCTGCAGGGGCTCGACATTCCCGACGAACTGCACACCCGCAAGATGAGCGAGTTACAGGGCGGACAAAAAGTTCGCGTCCTGCTGGCGCAGGCGCTGTTCGGGCATCCGCAAGCGCTGCTGCTCGACGAGCCGACGAACAACCTTGACTTGGATTCGATCCACTGGTTGCAGGGCTTTCTCAATGCTTACGATGGAATCGTTATTGCGATCTCGCACGACCGCCACTTCCTGAACAGCATTTGCACCCACATCGCCGACATCGATTATGAAACCATCATCACCTACACCGGCAGCTACGACGACATGGTTGTGGCCAAGACCCAGGTGCGCTCGCAAATTGAGTCGCAGAACGCGCAGCGCGAAAAGAAGATCTCGCAGTTGAACGAATTCATTGCGCGATTTGCGGCGGGCACGCGGTCAAGCCAGGTGCAATCGCGGCGAAAGGAAGTCGAGCGCCTGCAAGTCACGGAACTGGCCAAGTCCAACATCCAGCGCCCGTTCATCAAGTTTGAGCAGAAGCGGCCGTCGGGCAAACACATTTTGGAAGTTGAGCACTTGAGCAAGGCGTATGGTGAGAAGCAGGTCATCAAGAATTTCACCGCGAGCATTACTCGCGGCGAGCGCATCGCCCTCATGGGACGCAACGGCGCGGGCAAAACTACCTTGCTGAACGCGTTGCTGGCAAATTCTCCGACCACGCCAGAAGCCGAACTGCGCAAGACCAGCGGCTACGACGGGCCCTTCCTCGACGCGGGCAAAGTCGTTTGGGGACACGAAGCTTCCATCGGCTACTTCGCACAGGATCATCGCAGCCTGATTGAGGAAGGCATGACTGCGCTCGAATGGCTGCATCAGTGGGACGGCGCGGCAGTCACCGAGGAACTGCGCGGAATTCTGGGCCAGATGCTATTCGCGCGCGATGAGGCCACGAAGTCGACCAGCGTTCTCTCCGGCGGCGAAGCGGCGCGGATGCTTTTCTGCAAACTGATGTTGCAGAAGCCCAACGTGCTGGTGCTCGACGAGCCCACCAACCACCTGGATCTCGAGTCCATCAACGCTTTGAACATTGCCTTGCAGCGCTACCAGGGAACAGTTTTCCTGGTCACGCACGATCATGACTTGATTGACGAAGTGGCAACGCGCATCTGGCACTTCGAGAGCGACCACAAGATCACGGATTTTAAGGGCACGTACGAGGAATACCAGAAGGCAGCGGTTGCCGTTTAGCCTGTATGGCGGGGGGCGCCCTCACCCGCGATGTTTTAGAAACTGCAGACTTTTCAGAAGTGCAAACAACAATGCGGCAGCACACTGCGCGGGCAAGAGTGCCCGCGCCACACTCTGCACCACTTTTGCTGCATATAAATCAACCAGGTTCTCCACAACGTTTCACAGCATTTGCAGTTGCGTTTCCTGCCTTGATTTGCGGATAATGGCGGTAGGAATTGCAACTAGCGGTTGAGTGTGTCTGTGTACAGCCGAGCCGATTTACTGAGAATTCTTCACGTCACTCCGCGCCAGTTGATCAACTGGGAGCGGGTTGGCCTGGTACCGTCCGCCGAAGCGTATTCGTTTTCCGACCTGCTGGAAATCAAAAAAGTTCGCGACTTATGCGCCATGAGCGTACGTCCGGCGGTGATTCGCCAGTCGCTCGATGCCATGCGGAAACAGGCTCTGGGAGTGGAAAAGCCGCTGCTCGAAGCGGGAGCGTGGTCTACGGCAAAGCACCGGGTAGCGTTCCGGCACGAAGGCAAACTGCTGGAGCCGATCGCCGGGCAGTTCCTGATGGATTTTTCCGAGCGCGAAAAAGTCGTGACCAGCACCCCGGTGCCGAAGTCTGAGCCCACGCCTCGGGATCATGAAGTCGCGGGATGGTTTGCGCGCGGTATCGCGCTGGAAGAAAATCCCGATACGCACTCTGAGGCCATCTCCGCCTATCATCAGGTGCTCGCGATCGACCCGGCGCACGCTGCGGCGCACATCAACCTGGGAACCCTTTACTACAATCGCCAGGATTTCGCTTTAGCTGAGAAGCACTACCGCCAGGCCATCGCGGCCGATCCGCGGTACTCGCTGGCTTATTTTGATTTGGGCAATGTGCTGGACGAGACTGGGCGCGTGAACGAAGCAATTGCGACCTACAAGACCGCTCTGCAGTTGGCGCCCACCTACGCCGACGCCCACTACAATCTAGCGCTGGCCTACGAAAAGGTGCGTGAACCGCGCAAGGCGCTCAAGCACTGGCAGGCCTATGTGAAACTCGACACGGCGGGTCCATGGTCGGTGCATGCCCGCAGCCAGATCAAGCGCATCCTGCAGGCCGACACGCTGAAGCTGGTTCATTCCCGTCCGCGCTCGGGTTGAGTTCGCCGCGGCTCAATTCCTCGACGAATGCGTCTCTTCTTGCCGGCCTGCCTTCGCTCTACTCAGGTGCTAAAATTACGAGTTTGCCATCTTGACCGATTGAAGGTGTTCTCATGCCGGAAACCACGCTACAGGCCGCTGTTCCCGCGCCGCTCACGAGTCTTACCGAAGACGAAATTCTTTTCCGTGACAACATTCGCCAGTTTGCCGATGAGAAGATTCGTCCTTTGGTAAAAGACATGGACGAGAAAGCTGTCTTCGAAAAAGACCTCATCCATGATTTCTTCCAGCTCGGCCTGATGGGAATTGAGATTCCGGAGGAGTACGGCGGGGGCGGTGCGAAGTTTTTCGAGGCAATCCTCGCGGTGGAGGAGTTGTCGCGCGTGGACGCTTCCTCCGGCGTGATCGTGGACGTGCAGAACACGCTGGTCAACAACGCGCTGCTGCGCTGGGGCAGTGAAGAGCAGAAGAAGCGCTACCTGCCCAAAATGGCCTCTGAGACGGTCGGCGCCTATGCCCTCAGCGAGGCGGGATCGGGGTCCGATGCCTTTGCGCTGCAGACGCGCGCTCAGCTGAAAGGCAGCGAGTATGTGCTCAACGGGCGCAAGTTGTGGATCACGAACGGCAAAGAGGCGGGATTGTTTGTGCTCTTCGCGACCCTCGATCCCAGCGCCGGGTACAAGGGAATCACGGCTTTCCTGATCGAGAAGAATTTCCCCGGATTCACGGTCGGCAAGAAGGAAGACAAGCTGGGCATTCGCGCGTCGTCGACCTGCGAACTGATTCTGGAGGACTGCCGGGTGCCAAAAGAAAACGTGCTGGGCGAGCCGGGTAAGGGCTACAAGATCGCCATCGAAACGTTGAACGAAGGCCGCATCGGCATTGGCGCACAGATGATCGGCCTGGCCCGCGGAGCCTGGGAATTCGCCTGCAAGTACGCCGTGGAGCGCAAGCAGTTCGGCAAGGCGATTTCGGAATTCCAGGGCATTCAATTTCAGATCGCGCAGATGGCTACTGAGATTGAAGCCGCGCGCCTGATGGTGTACAACTGCGCCCGCATGAAGGATGCAGGCGTGAATTTCGTGAAGGAAGCGGCCATGACCAAGCTCTTCGCCTCGCAGGTGGCAGAGCGTGTAACGTCGCTGGCCATCGAAATCTACGGCGGATATGGATTCACCAAGGACTATCCCGTCGAGAAGTATTGGCGCGACGCCAAGATCGGCAAGATCTACGAGGGCACGTCCAACATGCAGTTGGCGACCATCGCCAAGCTCGTGCTGGGAAAGTAGTTTCGCAGGGCGCCGTTCTTCTACGGCGCGAAGTGAACCTCGATTACTTCCCGGGTTTCGCCGCCGGAGGCGAATTTCCACTTGGAGACTGCATCTTCCGCCGCTTTGAGCAGAAGCGGGCTGCCGCCCTTCGGCTCGACCGCCCTGACGTCGCCGTCAGCCGCCACAATTGCCACTACTTTGACGGTACCTCCAAGATTCAGTTTTCGGGCAAGCTCGGGGTAGGTTGGTGGCATTCTGTGGATGACCTTACGACCCCCTTCCGTCGCGGTTTCCTGGGCTCGCGCTCCCGGCGCGGATACGAAGCAGTAAGAACAAAGAACTAAAAGTGCCAGAACGTGGCGCACTCGCATGATGTCTTTCCCTGAGATAGAGGAGTTTGTAGTGCTTAACTTATGGTGAACAGATAGTAAAAGTTCTCTCCTCGCTAGAAAAGTAACGGCAGTAACCGCAGGCTTGCACTTCAAGGTTGCACTCTTAGCCAATCTACAGTTCGCGCAGAGGGCGCGCACCCGCGGCCAATGCGGCTTGCTCATAATGTGCATCGAGTTGCACATCAAGAGGCCGCGCTGCAGGCGTCGAGTCAAGATAAACGTTGCAGGATCATTCGTTTAACTGCGGTTTGCATGTTGGTTCATGGGATGCAATTCACTCAGTGGGCCTATAAGACCGGGCCAAGGACCGGGGTGCCACGTGACGAATCTTTTAGGGAACCAAGTCGTAACGATTTCATCCGCGCCGGCGATCGACGCGCCCGCTGCTCAGAAGAAGCAGAGCTGGTTGCCGCTGCTGACGGTGCTGTTCTTGATCTCCTACGGCCTGATGACCATGCTTATTGTGGAGCAGGGTCAGACGATTGAGTCGCAGCGCTCTCTGATCCGCCAGTTGTTCCGTGACAGCCAGGAGTTATCCGCGGTAAAGAAAGCGCAGGAAAGCGCTCAGCCGGAGGTTTCGACCCAAGCCCCGGCAATGAAGAACCGGTCGCAGGCTCCGTCAAGCCAAAGCCCGTCAAGCCAAAGCCCGTCAACCCAGGCACCCACCGCGCAGGCTCCGTCTTCCCAGGCAGGACCGCAAACCGCGCCGCAACGCGGCACGCAGAAAGAAGCATCCAAGCAGAAACCTCAGGTCCGGATGCCGTCAAAACAGGCGTCAGATTTGGTGGATGACGTTCGAAGTCTGATCGCCATCTAGCGATTCAACAGCCGCAAGCAAAACAGGTCGAGCAACTTGTAAACACTGAACACTGAAGATTGCAGTTCTGTGGTTGAGCGGTAGAAGTAAAAATTGCAGGACGCAAGCAGGAATGCGATGAAGGTTCTGACCCTAGCCTTGTTGTTCAGTCTGCCCGCAACCCCGTGGTCGCCGCAAAAGCCGCTACGGCAACCGTCCAGCCAGATCACAAAACGCGCCAAGGGAGGCCGCTGGTACTTTGCCGCGTCCGGCCACGCCGTCTACTGCTACGGCCCGGTAATGACCGTGCCGCGCGCCAATGGCAACCTGCAGAGAGTCGCCACTCTATGTCGCGATGGCAGTGCTGTGGTGCCGCTCAAAGATTAGTTAGGCGACCGCCGCCCGGGACCGATTGGTCTGCGTGTTTCTGACCGCGGGGCAAGCAGCGTCGACTGCAAGCCCTTCCAGGTTATATCTCGGTCCCGAGACCGGTCGTCTAGGGCGAGGGAATCACCGCCTGGGTTTGGTTCGAATAGCCGCTCTCCGCTCCCGAGGAATCCACGGCGGTTACAACATAGTAATAGGTCTGGCCGCCGACAACGGCGTTGTCGGTGTCGTAAGGAGCCGTATCCAGGGCGGAATTGATTCGAGTATAGGGGCCGCCGGAAACCGTTCCGCGATAAATGTTGTAGCCAACCACGCTGGTCGACGTGCTCGTATTCCAGCCAAGATTCACGCTGTGCTGCGGCATAACTCCCGAGCCGCTTACGACCTCCACGGAGGGGGAATTGGCGGCATTGCTCGCAAAGGAGACGTTTGCGGATGCGGAACCGGAAGTCTGCGGCGCGAACGTCAGTTGGAACGCTATACTGCCTCCCGCGGCGATTGTGACCGGTAAAGTGAGGCCGCTGACGGAAAACTGAGATCCGCTGACTCCCAGCGATGTCACGGTCACAGAGGAGTTAGTGGCGGTGAGTGTCCCCGACTGATTTTGGGTCGTTCCCACGGTCACGCTGCCAAAATTGACGGTCGAAGGTGAGATTGCGAGCTGGCCGGGCAGCGCGCCTGTTCCAGTAACAGCTACAGAAAAAGTAGGATTCGAACCGTTGGAGCTGATTACGAGACTGCCGCTCGCGCTGCCTGCTGTTTGTGGCGCAAACGAAGCGTTGAAAGTCACGCTCTGATTTGCGGCCAGCGTGAGTGGCAGTGAGATTCCACCAAAGCTGAAACCAGTTCCGCTGGCGCTGATTTGAGAGATCGTTACGGCCGAGCCGCCCGAGTTTGTCAGCTTCTCCGCCAGAGTAGAACTGCTGCCGGTCGTGACGTTTCCGAAGCTGAGGCTGGCAGGACTAGCTGCGAGCTGGCCGGCGGAAGCTCCGGTTCCAGAGAGTGGAACGGAGAGGCTGGGATTCGATCCATTGGAGCTAATCGAAAGATTTCCAGTTATGCCGCCCGCAGTCTGCGGCGCGAACGATGCATTGAAGGTCACGCTCTGGGCCGCGGCCAGCGTGACTGGCAGAGTAATCCCACTGAAACTGAATCCGGCTCCGCTGGGGCTGATCTGCGAGATTGTGAGCGACGAGCCGCCCGTGTTTGTCAGCGTCTCCGAAAGACTAGAACTGCTCCCGCTGGTGACATTTCCAAAACTAAGGCTGGCAGGGCTTGCCGTGAGCTGGCCTGGGGTCATGCCCGTTCCCGAGAGCGGCACATTCAGAGCAGAGTTGGAAGCGTTCGAGGTGATGGCCAGGGTGCCGCCAACTGCGTTGCCCGACGTGGGCGCGAAGGTGACGCTGAAGCTTACACTTTGGCCTGCGCCAACTATTGTCGGCAAACTCAAGCCGCTGGCGGTGAAGCCTGAGCCGGTTGCGCTGGCGCTAGAAATCGTGACGCTTGCCCCGCCGGAGTTAGTGAGAGTCTCCGTCATCGTCTGGGAACTGCCCACCTGAACATTGCCGAAAGCGAGCCCGCTCGGCGCTGGCGTGAGCTGGCCAGATGTCGTCCCGGCGCCCGACAGCGGCAACGTAGCCGTGTTGGTGATGTCGAGGCCATGTCCTTTACCACTAACGGTGTTAAACGAAATCGACACAGTGCTGCTGTCGATGCCGGCCGACGGCGGCGTAAATGTCACCTTCCCGGTTACACTCTGCCCACCCGCAAGGGTTACGGGGTACGTCAAACCGCTGAAGGTGAAACCCGTTCCTGACAGCGAGGTCTGAGTGATGGTCACCTTCGTCCCGCCGGAATTAGTCAGCGTCACC
>DASSRO010000256.1:0-2764 GCA_035701745.1 Candidatus Sulfotelmatobacter sp. | reverse complement strand
TTCCTTGTGGCGCACACCGAAGCGCTGCTCCTCGTCGACGATGAGCAGGCCGAGATCGGCGAACTTCAAGTCTTTGGAGAGGATGCGGTGGGTGCCGATGAGAACGTCGATTTTGCCGGCTTCCGCTTTCTGCAGAATTTCCTTTTGCTGCCTCGGACTGCGGAAACGGCTGATCATCTCAATGGTGACCGGGAAGGGTCCGAAGCGCTGCTTGAAAGTTTCGTAGTGCTGGAAGGCGAGGACGGTGGTGGGCGCGAGTACGGCGACTTGCTTGTTGTCTCCAATAGCCTTGAATGCGGCGCGCATGGCGACTTCCGTCTTGCCGTAGCCTACGTCGCCGCAGAGCAGCCGGTCCATGGGCTGCGAGGATTCCATGTCGCGGGTCACATCGGCGATGGCCTGCGCCTGGTCTTCGGTCTCGTTGAACTCGAACGCGTCTTCGAACTCGCGGACGAATTCGTTGCCCGCGGGAAACGAGTGGCCCTTCGCCATTTTTCGTTCGGCGTAAAGCTTCAGCAGTTCGTCGGCCATGTCTTTCATGGCCTTGCGCACGCGGGCCTTGGTCTTGGTCCAAGCCTGCGTGCCGAGATGACTCAAGGCGGGTTTCGCGCCTTCCGAAGAGCGGTATTTTTGGATCAGGTCGAGGCGAGTGAGCGGGACGTAGAGGCGCGCGCCCTCGGCGTATTCCAGCAGCATGAACTCGGCGTTGCCGTCGCCCTGATTGATTTCTTTCAGGCCTTGATACTGGCCGATACCGTGTTCGACATGGACGACGTAGTCTCCGACCTGGAGATCGCGGAAATCGGAAAGGAACGCGGAAACTTTCGACTTCTGGCGCTGCGGGCGCGAGGCGACTGCGTCGGATTCGTCGAACAAATCGCGAGCGCCGAAGATGGCAAGATGCGCGTCGGGAAACAGCGCGCCGTCGGGCACGTAAGCTTTGGCGAGCGTGGTGGTGAGAACTTCTCCGGCGAAGTAACTGGTCTCGTCGGCGTAGCTCTCGCCGCCACGCGTGCGGCTGCCCAGGCGAAACGAAACGTTGTATTCGGTGAAGATGTCGGCGAGGCGCTCGACTTCGCCGGTGTTGGGAACGGAAAACAACACCTGGTTGCCCTGGGCAGTCAGCTTCTGCACTTCTTCGAGCATGCTCGGAACCGCGCCATGGAAGCGGGGAGTGGGCTGGGTGAGGAAAGTGACGGCAGAATCGGCATCGTCACTGCGCGTGATGCCGAGATGCTCGACGTCGGCTCCAGTGCGCGATGCGACTTTCTTCCACCAGGCGTCGGGAGGGAGATAGAGATCCACGGGGCGAACCAGATTGCCCACGCCGCTGCGTTCGTGAGCCTCTTCCACGCGAGTCCAGAAGCGGTCAAATTCCGCGCGCAGCAGATCGGGTTCGTCGAGCAACACGGAGGCGTTGGGAAGTAAATCGAAAACGCTGCGGTCGGATCCGGCGACCGGCGCGTAGAACTCCCAGCCGGGAAACACGGTGACGCCACCGGCGCGAACTGCGGCTTCCACAATTTCTTCCGTACCCTCAATGCGTTTGCCGGAAAGCCGGGTGTGAATTGCGCCGAGAAGCTGGTCGCTGACCGGAGTTTCGGTGAGCGGCAACAGCAGCGCTTCGTCCATGGGATTGGACGAACGCTGGGAGGCAGGGTCGAAGCGGCGAATGGATTCCACTTCGTCGCCGAAGAACTCGATGCGCACCGGGCGCTCGGCCTCAGGCGAATACACGTCGAGGATGCCGCCGCGCAGGGCGTATTCACCGGGCATCTCTACGACGTCGGAGGAGGTGTAGCCGACGGTGTTCAAGTGCGCCAGCAGGTTATCGACGTCGAACGATTCGCCGCGGCGCAGCACACGGGCCAGGTCGGTGTAGTACTCGGCGGAACGCTGAAGAATGGCAGTAGCCGCGACCGGAGTGACCACGATCGACGCCTTTCCGGTCGCGATCTTCCATAAGGCGGTGGCTCGTTCTTCCTGCAGCTCGGGATGCGGGGAAAGATTCTGGAACGGGAGCACGTCGCGGGCCGGAAGGGATACAACGGCGTCGGGATCGCAGGCTGCGGTCAGTTCGCAAAAACCGCGGAGAACGGGGACGAATTCCTCGACGGCGCGGTTGTCATTGACGACGACGATGAGCGGGCGGTCGGCGTGCCGCCGCAAAAGCACAAGCAGCAAGGCTTTTGCCGTGGGCAGTAGTCCGGAAACACGAATGCGGCCCGTGCCCTCCCGGAGGTGGGAGGCAACACGCGTGAAGGCGGGAAGCATTTCTACGTCCGCGAAGAGTTCGCGGACGAAGGGAAGCAGCATGAGAATTTAATTTTAACAGGAAGAGGCGGGAGGGTTCCGGCAGGAACGCGAAGGGTGGTTTCTGATAACGGAGCGAGGGGGAATCCACGAGAGCCACGAAGAGGTTCCCTCAAGGCTGGGTCGAGTTCGCGAGCTCTGATACCAGCAAGGTACCCGCCCTGCTTGTTTACACTCCGAATTCAGAACGCAACCGCGCGTCTGTATTTCCGATCAATGCGTCGATCTGCCTCGGACCGCCAGCTCTGCCTCTCCCGACACATCGGCCAGGGTCATGTGCAGGGCGTGCTGCTTCGCGTCGTAGGTTGTCTTCAGCGGATATGTGCTGCTGGAAAACTTTGCCTCGGCGTGGGCGGACGGCCAGTCGTATACCACCACCTCAATGAACTTCCACCACGGCGTGTACGAACCCTCGCGCGCGTGAAACGTCAGGTGGACGGAATTGGCGTCG
>DASSRO010000255.1:0-7527 GCA_035701745.1 Candidatus Sulfotelmatobacter sp. | reverse complement strand
GACTGCTGGCGGTGCTCGCCGCCGGTCACCAATTCCACTTTTTTCTTTTTCACGACGTCGCTCGCCTCTTTCGGCAGGCGCGCGCGGAATCCTTGAATTTCATTTTCGCGCAGGGCGATCCAGATTTCATTGACGGCATCGACTGCGGCGAACTTGCGGAGTGTGTGAATCAGGATCGGCGTGCCAGCCAAGTCGGTGAATTGCTTGGAGGGGTGCGGCTTCTTGCTCTTGGCATCGAGGGCGCTGGGCATGGGGGCCATGCGCGTTCCCAAGCCCGCAGCCGGAATGATGACGATGACCTTCATGGCGGGGTGTAAGTATACGAGTGCTGAGCCGGGACTTCAAATGCGGGCCAAACGGCGTTAGCTGGACAGCATTCTCCAAATACAATAGCGGAATCCTTTCCCTGGAGCGATTGCCATGCACGCCGTCCTGCGAATATTGCAGTGGATATTCTGGAACGCCGAACGAATCTCGAGCCTGCTGGCGGCCGCCGCGGTGCTGGGAGCGGTGCGCATTTATTACAGAAAATCCGCGCTGGATAGAGCGACGTGGCTGTCGACTCTGTATACGAAATTTTATGAGGCGCCCGACCTGAAAAGGATCCGCAAGATACTGGACGAAAGCCCGCCAGATGCTCCCGCAGTGGAAGAACTGGCTCGATGCGAAGATCCCGACTTGACCGACTACCTGAATTTCTTCGAATTCATGGCGTACTTAGAGCAGCGCGGCGAACTGAGTCGGAAAGATGTGGAGGCGCTGTTCGATTATTACCTGCGGCTTCTCTCCAAGCACAAAGACGTGCGAAGATATGTTTGGGAAGACAGAAACGGATACGGCTATCTGAAGAAGCTGATGGCGCGTTTTCCGGCCACCGACTCCGGAATTAAATCATGACCCAGCATCTTTTCGTGTATGGCACCTTGTCTCCGCGGCACGCGCCGCCGGAGATTGCGGCGACGGTGCGGCGTCTGCGTCCGGTGGGACAGGCGACGGTGCGCGGACGGCTCTACGACCTGGGGGAATATCCCGGGGCAGTTTTGAACGAGAAGTCGCGGTCGGTGATTCGAGGAGAAGTTTTTGAGCTGCCGGAAGATCAGAGCACGCTAACTTCGCTGGACAATTACGAAGGCTTTGAGCCGGGCAAGCGGAGTTCGAGCCTGTTTCTGCGGCGCGCGTGGCCGGTCACCATGGACGACGGCAAGCGCGTGCGCTGCTGGGTTTACGTCTATAACGGAACCATGAAAGACGCGCTTCCGCTGAGAGATGGCCGGTACTCGCGTCGGCGAATCGCCCGCCGCTCGGGAAGTGGGCGCGCCTCCGGAACGAAGTAATCCATCCTACGAAGTGCCCTGCTTCGTTTCCAGCGAGCTTTGGACCGTAACTCCCGTGGGTCCTGGTCCGGGAACTGGCACCGGCGGGGCAGCCACGGGCACGGGTGCGGATTGGCGCGAGTAGGCGGCACGCTCGTCCCACTTGCCGAAGATCATTTTTCCAGCAGTCGTCTGCAGCACCGATGTGACCGACACGTCGATGGTCTTGCCAATCATCTTGCGCGCGTTGTCGACCACGACCATGGTCCCGTCGTCCAGGTAAGCCACACCCTGGTTATATTCCTTGCCTTCTTTCAGGATGAAGACCCGCATGGTTTCGCCGGGGAGCACGATCGGCTTCAGCGAATTGGCTAGTTCGTTGATGTTCAGGACTTCTACACCCTGCAGTTGCGCGACCTTGTTCAGGTTGAAGTCGTTGGTGATGATCTTGCCTTCGTAAACCTTGGCCAGTTCGATCAGCTTCAGGTCGACTTCGCGGACCGCAGGGAAATCGTCCTCCACAATCTGGATTTGCAGATTCGCCACTTTCTGCAGGCGCTGCAGAATGTCGAGGCCGCGCCGGCCGCGATTGCGCTTGAGCGAGTCAGCGGAATCGGCGACCAGTTGCAGTTCGCGCAGCACGAACTGCGGCGTCACGATGATGCCGTCGAGGAAGCCGGTCTCGGCGATGTCGGCGATGCGGCCGTCGATGATGACGCTGGTGTCGAGAATCTTGTAGCTCTTCTTGCCCTGCTTCTCGCCGCCGAAAATCCCGCCCAGCGCCGCCAGGTTCAGCAGATCGCCTTTGTTGGCCCCGACGATGAGGCCGACGTAGGCCATCAGCAGCATGACCAGAATCTGCAGGAAGCTCTGCGTATTACCCGGCGGAATGCTGTTGCGGATGACCAGCGCGAACAGATAGGCGCCGCAGATGCCGAGGAAACTTCCGATGGCGGCCCCGATGAGCCGCTTGAGGCTGACGGTGCGCAGCTTCCATTCGAACAGGACGATGGCGCCGCCGATCAAGGCCCCCAGGCCGGCGTCAATTACGCGCGTCTGCCCGAACGGCTCGATCAGGAAGCAGGTGATGGCTACAACAATGATAAAAAGAAGACGTACAACAATAATATCCACGGTAAACCTCCCCGCGGATGCAGCTTGCCTGTATGCCCATACTAGGCGTGCACCCGTGCCAACTCCCGCCGCCCCGGCGCGAGAATTGGCTTTCTCCTTCGCATGCAGGGCGCGCATGAATTAGGGATGAATGAGCGCCCCGTCCCGGCCGGTTGGGGCTCAGCCGGGGAAACAGTAAGCCAACGCCAGAAGTATATACCCGCCGGGAAGGCTGGGGAAATTGAGGTCGCGTCGGCCCTCATTTCCGGCCTCCTCGTTTCTTCTCGTCCTACAGTTTTGTCCGGCTGCCCGATGCAGCAAACACCTGAGAATGAGGCCGTCGCCCTTGGCATCTCACAATGGCACTTCTGCGCACTGCTGGACGACGGCAGTTCGCCGGCCCGTGGTCCATCAAGACTTTCTTGGAGGATTAGGATGCGAGCTTTGAGATTTTTAAATCTGGGGATCCTCGCGGCTATGGTCGCGAGTTCTGCGGTTCTTTACGCGCAAGACGACAAACAACAAGAAGAGAAACCGAAGCAGGAAGAGCCCAAGCGGCAACAAGAGCCAGCCAGGCAGGATCAAGCCCGTCCCGAAACCAGGCAGGATCAAGCCAAGCCTGCCGCGCGACAGGATGAAATGAAGCCGCCCAAGCAGGACGAAACCCGGCCCGCGCACCCCGAGCAACAACAGCAGCGGCCCGAGCAGCAACAGCAGAGACCGGAACAGCAGCAGAGGCAGGAGCAAGCCCAGCCCCGTGGTGACATGAGGCCGGCGCAACAAGAACCCAACCGCCAGGAACAGAATCGTCCAGAAGCGGGCCGTCAAGAACAACCACGGCAAGAAGGAGGCCAGCGGGAAGCCGGCCGCACGGAGGATCACGATCGCGCGGGTGGAAATCGCGGCCGCATTCCCGAAGAGCGCTTCCGGGCTGAGTTTGGACGAGAACATCACTTCGCCGTGCATCATCCGCAGGTAGTGGGCGGTCGCCCGGAATTTCAGTATGGCGGCTACACCTTTGTCCTGGTCGATCCCTGGCCGCCGACCTGGGCTTACGATGACGACGATTGCTACATCGACTACATCGACGGTTATTATTTCCTGTTTAACGTGCGGCATCCAGAAGCGCGGCTTGCTCTGGAACTTGTGATGTAACAACTCCGATCTTCGGGTCTCAGGGATTGACTGCCGCTCACCTCCCTGCGACCCAAGATCCAGCATCATTCCTCCTCTCCTGCTAGACTTTTCCTCTGTGAAAGCCCTGGTGCTAACCAAGCTCTCCGGACCGGACGGGCTCGCAATCCAAGAAACTGCCGAGCCGACGCCGAAGGCGGGACAAACGCTGGTTCGCGTCCACGCCGGTGGGATGAACTTCGCCGACCTCATGACCACCAAAGGCGGCTATCCCGGAACGCCTCCTCCGCCTCTGGTTGTAGGACGCGAATTCGCCGGAGTCGAACAAACCAGCGGCCGGCGCGTGATGGGATACGCGCAATGGGGAGCGTTTGCCGAACAGACCGCCGCCTACTCCAACATGATTTGGCCCATTCCCGATCGCTGGACTGACGAACAGGCGGCCGCGTTCCCCGTCAATTACTTCACCGCCTACCTCGGGTACTGGCAGGCGGGAATGACTCCGGGAGCGGCCTGGGGTCGCCCCTCGTCTGTCGGCCAGAGCGGGGCGCCGGGGCGTGTGCTGATTCATGCCGTCGCGGGAGGCGTGGGCACTGCCGCGGTGCAGATCGGACAGCTGCTCGGCATTGAAATGTACGGCACATCGTCTTCCGACGAAAAACTTGCGCGCGTGAAAGAACTGGGGCTGCAGCACGGCATCAACTACAAGCAGCGCGACTACGAAGAGACGGTGAAGAATCTGACGCACGGCGAAGGCGTCGACGCGGTTTTCGAAATGCTCGGCGGAGAGCATACGGCAAAAAGCCTGCGCTGCGTTCGCGATTTCGGACGCGTCATCCAGTACGGAACGGCGACGGGAAAGCAACCGCAGATCGACGTGCGCGCGTTGTACGCGAAATCGGCCAGTGTGCAGGGTTTGTGGCTAAGTTATCTGTCGCAGAAGCGCGAGATCATGGAGCCCGCGTGGCAACAGGTTTCGGCATGGATTGAGCAGGGTAAGCTGACTCCGCAGATTGGGCACGTCTTCCCGTTGGAGCGTGCGGTGGACGCGTTCAAGCTCCTGCAGGACGGGAAGAATTACGGCAAGGCCGTGCTGAAGATTGGATAGGGTTTCTTCCTGCAAACCTACTGCTTCTCCGCGAACTCTGCGGTTAAGCTCGCTGAAATCAAGGCCTGCACCAAGCCAATAGGCGGCCACGCGGCCGGTAAACGTTGGAAGTCGAATCCCGTGAAGCTTGCGCAAAAAGAGTTCGAAGTCGCCGTGAAAAATCCTTCGTCTTAGTCGAACACCCACACATCACTCATCAGGAAGTTTGCCAGCGAGCAGACAGAGATCGCGATAGCGTTTGCGGCGAGGTAGTTCATTTGCGCCTGACCGACCAATATTTTCATCAAGGCCACATTCCCGACGATGGACACGGCTCCGTTGCTCAGATGGAAGCGCAGAAATCTTTGCACTTGGCGCGGTGTTCCTCGATTCTTTCCACCCGCAAGCTTCGTTCGGTCGGCCCAGGTGTACCGCTCGTGCCACACGAAGTTATGCAGCACCGCGGCTTCGACCGCCATCGCGGTTGCGGCCAGATAGTTCAGATGCATCACCCCTTTCAGCAGGAAGAGCGCGCCGAACTGCACTCCGATTCCAATCCCGCCTACCACGTTGAACTTGCACCAGCGCACCAGAAGCGATGGCGCCGCATCCTTCCCGCAGGAAGGCGTAGTGACGCTCATTGCTTTCATTGCGGAATCCTTTCCTCGCGATAGAGGCGCATGGTGTTCTGCACCGTGAAGGCGACGAGCATTAATGTCATTCCGGCGAGACCGATTGCGCCGCCGACATCGAACAGGCGATAGCGCCTGCCGAAAAGATGAACCAGCGGCTTCCAGAAAAGTGCCAGGTTTCCAACCGCGAGCAGCATACGAAGTTCAGTAGGGCCGAAGCGCCAGAACGACAGACGAAATTCGCCCAAGGTATGTGTCGCCAGGTAGGACTGGATCGACAGCATGAGAAAAGCGATGAGCAACCCAATGGCGATCCACGGCTGCATATATCCCGACAACGCCAGGCCGCCCATCAGGGCGAGGGCGCCGAAGCTATCGACCATGTGATCGACGTAGAAGCCGTAGCGTGGACGCTGGCGCTGCCGCACTCGGGCGAGGGTGCCGTCGAGTGAGTCGCCCAGCCAGTTGAGCGCGAGGCAGACGATCACTCCGAGGAGCGCGTAGCGGTTGCGCGATGCCAGCGCGTAGCAAACTCCCGCAGCAATCTGCGAGGCAAACCCCAGCACTGTGAGGTGGTCAGGGCCGACGCGATCCGGAGTGCGGGCAGCGAGCCAGAGCAATGCGCGCTTCTCCGCCGACGCCACC
Source organism: Candidatus Sulfotelmatobacter sp. (assembly GCA_035701745.1). Lineage (GTDB taxonomy): Bacteria > Acidobacteriota > Terriglobia > Terriglobales > Acidobacteriaceae > Sulfotelmatobacter. Next base: position 1,603 of record DASSRO010000255.1, on the reverse strand, counting down.
CAGCTTTCCTGCACGCGGCGTATCTGCGCAATGAGGCGCGGGCGCTTCACATGATTGACTGGCGCACCACGCCGGACCGCTCTCGCGGGCTCGCCAAATTCGGATATCGGTTGAGAACCAAGTTTTGCCATGTATGCCTCCCTGCCGCTAAGTCGCGGCCAGCAGGCACTTTGCCGCGGATGCCGCTTGGCCGCAATACCCTGGCGGTCATTCGCAGCTCAACTCGAGATCAACCGCAAAGTGGCTTTGACGCAAGCGCTTAGATGGGATCATCAACTGTCTTCGGGACGTCACTTGCCCACATTCTCACCAATGTGTTTTCATCTCCATGCCGAACAATCGACCCTACGTGCGAAACCAGCCCTCTCAAAAAGTATTCCGGGAAGTATTCCATCTTCTGTTTTTCATCTCCGGTTTTTGCAGTGTGCTTTACGAGTTGGTGTGGCTGCGCCTGTCCATGGCCCAGTTCGGAGTTACAACCGCCATGGTCTCGATCGTGCTTTCCGTGTTCATGGGTGGCCTGGGAGCCGGGTCCTGGGCGAGCGGTGCGTGGATCAGAAAATATGCAGACGGACTGAAGATTCCGGCGCTTCGTGTCTATGCGTTGACCGAATTGCTGATCGGACTGTCGGGCATTCTCGTTCCCTACGAACTCACCCTGGGCCGGCGACTGCTGGAGCGGCTCGATCTATCTTCGTCGGCCGCCTACTACTTCACCTCCGGCATTTGGGTAACCGGCTCCCTGCTTCCGTGGTGTGCGCTCATGGGAGCAACCATCCCCATCGGGATGCGAGCCACTCGCCAGACTATTCCCCGCGAAGCCGGGCGGTCATTCAGCTATCTCTATACGGCGAATGTGGCCGGCGCGGTGGTGGGCACAGTCGTGCCGCTTCTGGTCATCGAAATTCTGGGCTTTCGTAAAACGCTTTGGGTAGGGGCGGCATGCAACGCCTGCATCGCGCTGGCTGCGTTCACGCTCTCGCGCGGGGACTCGCGCGAATCCCCGGAAGAGAGGGCCGAGCCAGCCGCTCCCGCGGCAACACGTGATTCGCGGAACGGCAGAGGCATTATCGTTCTCTTGTTCCTGACCGGCCTGACGAGTATGGGCATGGAGGTCGTCTGGGTACGTCAATTCACTCCTTATCTCGGAACCGTGGTTTACGCTTTCGCGGGAATCCTGTGCGTCTATCTCGCGGGCACCTTTGCCGGCTCGACCATTTACCGGCGATGGAGCGCGCGGCATCCGGGGGAGCTTCCGCAGGAGAGTCCTGTGTTGTGGACGCTGCTGGCGCTGGCCTCGCTGCTTCCGCTTGTGATGTCCAGTCCCGACGTTGACCTCTCGAAAGCTGCGAGGATGATCCCGGCCATTGCGCCCTTTACCGGATTGCTCGGCTTTCTTACCCCCATGCTGGTCGACCGCCGCTCGGGCGGCGATCCCGGCAGAGCCGGCCGGGCCTACGCGGTCAATGTGCTGGGATGTATTCTCGGCCCGTTGCTGGCGGGATTTCTGTTATTGCCATTCTTGAGCGAGCGCTGGTCGCTCATTGTTTTGTCGTTGCCCTGGCTGATTTTTGGCCTGCGTGCCGTGCGCCCCGGTTTCGGC
>DASSRO010000254.1:0-4229 GCA_035701745.1 Candidatus Sulfotelmatobacter sp. | reverse complement strand
TACCTCATGGCTCGCAGTTTGGGGAAGAGTACCGACAGCTACCGAACGCTTTCCGTTTCCGGTCAGCCGGTGCGGAATGTGTTCTTCCACGACGAGATGGAAGTTGGTGCCGCCGAAACCGAAAGCGCTGATCCCGGCGCGCCGCGGAGTATCAACAGGCACGGTCCACGGCTTTAGTTCGGTATTGACATATAAAGGAGAATGGGCAAAGTCGATATCGGGGCTGGGATGTTCGCAATGCACGCTGGGCGGCAGCACTTTATCGCGAAGAGCCAGCGCGGTTTTGAGCAGTCCAGCGGCGCCGGCAGCTCCTTTGAGGTGACCGATGTTCGACTTGACCGAGCCGAGCGCCACTGAGTGAATCGGAAGATTCTGGCCGCTCAGCAGATTCGACACGCACTGCGCTTCGACCACGTCGCCCACGCGCGTTGATGTACCGTGGCCTTCAATCAACGTAGCCGTCGCCGGTGACAGGCCCGCATTCTGCCAGGCTCGCTCGAGGCAGAACTTCTGCCCGACAGGGTTCGGCGCCGTGATTCCTTTTCCTTTGCCGTCGCTCGAGGCGCCAATGCCGCGCAGGACTGCGTAGATCTTGTCGCCATCCCGTTCGGCGTCGGCCAGGCGCTTCATCACAAAAATCGCAGCGCCTTCGCCCATCACGAAGCCGTCGGCGCCCTCGGCATAAGGCCGAGTCCCGGTGGCAGAGAGCGCACCGATCTTGCAGAACTTAACGAAGGTATGGGCGCCCATGTTGCGGTCGATCCCGCCAGTGATGACCGCGTCGAAATCCTTCGCGACCAGCCCTTCCGCGGCCGCAGTCATAGCCGCCATGGCAGACGCGCACGCCGCATCGCAAACAAAATTCGGACCGTGGAAGTTGTAAATATTGGCAATGCGCCCGGCAATGCAGTTGGCCAGCTCGCCGGGCATGCTGTCTTCGGTGACTTCCGGCAGGCGTTTGCCGATACGGTCGTGCAACTCGCGCGTAATGTCAGCGCGAACTGATTCCGGAAGTGAGGCGAAGCTGGCGCTTTTGGCGAGTTCGTGCGCGTACTCTGGAAAATTCACTCGTAGCGCAGTCTGATAATGCTTTTCACCCGCCATGGCGTTGCCGAGAATCACCGCGACGCGGTCCGCATCCAGCGGCCGTTTCGGGTACCCGTAGTCTTCCAGGGCTTCGCGTGTGGCCGCGATCGCCCATTTTTGTGCTTCGTCCATGGCGTCGGTGACGCGTGGGGGAATCGCCAGATGCCACTTCATCGGATTCCACACGCGCTCCCGCACCCAGCCGCCAATTTTCGAATACGTCTTGTCGGGAGCTTTGGGATCGGGATCGTAATAAAGAGCCGAATCCCAGCGGTCAGGCCTGACCTCCGTGATGCTGTAGCGGCCTTTTTTTATGTTTTCCCAGAAGGCCGCGACATTGGGGGCATCGGGCAGAACGGCTCCCGCTCCCACGATTGCGATGGCGCGATAGGCTGTGTCTTCCATTTTGGACGCTCCTGTGCAACCCCGATCTGTCAGGGGATGCGTGCGACGATAGTCAGGCGTCTTGAATTTATGCGGCGAGTGCAGGCTTGGCTGCACGGGCGTAGAGGACGTCGGCTATGAAATCCATGTCAGAAATCAATCCCGCCTGTGCGCGATGAATGGCGGGCAAATCTAAACTCAACTCAAACGCGGGCATCTCGCTCTCGCTGACGCCGCCGGCTCCGCAAACCCAGCGCAATCCTTCTTCGGCGACCTTCAGCGCGGCTTCGCGGCCAAAGATTCGGCCCAGGGCTGCGACCGCCGTCGCGTCAAAGCGCCTGGGAGCTTTTTCGTTCAACTTGTTCTCGGCGAGAAGTGCGGCGCGACGCGCCAGGCAACCCGCGCTTTCGGCGTAGGCAATCCACTCTCCCACTCGCAGAAGAATGTGTTGATAACGCGTCAGACGTGCGACGCGCGCTTTCTCCAGCAGTTCGGCGAGCGCGTGGTGCGCCAACGCGGCGAAGTTTGCACCGACATTGGGATGGCGCGCATGCAGAGCTTCCAGCTCGCGCGCCTTTTCGTGATAGTGCTGGCCACGCGTCTTCAGGTGAAGCTGCCAGCGGTCGCGGCTGATGGTCATCTCCATGATTTCGGAAGTGCCTTCGTAGATCGTGGTGATGCGAACGTCGCGGCTGATCTTCTCCACCAGATATTCGTGGGTGTAGCCGTAGCCGCCCAGAGCCTGGATGCTGGCCTCGGCAGCCGAGTTCCCGGCCTCGGTCGCCATGTATTTGGCGATCGCGCCCTCGGTGTTCAGGCTGCCTTCGCCGGCATCGATGCGCTCGGCAGTCTGCTCGATGTAGGAGCGCGCGGCTTCCAGGCGCGCCACATGCGGCACAATCAGCTTGTGGGTGTAGCCTTGCTTTTCGGAAAGCGGCGCCCCGGCCTGAATGCGCTTGGTTGAATATGGAATCGCGCGGTCGAGAGCGGCCCAACCTGCGCCTAGTCCAAAAGCTGCGACCATCAGGCGGGTATAGCCAAAAACGGCCTGCGCCTGATTGAGGCCCTGGCCTTCCACGCCACCGATGAGCCTGTCGGCATCAACGTAAACATCGTTGAAGGCGAGCGCGGCCGTGTTGCTGAGGCGAATCCCGTGCTTGTCTTCGGGCTCGTCGTGGGTGAATCCCTTCGCGTCTTTCTCTACCACGAACCAGCTCGGGCCGGCGGGCGTGCTGGCCAACACCGTGTAAGCGCCGGCGATTCCGCCATTGCTGATCCATTGCTTGTTGCCGTTGATCTTGTAGCCGACGACTTTGCCATCCTTCAGCACTCGATCCGCGGTAGTACGGAGCGCGCCCAGGTCACTGCCCGCTTCCGGTTCCGTGGCGCCGTAGGCGAAGAGCAGGCCCTCATCCGCAATGCGGCTCAACCAGACTTTCTTCTGCTCGTGAGTCGCGCCGACCGTGATGGGATCGCTGCCCAGGAAAGTCGCCAGCACCGAAGTGGCAATCCCGAGGTCGATGCGCGCCATCTCCTCGCAAATACAATAGACGTCGAACGTGCCGCCGCCCATGCCGCCGAATTCTTCGGGAATGAAAAGCAGTTGAATGCCAAGCTTGTCGGGGCTGCACATGTCGCGCACAATCTCGATCGGGCATTCGTCGCGCTCGTCGAGATCGATCAGAACCTCGTCAGGTAGCCGCTTCTTGGCAAACTCCTTGAGAGATTTCAAACTCAGTTTCAGCGTTTTGGATGCAAGCATGATCTCCTCACTTGGCGGCAACGCCGCGCAATTCACGGGCTTTATTGGTCAGTTCCGGGAGGAATTCGAGGAGGTCATCCACGATTCCGATGTCGGCCACCTGGAAAATCGGGGCCTTGGGATTCTTGTTGATGGCGATCAGGAACGGGCTTCCTTTGATGCCGGCCAGATGCTGGAAGGCGCCGCTGATGCCGCAAGCCAGATAGACTTTGGGCTTAACAGTTTTTCCCGACGAGCCTACCTGGCGGGACTTCGCCATCCACTTGGCGTCCACCACGGGCCGCGAGCAACTCACCGCCGCGCCGAGTACCTCGGCCAGTTCCTCGGCCAGGGCGACATTATCTTTTTCCTGTATGCCGCGCCCGATGGAGACCAGCACGCTGTGCTTGGTGATATCCACATCGCCTGCCTCAGCGACGATGGTCTCGAGGTAGCGCCGCCGCGCCACGAACGTGCCAATCCCTGACGATTTGTCGACGACGGCGCCCGAGGCAGGAAGAGTCGCCTGTGGTTTGAAGGCCCCGGGACGAATGTTGATGACTGCGCCGGAGGAGATATCGCACCGCACATGGGTATTCACCTGCCCGCCGAATTCCTGACGAACAAGTTTCAGCGAGTTTGCTTCGATGCCATCGATGGCCACTACGTCGGAAGCAAACGCGGAGTTCAGTTTGATGGAAAGGCCCGGAGAGAGGTCGATCCCAAAGTGATCGTGATTGACCAACACAATGCTGCCCGGCGGCACAACGCGAACCAGCGCCTGCCGCACTAACTCGGCGTTCGGGTACGCCAGAGTAGCATTTGCGACTTTCCAAATCTCGCCAAAGCCCGAGCCAACCGCACCGCACGCCGCCTCGAGTTCCGGACCTGAGCCGGTGAGAATCGCAGTGGGAGTTACAGTAGCATTAATCTTCTTCGCGGCGGCTACGAGTTCGGCCGCGGAATCGTCGACCACTCCACTTCTGTGCACGATGTAGGCAAAAATGCGCGGCATTAT
>DASSRO010000253.1:0-3164 GCA_035701745.1 Candidatus Sulfotelmatobacter sp. | reverse complement strand
TGGAATAGGAATTCAGTGCATGCGGCTGCGACGCGAGACGTGTCTCGGCGCTTTCCGGCGCGGCATCGCGGGCGGTGTGAGCTTCGAATACATTTGCTGTTTGCGGACGCCCATCCTGAAGAATGGTGAAGTCCTCCCGACTGAGTCCCTCGATAGGTTCGCCGCTCTTCCTGGTGACCACCACGTCAACCTGTACCAGACGAGTCGTGGCGCGGAATACGGGTGTCCCGGGTGTGTCTACCACTGACGCCGGTACAGGCGCACGCGACGAAGCAGCAACCGTCGCGGGCTGAGCCACCGAAGGAGCTGGGAGCGAGGGCGGCGGCGGTAGATTTTGAATTGTCTTGGACCGCAGATCCTGGATCGATTGCATCCCCGATAAACTCGCGGCGAGCAGTGCGTCGGCCACCTCCTGCGTTTGTCCCTTTGGCAAATGACCAATATCTATATCCAGGTGCAGAAGGTAAGCGCTTAGGAAAAGGTAGGTCTCGTGGTAAACCTGCGGATTCAGACTGGAACGGAAATCGCGAATGGGCTGGTCCCCGATATAGCGCACAATCGTCCAGGCTGGAGAGGTGAAAGTGATTGCGGGAACACCCTGGCTGTGGAACGGCCGCGTGAGATCGGAGCCGAACTCGTTGGTCTTGTCTGGAGTCTCGAAATTGAAGCGTTGAGCGGCAGCCTGGATCGAGCGCGTGATCGCATAGTCGTTCGGATTGAATCTCGAAAACTGGGCAACGCCGCCATAGCGGCCAGTTCGGATATCCACGCCGGTACCGGTGCCCGGAACAGAATACGCGGGACGGAAGCGTCCCAGTCGATCGAACGCCACAACCGCATCGACCTTCTTACGTTCTTCGGGTGGCAGTTGCTCGATGAAGGCTTTTGCGCCGTCCTCCCCTAAGTGTCCGCCAGAAAACGCGACGAATACAAACTGGTGGCGGGTGAGCACCGCCCCGAGGGATTCGGCGAGAATGGGCAGCATCGCCAGATCGCCCCATCGCAGCGTAGCCTCGTCACCTTTGGCTTTGTACTCCAGGGGTGCGGCAACAACGATGATCGAATCGGAGGCGCCCTGCGTGGAACACATCATGTTCACTTGCGCTTTAGGAACCGTCTGTTCTCTAAAACGCTGACCACCGCAGCCTGCGTCACTGAACAGCTTGCGCATGGCCGCCAGCCGAGCGTCTTCGGTGGCCGGTTGCAGGCTAAGCTTTTGCTGCACGATGTCCCGACCCAACCCCATGAAGACCGAGTGCCGTTGCTGGCCGAAACAGATATTTGCGAAAAGAATCAGAAGACAGAAACTCAGGATTTTGCGCATTGGCTGCTCTCGCAATAAACTCGCGGCTGAGACTGGTCGGTTACACGTTTTCAACGCCTGCGTCTAACCGGCAGCAGCACGACCTTGAACGGGTATAAGCATACCTCGCAAACTGGCCCCTGGTGGGTGATAACCGCACCGACCGGGCAAAAAATCCCATTTTGCAACGTCTCCCGCTTCAACTCTGAACTTGTAAAATTCCAGCGAGAGACATCCTTCGGTTCGCCGTTCTGATCTGACTCTTGATCTATTTCGAGGAGATCGACATGTCAAGAACCGGGGCTTCGCTTCTACTTACCCTTTCCCTGCTGGCAGGGCTCACGCTTGCGGCACAAACAACCACGCCAGCTACTCCGCCTCCAGCGGCTGCCCCGCAGGCACCTTCGGCTGCACCTCAACCCAGCCCCCAGGACCAGGCTCACCAGGCGATCGAAAAGATCGGTACGGACCTAAACCTGACACCGGACCAGAAGACTAAGCTGGAGCCGATCATCACCAACGAGATCCAGCAGGTGAGGGACTTGAAGGCTGACACGACGATGTCACCCGAGCAGAAACAAGCAAAGTTTCAGGAGACGCTCACTGCCGACCACGCCAAGATCGACAGCATTCTCACGCCCGAGCAAAAGCAGAAGCTAGCGCAATTGCGGCAGCAACAGGCGCAAGCCCAGGGACAGGCTCCGGCACCCCCGGCTCCCCAGTCTCAGCCGGCGCCGCAACCGCCCAAGCAGTAAGCGGCTATGGTTTCGAGCTTCCCGGAGGAGTGTAACTGAGGTATTTCTCCATCGGGATTTCGAAGTACATCAATTCCTGGCCGTTGGCATTCAGAACCCCGGTGATGTAGATTCGGGCGCCCGCCAGCGGCTGGGAAATATCGCTGACGTCAAAGAATACAAATCCGGCTTCGCTTTCATGGGGAGCGACCGCCTTCGCCGCGAACAGGGCCGTGCTCAGTTCATCTCTCTGATTTTTGTTAACTCCCGCCTTCGGTCCGCCTCGCGGAAGTGGAATCGGCAGCGGATTCCGGCTGGGTTCGTCGCCGCGCTTCTTGAGGTGAGAAAAACGTCGGTAGAGATCGTCCTCGCTCGCCGCCTGGATCTTGTCCCGGTTATGAGTGATTAGCTCCACCTTCATGTCGTTCATCGAGACCGGCGTCTCTCCATCGTTAGTAAAAACCATAAACACCGGTAAGTAGCCCTGCTCCCGGTATTTGATGGTGAAGATGGCAGCCTTATCCGGCATGTCGTAAGGATCGGCGGCGATCGTCAACTTCTCCGCAGCATGCTCGTCGTGCGCAGGATATGTTTTTGCTGGATAGGCCTTCGGCATCACGAAATCTTTGGCCTTGGCAAAAACAAAAATCGAAAAGAGCAGGAGCGCAAAAAGCAGTCGCCGACGGGACAAGTGCATACGGCAATTATGCGGTCTCATGGACGGAACCACAACTCGAAGACCCGTGATAAGCAACGACGGAGTTCTTTTGCGGAACTACCGAGTGTCCCCGCCGTTGGCGTCGTCGTCGAATTCGTTCGGCTCCCAGCGGTACTTCTTGCCGTCGAAAAACACCAACGAACTTAGACCCCCGACCTCGATGGTAGCGATTGCGGGGACGGTCTTCTTCTTCAGCGTGACCTGTCCGGGGACGACTCTATTGAACGGGACATTGACAATCACCCACTTGGATTTCGCCGTTTCCCCTTTCCAGTCGTGGATGATCAGGATGCAATGGGAGGTGCCGTCGCTGAAGCCGGCGAGGTGAGTGGTGATCTTGGGATCGCCAACCCCGAAGTACGTATCATAGGGATCGATAACGGTATATTTGAAGCCTCCCGATCCACCC
>DASSRO010000252.1:0-3315 GCA_035701745.1 Candidatus Sulfotelmatobacter sp. | reverse complement strand
AGGCGGTGCGAGGCCGAGAAGCGATAGCGGCGGGTCAAATGGGCGATCATGGTTAGCGTCTAGCTACTAGCTCCTAGTTCTTGGCTCAGGCTTCTCCATAGAAATCGACGAACAGGTCTGGGGTTTCGTAGACGCGAACGCGGTGCAGACGGGCTTTTTGCAGCTTCGTTTCCAGACGCTGCCAGACGGCGATTGCCAGATTTTCTGTAGTCGGAATCTGGGTGAAAAACTCGGGAACTTCTTTATTGAGGAAGCGGTGATCCATGGCATCGAGCACTTCGTGATGCATGACTTCCTTGAGTTGCTTGAGATCGACAACGAAGCCGGAGCGGGGATCGACCTCGCCTTTCACCGTGACTTCCAGAGTGTAGTTGTGTCCGTGCCCGTTCGGGTTGTTGCACTTTCCGAAAATGCGGCGATTCTCTTCCGGAGAAAAGTCGGGATTGTGGTAGTAGTGCGAGGCGGAAAATTCTGCTTTGCGGGTTAAATAGACCATAGGGCTCAGATTCAGTTGCAGTTGTCAGTGGCCGGTGGCCAGTGCAGATTTTTCAGAGTACGTGCGGCCCTTCCAGGGGACGCTGCCGTTGGCGTGCGCGCGCTTCGAGCGCAACAGCAGGTAGGCGAACATGGGCATGCCAAACAGGGCTGCAAGAATTGTCCTACCCAAAGTAAATTTAGAGCGCGTGAGTCTTATCACGACAAACGCGAACATCGATGCGCACAGCCCGATTCCCCACCAGTGAGACGTCGCGACCGCAAGGGGTAAGCTAAGTAATAGGGCTCCCCAAAGCGCCAGCGTTTTTGCTGCGAGCCAGCCAGGCCGGGGGAACAGGAGTGCCAGATTTTTCGTCCATCCATCGCGAAGCTGGCGGTAGTTGCGATACATGCGAGTGCGGACAGCGTCAGGAGCGTAGCGGAAACGAATCCGTCGGCCAGCGCGTTTCACGGCGCGGGCTAGCGCCACGTCTTCAAGGATGTCTCCGGCAATCGCGGTATGGGCGCCCACCGCCTCGTACGCGTCGCGGCGGACGAGAATGAACTGGCCGTTGGCCGCCGCAACGGGGGAGGCCGGATCACTCACCGCCGACGGTGAATATTGCCGCGCCAATTCGGCGAAGACCATGGGTAAGACAGCCATCTCCCAGAAAGTCACCGCAATCTGTTCGGGGGAATAAGACAGCAGCTCCGCATTGTTGTCGCGAGCTTCAGCCAGGGCGCGGGCCAGCGATCCGGGAAGATGCACGGTGTCGGCGTCGGTAAAGAGCAACCACTGGCCGCGAGCCTGTCTCACGCCGGCGGTGACAGCGTTGTTCTTGCCCGTCCAGCCATCAGGGAGCGGGCCGGCGTCGATTACGCGCACCTTGTCGCGCGGAAATGATTGTGCGATCTCGCGGGTGCGGTCGGTGGAGTGATCGTCGACAACAATAATTTCGAATGCGACGCCTTCCTGACCCACCAGCGACTGCAGACAATCGCCGAGGCAGGCTTCCTCATTGCGCGCGGGGATAATCACCGATACTGCTGGCCCCGCAGCTGGCTCAATCGCAGTCATAGTTAATAAAACGCGCTCGAATCTATTATTATAACTACGTGCCCCGCACAACCCACTTTCCGGCCATTGCTTCTGCCTGTCTGCTGCTTGCGCTATCCGGTTGCTACAGTGGATCGCGGCCTCCGCGCATCGGCTCCAATGCTCCTGAATTCACGGTGCAAGATTCCGATCGCACCGTCGACCTCAACCAATTTCACGGGCAGATCGTCGTGCTGAATTTCTGGGCGACCTGGTGCCCGCCCTGCGTGGAAGAAATGCCTTCGCTGGTGGAGATGCAACGCCGCATGAAGGGCAAGGGCGTGACCGTGGTGGCGGTCAGCATCGACGTAGACGAGAACGCGTACCGGCAATTTCTGAAGCAGCACGGCATAGACTTGCTTACCGTGCGGGACCCCGCGCAGAAGACACCGGCTCTCTACGGAACGCATGGCTGGCCCGAGACGTTCATCATCGACCGCAAAGGCGTGATGCGGCGCAAGTTCATTGGCGCGGTGGACTGGACCGAGCCCGAGATCACGGATTTCTTGAGCAAACTCTGAGCTTGCCGGGCTGTGTGGTGCGGGCGCTCTCGCCCGCCAGTTTTGCCGCAAGATTCGGATAGCGCTCGTGATCGAACGGAACTAAGCTTCATTCAAAAGTTTTCTGTCCACGCGCCTCCCAATCAAATCGATTGGGGAGGCCAAGGGCAAGGCCTAAACTATGCACGCTCTCGACAATGTTATCTGGCGGGCTCTTACCACGCGGCAGGCGCAATTTGCAGAGTGCTTCGAGCGGGCGAGGCGCTTTGTTCGCGAGGTGACGTCGTTGTGCGCCTTCGAGCAGCCCAGCCCGCAGGGGTTCGCAGACTTGGCGGAATTGACAGGCGCCGGAGGCACGGCCGCGGTGTTTCTTGATAGCCCATACGAGCCGCGGGCCGGATGGGAACTGATAGCCGGAGCTCCGCTGTTAGAAATGGTCTGCGAAAACGGCGGGGGCCACGAAGTGAAATCTGATTCCGCGCCGGTACTGGTCCGACTGCGCGCGAAAGACGCGGCCGAAATGGTCGAGTTGGCGACTTTGACCAAGCCCGGTCCATTTGGATTGCGAACCCATGAACTGGGCGCCTATGTTGGCATTCGCTCGCAGGGAAAACTGGTTGCCATGGCGGGCGAGCGGCTCAAAGTTCCCGGCTACGCGGAGGTCAGCGCGGTGTGCACGCATCCGGAATATACGGGCAAGGGATACGCGGGCGTGCTGATGGAAGAAATTATGCGGGAAATTCGGCAGCGAGGCGAGATTCCGTTTCTACACGTGCGCGAGGATAATACGCGTGCCGTCGCACTGTATGAACGACTGGGATTCCGTACGCGGAGCAGGCTGCACTTCGCGGTGCTGCGGAGGACTTAAGAATCCGCCGGCAGATAGCGGTGTTAAGACGATCTCAGTACAGGTGGAAATCGACTTCCACGGCGATCTCGACGCGCACCGGGTGGCCGTCTTTCATGGCAGGCTCGAACTTCCAAGTCCGCACGGCTTCGATCGCCTTTTCGTCCAGGCCCATGCCCAGGCTGCTCAACACGCGAATGTTGCTGGGCCGGCCATCGGTTCCGACCACCAGGCCAAGCGTGCACACACCTTGATACTTCGCCTTGCGGGCTTCCTCTGAGAATTCCGGCTCAGGCGCGTAAATCTGGCGCGGCGGAGATACTCCACCGCCTACGTGGAAAATGCCCCCGCCGGTGCCGCCGCCTTCGCCGGGACCAAAGCCCGGGCCCTTGCCCGAT
>DASSRO010000251.1:0-3631 GCA_035701745.1 Candidatus Sulfotelmatobacter sp. | reverse complement strand
GCCGCCATCGACTGGGTCATGTCGCTCGATCCCAGCTGGATCTCCACCATCTTCGGCCTCGTCATTCTCATCGGCGAAGTGCTCACCGCCATGTGCTTCGCCGTGGTGGTCGAGCGCATCCTTTTCAACTACAAGCCGATGTCAGAAATGTTGACGCCCGCCTTCGTGCACGACCACGGCAAGTGGATGCTCGCCTTCACCATGGTCTGGGCCTACTTCAACTACTCGCAGTGGCTCATCATCTGGGCCGGCAACCTGCCCTCCGAAATCTCTTATTACATGCGCCGTTTAAACGGCGGCTGGGGATACGTTGGCCTGTTCATCGTCATCTTCCACTTCGCGATTCCGTTCGGGACCCTGCTCTCGCGGCCTTTTAAACGCAACATTCGCAAGCTGGTATGGCTCGCAGTTTGGCTCATGCTGATGCGCTATGTAGATTTGTTCTGGATCATCGAGCCGAATTTTTCCAAGACTTTCCACATCACCGTCGCCGACATCGTCGTCCCCATCGCCATCGGCGGCTTCTGGCTCGCCTACTTCTTCCGCAACCTCGGCGCGCTGCCGCTGCTGCCTGCCTATGATCCGTCGGCCATTGAAGTTCTTGAGCCGCAGCATCATCATCCGGAGAACGCATGACCAACGATCTCCATCCCGTGAAACCACCCGCCAATGGCGGATACGAGCGCCAGGACATTGGCATCTCCGGCGTTCTATATTTCCTCGGAGGCCTCGCTCTAGCCGGGCTCTTCGTCTACTTCGTGGTCAACGGCATCTATTCCTACCTCGAAAAAAATTCTGAGGCGAATCAGACTCCGGTCAGCCCTCTGGTCACCAACGCCCCAACCGACACGCGCAAACTCTCGTCCGACTACAAGGACTATTTGAAGCAGAACTTCCCCAGCCCGCAACTGGAAGTCGACGAACGCGGCCAGTTGGACAAAATTCGCACCGACGAGGCGGAAACGCTCAGCACCTACGATTGGGTTGACCAGAAAGCCGGCACCGTTCGCATTCCCATCGACCGCGCCATGGACCTGATCGCCCAGCGCGGTTTGCCGGTACACTCGCAAAGCGGCACGGAGCAAGCAGGCCAGCCCGTACCTGAAAAGAAGAAGGCAAAGAAGTGACCAGGAAGATTCACAACTCGATTCCGAGATTTGCTCATGTGGGGACGGCTGCTCATGTGGGGACGGGCGCTCCCGCCCGTCCAGTCGAGCGAAGCTCGACAGCCCCGGCACGCAGCCGCACCCTGCCGTTTCTAATGCTCCTGCTCCTGACCTGCTCCCAGGCCTGGACCCAGGCCATGTCCAAAGGCATCATGTCTCCGCCAGCCAACGTTCGCCCGCCCTATCTGCAGAACGTTGGCATCGAGCAGCATCTCAACGGACAAGTTCCGCCCGATCTCGCTTTCGTCGACGACGCCGGCCGCGCCGTCAAACTCGGCGATTACTTCGGCAAAAAGCCGCTCATCCTGAATCTCGTCTACTACAACTGCACCATGCTCTGCGGCGAAGCCCTGGCCGGACTCACCGGCGCCATGAAGATGGTGAAGTTCGACGTCGGCAACCAATTCGACGTCCTCACCATCAGCTTCAATCCGCAGGAAACCCCGGCCATCGCTGCCGCTAAAAAACAGGACTACCTCAAGCGCTATGGCCGTCCCGGCGCCGCGAACGGCTGGCATTTCCTCACCGGACCGGCCGAGTCGATCAACGCGCTCACCAAAGCCGTCGGCTTCCAATATCAATACGATCCCCGCATCAACCAGTACGCTCACGCCACCGCCATCATGGTGCTCACGCCGCAGGGCCGCATCTCGCGCTACTTTTACGGCGTGGATTATCCGCCAAAGGATTTGCGCATGGGCCTGGTCGAAGCCTCGCAAAACAAAATCGGAAACGCCGTCGACCAGGTGCTCCTCTACTGCTATCACTACGATCCCGAGACCGGAAAATACGGCGCCGTCGTCACCAACATTCTGCGGCTTGGAGCCGGCCTGACCATTCTGATTCTCGGGAGCCTGCTCCTCATTCTCTTCCGCCTGGAGAAGGTCGCAGCGCGCCGCAACTGGAGTCACGTCGAGGTGCGCCGGTGAAATTGAATTGTCATCCCGAGCGCAGTCGAGGGACCTTGTGTTCCGCTTTGTCATCCCGAGCGCAGTCGAAAAACCTTGTGTTCCGCTTTGTCATCCCGAGCGCAGTCGAGGGACCTCGGGTTTCCACACTGTCATCCCGAGCGCAGTCGAGGGACCTTGTGTTTCCACACTGTCATCCCGAGCGCAGTCGAGGGACCTTGGGTTCCGCTTTGTCATCCCGAGCGAAGCCGAGGGACCTTGGGTTTCGCTGTTAGCAACTGAATGAACTATGTTCGATAATTTTCCATTATGGCCCGCAAGGGCCTCCTCGGCGGCGGGTAACGTTGACGCCCTCTTCATCTTCCTGCTCATCGTGTCAGGATTGATGACGCTGCTGATTTTTGTCGCCGTCGCCTACTTCGCTGCCCGCTACCGCCATCGTCGCGGTGTGCTCGCCGAGCAGATTGAAGGTTCCACGCCTCTCGAATTGACCTGGTCGATTATCCCGCTCTTCGTCTTCCTCGCGATCTTCGCCTGGGGCGCCATCGTCTTCTTCAAGAGCCGCACCCCACCTCGCGATGCCACCGAAGTTTACGTCGTCGCCAAACAGTGGATGTGGAAACTGGAACATGCGGAAGGCCAGCGCGAGATCAACGAGCTTCACGTCCCCGTCGGCCGCGACGTCAAGCTGATCATGACTTCGCAGGACGTGATCCACAGCTTCTTCGTCCCCGCGTTTCGCATGAAGCAAGACGTCGTGCCGGGCCGTTATACGGTCGCGTGGTTTCGCGCTACCAAGCCGGGCACCTATCATCTTTTCTGCACCCAATACTGCGGCACGCAGCACTCGGGCATGATCGGCTCCATCGTCGTCATGGAACCCGCGCAGTACGAGGCCTGGATGGGCGGCGGCACCTCGGGCCCGCTCTCCGCCACCGGAGAAAAAGTCTTTGCCGAACTCGGCTGCGTCACCTGCCATCGCACCGACTCGCAAGGCCGCGGCCCCAACTTGCAAGGTGTGTTTGGCAAGCCAGTGCAACTCGCCGACGGACGCACCGTGACTGCCGACGAAAATTACATTCGCGAATCCATCCTCGACCCCGGCGCCAAGGTCGTCAACGGATTCAAGCCCGTCATGCCCACCTTCCAGGGACTGGTCAGCGAAGAGCAATTGAACGCGCTGGTCGCCTATGTGAAATCTTTATCTCAGCCTGTGGCAACGCCCGTGAAAACCGCCGCCACAGCGGACCAGAACAATGACAAGACATCAGGAAGTCAGGTGCAATGAGTATGGCAACCGCAACCATTCAACCCGTTGAGCGCGAAAATTATCTGAACAAGCACTACGGCGTCGGCTCGTGGCTGTTTACCACCGACCACAAGCGCATCGCCCTGCTCTACCTGCTCTCCATCACCTTCTTCTTCTTTATTGGTGGATTCTTCGCGCTGCTCATTCGCCTCGAGTTGCTCACTCCCGCCGGCGACCTCGTCCAGGCTGACACCTACAACAAGCTCTTCACCATGCACGGCCAGGTGATGGTCTTCTTCTTCCTCATC
>DASSRO010000250.1:0-5083 GCA_035701745.1 Candidatus Sulfotelmatobacter sp. | reverse complement strand
CCCACCCGCGATGAGATCCGCGGCGCTGGCGTCCTCGGCCATGTAATGAGGGTTCTCATACCGCATGTCGATCACTGCGGTGCCAATCTCGATTTTCCGGGTCTTGGCCCCCACGGCCGCAAGCAGTGGGAACGGCGATGCGAGTTGCCGCGCGAAGTGATGAACGCGAAAGTAGGCTCCATCCATCCCCAGGCGCTCGGCCTCGACAGCAAGATCGATGGATTGCAGGAGGGCGTCGGACGCCGACTGCGTTTCTGACTGCGGCGAAGCCGTCCAATGTCCAAACGAAAGAAAGCCAATTTTCTTCATACAAGATAAGTCGTACGGTGCCCGTTCTCCCTGGCCGCATCGGACAGACGGAGTCGCTGCGATCGATGAGCTATGAGCTCCGTTCTCGATCAGATGCGACCGACTAGGCGGTAGATTTGTTGCCCGAATCGACCATTGCCCGGATGTCACGGTTTTCGAGCACTGCCCTTTCGCGCTCTCCTCGATCCCGGAGGGTGACGTCCACCATGGCGCGGCCTAAGTCGTCCGCTCGAATCACCTGGTTCGGAAACAACATCCGAAACACGGGATAGAGCGCGCGCATAAGGCGATAACTGAGGTTCGGTTCCCTCCGTGGCTCGACTGGGTAGATGTACGCCGGTCGGAAAATGTAGACCCAGGGAAAACCAGCCGCAAGCAATCGTTTCTCAGCCTCACCCTTGTAGCGTGCAAAAGTCATGCGACTTCGCCCGGACGGATCGGCACCACTCCCGCTCAAAAATGAGAATGCCGTACCGGGACTCGCCGCGTGGAGAACCCGCGCAAATTCGATCGTGTAATCCACCGTGATTCTGCGGAGCTCGGCCTCGGACACCGCTCCGGTGTATGCGCCCAGGCAAAACACCGCTGCGTCCTGGCCCGTAAGCGCCTCCGCAAGGGCTGAGCAATCTCGGAAGTCTTGATGGAGAACTTCGTTCAGCTTGGAATTCGAGATGCCGAGCTTCTTGCGCCCAATCGAAGTCACGCTTCGAACGGCGGAGTGATCGAGCGCGTGGCGGAGGGCATATCCTCCGACCATTCCGGTCCCGCCCACGAGAACAAGTCGCTTTTGGCCACCTATCGGAGCATTCATCGACGTGCCCGAATTCACCTGGTTCGCCGTTGTCATGCGAGAACTCGCTCTTCGATCCAGTCAACGTACAGCAGGCGCTCTTGAAACAGCCAGGCGCCGTCGATCTTGACGAACGTGTCGTTGTAGCGCAGCGCAGCAACCATCAGCCCTCGCTTTTCACCCTGGACGGTGACGTGATGCGCGAGGCAGTAGGTCTCCCCCGCGCCCCGGTCATCCGTCAGGCTCAGGATCGTGCTTTGTCCGATGAAGTGCATCGTGGCGGCGTACTTGTTCAGATCTGCGAATACCGGAGCAAGAGCTTCGCGTGAGTCGAGCTCCTGGGAGGGCATCGGATCTTTGGCATTCATGTAAACCACGAAGTGGGCGTCCGCGGTGAAGAGCGACATCTGACCTTTCGCATCGCGGCGATCGGCACAGTGCGCATAGGCCTCAACCAGCTCTCGGATGGCAAGGCGATCCGCGGCTTCCTTCGGGAGATGCTGCTATGTTTCTCATGAGTCGATTTCCTCGTCGGGTGTGTTCCGCAACGGGCGCGGTGATCTCATTCATTCAAGCTGAGTGGCACCATTCTTGTCGGCAAGACTTTCCGCGCGCTTCCCGACCTTCTTAAGCACCTGTTCGATCTGTTCCAATTCCTCGGAAGAAACGTCCTGAAAGGCACGTTTGATGAGCGCGGTGTGTCGGCGAAACAGCGGAACGAACATTTGCCGTCCTTTTTCTGTCAGCGACACGGTCCTTATCCGGCGGTCTTCATTGCACTCGACGCGGCTGACATACCCCTTTTTATACAGACGATCGACCGCCACGCTGACCGAACCAGGATTGAGGTACACCTTCGGGCCGATCGCATTCACCGGCATCGGTCCTTTATGAAGCAATACCTCGAGGACCCGAAAGTCGGACTCCCCCAATCCCTCCGCGAAGAGCGGCGGCAATAGGTAACGGGACATGGATTGCCAGGCTTTCAGCATGATGAGCCAGGCATGAAGGGCTTCCGGAGGCTTTTTGCGCGTTTCCATAAAAAGGTGAATCCCGCGATTATACTCGACATCATATATATCGATGTCGATAGACATGACATCGATGCAACAAAATAGGAGGAAGCACGATGCCCAACGCAGCAACTCCAGTCGATACCGCAACCACCACCTGGAACATCGACCCGGCCCACTCCATGGCGGAATTCAAAGTCAAGCACATGATGATCGCCAATGTGAAAGGACAGTTTTCCAACGTTTCAGGAGCTTTGTTCCTGGACGAATCAGACCTGGCGAACTCTCGTGTCGAGGCCTCAATCGAAGCTGCTTCCATTCATACCAGCGATGAACAGCGCGATGCGCACCTGAAGAGCCCTGATTTCTTCGATGTGGAGAAGTTTCCGACCCTGCACTTCAAATCCAAGAGCATCAGCATCGTCAGGGATGGAGAGCTGGCGGTCGAAGGCGACTTGACCATCCGTGGCGTTACCCATAAGGTCCGCTTTGCGGTGGAAGGGCCGACTCCACCTACGAAGGATCCCTGGGGCAACACCCGAGTTGCGGTCTCCGCGACCACGAAAATCAACCGAAAAGACTTCGGCTTGACCTGGAACGCCGCGCTTGAGACCGGAGGAATTCTTGTTGGTGACGACGTGACCATCACCCTTGATGTTGAATTCGTGAAGGCTGCCTGAACTAAGACCCATTTGCCCAAAGCGTTCAGCACCCGGAATTCAGGGAGACTAGACTCACGATTCCGGGCTGATCTCTTGTCGGGCGCTGAAAACGTAACCGGATCGACGAAGAGAACTGGCTTATGAAGAGCTCGATCGGAACACACGAAGGACTCGTGGCCTTGGTGACTGGAGCCAGCCAAGTATCGGACAAGCGATCGCCTTGGCATTGGCGGAACGAGGAGCACAGGTGATTGCTACCGACCTCCACCCGCCGGAAGACACCGCGAATAAAATCGGACCCAGGGCGTCCGCTTTCCAACTCGATGTGATCCGGGAGCAGGATTGGCGATCGGTCGCTGCTAAAAGCCGGGATTTGGGCGAGGTGGATATCGTCGTCAACAACGCGGGCTACTTTCCAAATCGTTCCATCGACGAACTGGATCTCGCGACCTGGCGAAAGACCATGGCCACGAATTTAGACTCCCACTTCTTAAGTGCGAAATATTTCTTGCCAAACATGAGGAAAAAGAAGTGGGGCCGCTTCGTCGGAATTTCCTCGAATATGGTTGGCCTCGCCATACCTGGTATGAGCCACAACATCGCCACGAAAATGGGGATCATCGGGTTCGCTCGAGGCTTGGCCAATGATGTGGCGAATGATGGCATCACCGCAAATGCCGTCCTGCCCGGCCTGACGAATAACGCGGCGATCGGGCCGCAATCGGAAGAGCAAAAACGCTCCACCTGGGAACAGCAAGCGATCAAGCGGCTGGGAGAGCCTAAGGATATAACCGGCGCAGTTCTATTCTAACCAGTGATGACGCCGAATTTATTACAGGGCAGGCGATTGTCGTGGATGGAGGGCAGTATCGCATCGGGTAGCTTGTCCTCTGAGGAGATCAATCATGTCCTACAGCATATCGACGTTGCTGCTACGTAATCTGAACGACGTTTTCGGGGAAAATGACCCGGTACGTCGTCGGGCTGCGATCGACGAGATCTTTCACGAAGACGCAGTATTCTACGACCCTAACGGCGGAGTATTTAGTGGCCGCGACGAGATTGATCGCATCGCTGGCGTGATCAAGGCAACCCACCCGGATTTCAAATATCAGCCGCTCGCCCCTCCGGAAGAACGTGGAGATGGGGGACGGGTTCGATGGGTATCCGGCGCTCCCGGCAAGCCGCCGGCTTACGCGGGAACCGATTTCGTAATTGCCCGGAACGGTCGCATCGCTTCGGTCTATCTCTTTTTCGACAAGCTACCCTGACTCTGCTGCTCGGAACTGAGGCTGGCACGAACCAGCCTCTTGGCGTAGACTCCCTGCGTTCGCTCAAGGAGGTCTTTATGGCATCAGGAAATCCGGTCGCCATTGTGCGGCGGGCTTCGACTGTATCCATCCTGTGGGGCGCTTGCCTGATCGTCCTGGGCTTGGTGGCCATAGCGGCGCCGATGGCTGCGGCGGCAGCGGTGAACGTATTTATTTCGTGGTTGCTGGTTCTGGCGGGTGCGGTGCATCTGGCGGTCGCGTTTCACCTGCGCGAAGCCGGCAGAGTGATATGGAGAGCGCTGGTCGGGCTCGCCTATATTGGCTTTGGCGTTTACCTGATTACGCATCCGGCGATCGGGGTCGCGTCACTCACGCTGGTTCTGGCGTCGCTGTTTCTGCTGGAAGGCATCTTTGACATCACGCTGTTTTTCCAGGCGCGAGGCTATAAACGTTCCACGTGGATTTTGCTCGACGGGATTGTCACGCTCTTGCTCGGGCTGCTGATCTATCTGCAATGGCCATCGAGTTCGGCCTGGGCGATCGGCACCCTGGTTGGCGTCAGCATGATCATCAGCGGAGTCACTCGGTTGATGGTGTCCGTAGCGGTACGCAAAGCGACGGATTCGGTATTGCCGCGCGCTGCTTGAACAGCCGCGGAACTGTAGGCGAAAGGACTGTCGCAAGGTGAAAGCGGTCCGATCTCAGGGATAGCTATGCCCCGGCAGGGCGTAGCAAGACACACAACGGGGGGAGAGGATGGGCGGCCTAATCCCGCTAAGCGATGCGTCACGACGGCCCGTGCGCATGCCCCTCGTCACGCCGCTGATCATTCTGGTCAACGTCCTCGTCTTCCTGCTGGAACTGACACGGGGCGACGCCTTCGTTATGGCGTGGGCGGCGGTTCCAGCGCAGATCGTTTCGGGCCATCACTGGATCACGATTCTGACCGCGATGTTCATGCACGGCAGCTGGTCGCACATCATCGGCAACATGGTTTTCTTGTGGGCCTTTGGTCCAGAAATTGAAGACGCCATGGGG
>DASSRO010000249.1:0-9996 GCA_035701745.1 Candidatus Sulfotelmatobacter sp. | reverse complement strand
ACCGGCTTGCTCGTTCTTCTCATATTCGCGATCATCGATGAATTCAATGCACCGCCCGGCGCTAATCTCGCGCCTCTTCTCATCGGACTGGTCGTTGTCGCTATCGGGATCAGCTTCGGCGGCCTTCATGGGTATGCCATTAATCCCGCGCGCGATTTCGGTCCTCGCCTCTTCACCGTCGTCGCAGGCTTTCGCAACAACGGCCTCACCGACGGAACCCGCGTGTGGTGGATCCCGGTTGTAGCCCCGTTGCTCGGCGGCTTGGCAGGCGCGGCCATCTGGGACTTTGGCATCCGCCGCTTCCTGCGCCCAAAGAGTTCGTAGAGACGTAGGTGGCAACTGTTCCGCCGCTACCGCGGGAGACGAAGTCAGTAGAGAAGGAGCAAGGAGAGGCAAGCGATTCATTCACCGTGCAAGGAGAGACAGTGCAATACGTCTTAGCACTCGACCAGGGCACCACCAGTTCTCGCGCTTTGCTGTTCGATCACGAGGGAAACGTTTGCTCCGTCGCCCAGCGCGAGTTTGAACAGATTTTCCCGCGGCCGGGTTGGGTCGAGCACGTTCCTGAGCAGATCTCCTCCTCTCAGATCGCCGTTGCACTCGAAGCCTTGGCGAAGTGCGGAGCGCAAACCAGCGATATCGTCGCCATTGGCATCGCCAACCAGCGCGAAACCACGATCGTTTGGAATCGCGATACCGGCGAGCCTGTCTGCAATGCGATCGTTTGGCAAGATCGCCGCACTGCCGATTTCTGCGAGCGTCTCCGCAGCGAAGGCAACAGTCCTCTCATCCAGCAGCGCACCGGACTTCTCATCGATTCCTACTTTTCTGCCAGCAAAATTTACTGGATTCTCGACAACATCTCTGGCGCGCGCGGCCACGCTGACGCAGGCAATCTTGCCTTCGGCACCGTCGACACCTGGCTTCTCTGGAAGCTTACCGGCGGACGCCTTCACGCCACCGATCCCAGCAATGCCTGCCGCACCATGCTCTTCAACATTCAAACCGGGGCGTGGGATCGCGAACTCCTCGACCTCTTTCGAATCCCTGTCTCGATGATGCCGTCAGTACTTTCCTCCAGTGAGATTTATGCTGAGGTCACGGCGGCAAAAGGATTGAACGGTATTCCTCTCGCGGGCATCGCCGGCGATCAGCAGGCGGCGCTGTTTGGCCAGCGCTGCACACGGCCCGGCCTCACCAAAAATACTTACGGCACCGGATGCTTCATGCTGCAGAACACAGGTCGATCTGCCGTTCCCTCTTCCAACCGGCTCGTCAGCACCGTCGCCTGGAAAATAAATGACGTGACCGAATATGCGCTGGAGGGCAGCGTCTTCGTCGGCGGCGCTGTGGTTCAGTGGCTGCGCGACGGCTTGGGCGTGATTCAAACTTCCCAACAAGTGGAGGCCCTTGCCAATTCCGTTCGCGACAACGGCGGCGTATTCTTTGTTCCTGCTTTCGTCGGGCTGGGCGCGCCTCATTGGGATTCTTACGCCCGTGGCTCTGTTTTCGGCCTCACTCGCGGCGCCACTGCCGGCCACTTGGCCCGTGCCGCGCTGGAAAGTATTGCCTATCAGGTCGCCGATTTGCTGGACGCGATGCGGCGCGATTCCGGCGCATCCGTGCCCGAACTGCGCGTCGACGGCGGCGCCGCCGCCAACGATAGCCTCATGCAATTTCAGTCCGACATTCTCGACACGCCGGTTGTCCGCCCCGCCGTCACCGAAACGACCGCGCTGGGTGCCGCATACTTGGCCGGCCTGGCAGTGGGTTTTTGGAAAGGCGATCTTGCCGCGTCCCCGGCCAGCGATCGCCGCTTCGAGCCGCAGATGCCCGCAACCCAGGCTCGTCAACTCCGCAACCGCTGGAACGAAGCCGTCTCACGATCCAAGAACTGGGAGCCGGGTGCAAAGGAAAGCTGAACGTGAGAAGGAAAATCAATTCGGATCGATCTTCCTCCGTGAACCCTGGTGTCCTCTGTGGTTCACGCTTTGGCTCTTGTTTCTAGAATTGCACCGCGTATGAGTGAAAAATATCTTGGAAGCAAAGGGAATAAAAAAATGCCACGACTTCGTTTTCTTGCGCTGGTTGTCGTGCTGTCTCTCGGGAGTGTCCAGGCCGCAAACGTGCAAGCCGTTCGTGAAGGCGATAGCATCTCGCTCTCCAACGATGCGATCTCGGCGACATGGTCGGTACGCGGCGGCACTCTGCGCTGGCAAGGCCTGGCTAACCACTTGACCCGAACGAGCCTGCCTCTCTCCGGAAGCGTCTTCGCCTTGCTGCCGAAGGAAGGCGCGGTGCTGTCTTCCTCTATTTTGAAAATGGTCACAGCGCCCGTTATCGAAGACGCGCTCGTTTCGAAAGGTTCTTCCAAAGCCGCTGACCGCTTAGCTGGCCGGCAAGTCCGCATCGAACTCGAAGACCCTTCCGCCAAGCTTCACGTCACCTGGACGGCGAGCCTGCGTGACGGTGCCAATTACGTTCGTCAGGAAATTACCATCCACGCCGCACAGGAACCGTTCGCGCTGGCGCAGGTTGTTCTCATCGATGCAGTCGTGCCCGGCGCGCTCGTTTCTGGCCAGGTGAAAGGCTCGCCCATCACCGCCGGAACCTGGTTCTTCGGTTTTGAGCATCCGCTCTCTGAATGCCGTGTCCGCGTCGATCGTGCCTCGTGCTGGATCGAGCGCGAGCTTCCGCTGCAGCCTGCTCAGAGTGTGACCTATTCATCTGTGATCGGCGTGACTCATGCGTCTCAACTACGTCGCGACTTTTTGCACTACGTGGAACTCGAACGCGCGCATCCTTATCGAACGTTTCTGCATTACAACTCCTGGTACGACCTGGGATTCTTCGATCGATATAACGAGCAGCAGGCCGTCGAAGTCGTGCAGAGTTTTGGTGAGCACCTGACGAAAGAGCGCGGCGTCAAACTCGACAGCTTCCTCTTCGACGATGGCTGGGACGATCCTTCAACTCTCTGGAAATTCAATCCCGGTTTTCCGGATGGCCTGACGAAGGTGACGCAGACCGCGGCGCAATACGGCGCGGCGCCTGGCATTTGGCTCTCGCCGTGGGGCGGCTATGATGGGCCGAAAAAACAGCGCATCGCTTCCGCGCAAGCGCAAGGATTCGAAACCAACGAAGGCGGCCTGGCTCTCTCCGGCCCGAAATATTATCGCTACTTCCGCGATACTTGCTTCGACTTGATCGAGAAGTATGGCGTGAACCAGTTCAAGTTCGATGGCACGGGCAACGTGAATGAGGTGATCAAGGGCAGCGAGTTCGACAGCGACTTCGCCGCTGCCATTCACCTGATCGGCGAATTGCGCGCCAAAAAACCAGACCTCTACATCAACCTCACCACCGGAACGTATCCCTCACCGTTCTGGCTGCTCTACGCCGATTCGATCTGGCGCGGCGGCGAGGACCACAGCTTCGCCGGAGTCGGCACTAATCGCCAGCGTTGGATCACTTATCGCGACTCGCAGATTTACCGCTGGGTTGTCGAAGAGGGGCCGCTCTTTCCAATCAATTCGTTGATGCTGCATGGGATGATCTTCGCGCGCTATGCGGAGCGCCTGGGCGTCGATCCGGGCCACGATTTTCCCGACGAAGTTCATTCGTACTTCGGCACCGGCACGCAACTGCAGGAGATGTACATCACGGCCACGCTGCTTTCGGCGAACGACTGGGATGTCCTGGCGGAGGCCGCGAAGTGGTCACGCGACAACGCGCAGACGCTGAAAGATTCGCATTGGATCGGCGGCGACCCCGCGCGCCTGGAAGTTTATGGCTGGGCGTCGTGGTCGCCCGCGAAAGCAATTTTGACTTTGCGCAATCCCAGCGACCAGCTGCAGGATTTCACGGCAAGCCTCGCGACACTTCTGGAATTACCCGCAGAGGCCAAGCCAGCGTATGCCGCGCGCAGCCCGTGGAAAGCCCACAGCGCTCAAGGTCCTCTGTCGATTCCGTCGCGACAACAGCACCAGTTTCATCTGCGACCATTTCAAGTGCTCACGCTGGAACTGGTACCATCGTCGTAGGGCACGCAGAAAAGTTTTTTGTGGGGACAGCCGCCTCGGCTGCCCGACGGGCAGCCCGGCGCACGCGTTGGTGAAACATGAAGGCCGCAATCCTCACCACTCCGCAATCGGTGACGCAGCGCCCGCTGCGAATTGCTGACGTCCCTCAGCCGCAACTCACGCCCGGAAATGTTCTGCTGCGCGTGCGCGCCTGCGGCGTGTGCCGCACCGACCTTCACATCGTCGAAGGCGAGTTGCCGCCACAACATCCCGGGATGATTCCCGGCCACCAGATTGTCGGCGAGGTGGTGGAGGGCGCCACAAAAGATATTGCATTCGGTTCGCGCGTCGGCGTCTCCTGGCTCGGAGGCACCGACGGCACTTGCCCGTACTGCAAGCGCGGCATGGAAAATCTCTGCGATGCCCCTACCTTCACCGGCTACAGCGTGCCGGGCGGATATGCGGAATATGCTTTGGCTCGCGCCGATTTTGTCTTCCCGCTGCCCGCTGCGCTTGACGACCTGCATGCCGCGCCGCTGCTGTGCGCAGGCATTATCGGATTCCGCAGCTTGCGTGTGGCTGGAGTCGAGCCCGGCGAGCGCATCGGCCTGTTTGGTTTCGGAGCGTCAGCGCATCTTGCGATTGCGGTGCTGCGGGCGTGGAAGTGCGGCGTGTATGTTTCCACGCGAGGCAAATCGCATCGCGATCTGGCCGCCTCGCTGGGCGCGGATTGGGTGGGGAATGAAACCGAGAAGCCGCCTGTGGAACTGGATCGCGCCATCACCTTCGCGCCCAGCGGTGACGTGGTAGTGGCTGCGCTGGCTAGCCTGCGCAAGGGCGGCGTGGTTGCGATCAATGCGATTCACCTCGATCGCATCCCTCAATTCGACTACGACCAGTTGCTGTGGGGCGAGCGGCAGCTGCGCAGCGTCGCGAACATGACACGCGATGACGCGCGCGACTTTCTTGCCTTGGCTGCACAGATCAACCTCAAGCCACAGGTGACGACCTTCTCTTTGGATGAGGCGAACGAGGCGCTGATCGCCGTGAAGAACGATGCGGTGAATGGGGCAGCCGTAATTCTGCCGTCGGGCAGCAAAAGCCTGTAACTGAAGCCAATCAAAGGCGATACAAGAGTTTTCCACAATGTTCCTTCAGGAACATTTGTGTTACAGGAATGTACGTACAAAGACGTAATAAGTGCCGCCATTGCACGCAGTTAGGCAATCGCGTCCCAACCTGCGGCAGGCGAGCGCGCGGCGGGTCCGCGACCGCTGGCGGGATGCCGGCGCGCTACCGTGCTACGGCAAAGGTTGCGATGAGGAGAACTGAGAACACCACGGCATGGGCCAGTTCGTTCCACCCCAACTTCCGGACGACCAAGGGCGATGTGGGATTCTGGATGAAGTAGAACCATCCACGAAAAAGGATTGGCGAAAAGGCGATGGAAGTGATTGGGGGAATAATCCTGAAGAGGCAGGCGAGGGTAAGGGCCGCCGTCATCAGGGCTTGTCCGGCAGCGAACGCCCAACCGCGCTTCAGCTTGGCGAGAAATCCCTCGATTCGCGCTGTGTGAAGTCTGAGTTGCACGTAGTGGATCTGGTCGCCGGCGAAGATGAGGTTCGCCGCCCATACCACCCATGCAGTGACGCCGAACTTGCCGGTTATCACGTAGTAGGCCGCTGGCGCCGCCGCCGTCAACCCGATGGTGCCAACGATTTCAGACAGCATGCGGAGTCGATGGGCTGAGGTCTTGCTCAACGGCTGTCGCGACATGAGTTTTAGCAGCGCCTGGCCCGCGAATGCGGCCCCGGCAGTGGCGCCGATGAGCCACAGAAGCGGATTTCGGCCGGACCGGAGCAACGCGCCGAGGGTTAAGAGTGCAACTCCACCAAAGCACCCAATCGCCGACGCCACGCTCCGCCGCTCATCTTTCGTTTGCGCCCGCATGGCGGACGTACCGAGCAGGCTTTCCAGCGGAGTCCGAAGCCAGAATAATGCAAGAGCTCCGACCATCAACAAGAGAAAGGGAGCAACATTGCCGGCCTCACGAAACGCGATCCCAGCGCCTGTAACCATGGGGACGAGCAACAATCCCCATGCGCCGTGTTCGCGAGGAACAATCAGAGCGCGGGCACGTTGGCGTCGGTTGCGCGCCGCGTCCGCGTCAAGAAAGGACACTTTGAGTTCGCCGACTCGCAATGTTCCGCCGTCAGTTGAGTGCGAATGAGGGCTTGCCGAGCCTAAAACATGCGAAACATCGACTACCCAGCTTTTTTGATCTTCTGTGAGTTCTGTTTTTGCAGTCATTATCGCCATCCTGCCATATGAATGTGTTGCATGCCTTTCACCGCGCGCATATATTGGGCGCGCTCGAAGGCGCCGGGATCCGGGCAGCGCAACTGGCTCATGCTGCCTTGCATCTGCAGAACCGAGTCGTACTCGTGCTCTTCCATCCAGTCGCGCAGTTCGCGCTCCACGTGACGCAGGTGGTTGATGCCGTGGCGCATCAGGGCGGAGCACATCATGGTGACATTGGCTCCCACCATCAGCAGTTTGATTACGTCTTCGGCGCCGTGCACTCCGCCAGTGGCGGCCAGGGCGGCCTTGACGCGGCCATGGAGAATTCCAATCCAGGTGAGCGGCAAGCGCAGCGCATGCGGCGTGCTCAATAAGACGTTGGGACGAATTTCCAGTTCTTCGAGATCGATGTCAGGCTGGTAAAAGCGATTGAAGAGCACCAGCGCGTTGGCTCCGGCATCATCCAGGCGATGCGCCATATTCGACATGTTGCTGAAGAACGGGCTGAGTTTCACTGCGACGGGAATGGTGACGGTTGCCTTCACTGCGCGCAGAATATTGAGGTAGGTGCGTTCAATTTCTTCAGCCGTCAACTTGGGGTCGGTAGGGATGTAATAGATGTTGCATTCGATAGCGTCGGCGCCGGCGCGTTCGATTTCGGCGGCAAACTTCGTCCACCCGCCCAAAGTCGAACCGTTGAGGCTGGCGACAATGGGGATGGCGACGGCGGCCTTTGCCTTGCGGATGTGCTCTAAATATCCTTCAGGCCCGGTGTGAAACTCGCTGGCTTGCGGAAAATAAGTGAGCGACTCGGCAAAACTTTCCGTGCCCGCCGCGAGATGGTAGTCGAGATCGGCTTCCTCCTGGCGCAGTTGCTCTTCGAAGAGCGAGTAAAGCACCACGGCCGAGGCGCCGGCTTCCTCCAGGCGGCAAATTCCGTCGACGTCGCGGGAGAGCGGCGAGGCCGAGGCGACTAGAGGCGAGCGCAGCTTCAGGCCGAGATAGTTCGTGCTGAGATCGATCATGATTTCTCCTGCTTCTTCGAGTTCGGTGAGGAAGTCAAAATCTCCACCCTGTCCCTGCCAAAAGACGCAGGGAAAGGGTGGGGCACCCTCTATTTTGCGGCGCCCGCCGGTACTGGCTTCGCGGCAGGCGGCGCAGGCTTTTCTGTTGCGTTGCTGACAGCGGCCACCGGTTCCGTTTTTCGGCTGGCCATGTATTCGTACATCTTGTAACGATTCTCCACGTCCTGCTGCGCCTGTTTCCACAAACGCTGCGCGTCTTCGGGCTTGCTCTTGGTGAGCATCTTGAAGCGCGTCTGCTGCAGCAGGTATTCCTGCACTTTGCGCGTGGGAGCGCGCGAGTCGAGCGCCAGCGGATTCTCGCCCAGCGCGACACGCTCCGGGTTGTAGCGATAGAGCAGCCACTGGCCGGATTCGACGGCGACTTTCTGATCGGTCATCGCGGTGGTCATGTCGATGCCGTGCGCGATGCAGTGCGAGTAAGCGATGATGATGCTCGGCCCGTCGTAGGCCTCGGCTTCCAGAAACGCCTTGAGAGTGTGCTCGTCTTTCGCTCCCATCGCCACACTGGCGACATAAACGTTGCCGTAGGTCATGGCCATGAGGCCGAGATCTTTCTTGGGGCCGGGCTTGCCGCCGGCGGCGAACTTGGCGACCGCGCCTCGGGGCGTGGACTTCGAGGCTTGCCCGCCGGTGTTGGAGTAAACCTCGGTGTCGAGGACCAGAATGTTGACGTTGCGGCCGCTGGCCAGCACGTGATCGAGGCCGCCGTAGCCGATGTCGTAGGCCCAGCCGTCTCCGCCGACGATCCAGACGCTCTTTTTCACCAGCATGTCGACGACGGAGAGAAGTTGCTTGGCGTCGGCCGAGTTGAGTTTGGCGAGCTTCTCTTTGAGCAGGTCGACGCGCTGGCGCTGCTCGTAAATGTCGGATTCGTCTTTCTGCTTCGCGTTGAGGATGGCAGTGACGAGTTCTTCGCCGACAGATCCTGCGACGCGGCGCAACAACTCGTGAGCAAATTCTGTTTGCTTGTCGATGGAGACGCGGAAACCGAGACCGAATTCGGCGTTGTCTTCGAAGAGCGAGTTCGACCATGCCGGGCCGCGGCCTTCGGCGTTCTTGGCCCAGGGCGTGGTCGGCAAGTTGCCGCCGTAGATGGAGGAGCAGCCGGTTGCGTTCGCGACTACGGCGCGATCGCCGAACAGTTGTGAAACCAGTTTCAGGTAAGGCGTTTCGCCGCA
This sequence comes from Candidatus Sulfotelmatobacter sp., assembly GCA_035701745.1. Taxonomy (GTDB): domain Bacteria; phylum Acidobacteriota; class Terriglobia; order Terriglobales; family Acidobacteriaceae; genus Sulfotelmatobacter. Next base: position 1,410 of record DASSRO010000249.1, on the reverse strand, counting down.
GCCCGAGCAGGCGCCGGAGAATTCGAACAGCGGTTCCTGCACTTGTTGCTGGCGGATGGTCCCCGGTTTAATTCTTCGGCGATCGAGTTCGGGAATCTTGAGGAAGAAATCCCAGTTCTCGCTCTCGGGTGCGCGCAGCGGGGGCTGCGGGACCATGTTGATGGCCTTCAGACGCACTTCACTCTTGTTCTTCACCGGGCAAACATCGACGCAAACGCCGCATCCGGTGCAGTCCTCGGGGGCGACCTGGATCGTGTACTTCATGCCCGCCCACTCTTTGTCACGGGCGTCGCAGGCCTTGAACGTTTTCGGCGCGTGCTCCAATTCCTTGCTGTCGTAAACCTTGATGCGGATCACGGCGTGCGGGCAGACCATGGCGCACTTGCCGCACTGGATGCAGATCTTCGAATCCCACGCAGGAATTTCGAGAGCGAGGTTGCGTTTCTCCCATTTCGAGCTGGCGGTGGGGAAGGTGCCGTCGCAGGAGAATGCGCTCACGGGAAGTTCGTCGCCGCGGCCGGCGTAGATCGTGCCCAGAACGTCGTGCTCGAACTTCGGCGCGCCGGGGAAGGAATCGGGAATCTCGCTCTTGCTGGTGACGGTGTCGGGAATCTTCACCTCGAAAAGATGAGCGAGGGTGGCCTCGACGGCCTGCATATTTTTCTGCACGACGTCTTCACCCTTGCGGCCGTAGGTATGGCGGATGGATTCGCGGATGGCCTCGATGGCTTCCTCGCGCGGCAGAACTTTGGAGATGGCGAAGAAGCATACCTGCATGATGGTGTTCATGCGCGAACCCATGCCGGCTTCCTGCGCCACTTTGTAGGCGTCGATGGCGTAGAGCTTGGCTTTCTTGGCGATCAGCTGCGACTGCACTTCGCGGGGCAGATGCTCCCATACTTCGTCTTTATCGAACGGGCTGTTGACCAGGAAGACTCCGCCCGGGACCAGCGCGCTCAGCATGTCGTAGCGCTCGAGGAAAATCCACTGGTGGCAGGCGATGAAGTTTGCTTTCGAAACCAGGTAGCTGGAGTGGATGGGCTGCGGCCCGAAACGCAGATGCGAGACGGTCATCGCACCGGATTTTTTTGAGTCGTAAACAAAATATCCCTGGCCGTAGTTGTTGGTGTTCTCGCCGATGATCTTGATGGAATTCTTGTTGGCGCCCACGGTGCCGTCCGCGCCCAGGCCGTAGAACAGGGCGCGGACCACGTTGTCGGGTTCGGTGGAGAAGGCGGCGTCGTAGTCGAGGCTGGTGTGGCTGACGTCGTCTTGAATGCCGATTGTGAAGTGATCTTTCGGCGTGGGTGGCTTCAGGTTGTCATAGACGGCCTTGACCATGGCCGGAGTGAATTCCTTGGAGGAGAGACCATAGCGGCCGCCGATAATGCGGATGTTCTCCGCGACGCG
>DASSRO010000248.1:0-4381 GCA_035701745.1 Candidatus Sulfotelmatobacter sp. | reverse complement strand
GCGAACCTTTTGCGCGGCTAACAAGCCTCACGCGTTGTTGCCCTAAAGTAGCAAGGGCGTCCCCGCAGGGACGCCCGCCTGTGCCACCAGCAAAAACTTAAACCCCCGCAGACCTTTCCTTCCGCCCGCTTCCCGCTTTCGCCAAGTCCTTCAGCGAGGGCACCGACTCGGGATCCGTCATTTTCTGCTCCGGCAGCGGTGTTCCGCCCTTCAGCGACTCGACTAACATCTCAATCGCCAGGTCCGTGTTCGGGCGAATAAAAATGGTCGCGGCCAGCGTTCCATTTCGCACCCATGCCTGTCCGGTCCTCGGCATCCCGTCGCAGCCGGTGATGGGAATCTGCATCCAGCGCGCTCGCTCGCTCTCGGCGATTTCGCTGAACGCTTTTCGCGCGCCCATCGCCATGCTGTCGTCCTGCGCTCCCACCAGGTCCACGTGGCTCTCTTGCGACGTCCGCAAGCGCAGCCACGAACTCACCGTGCGATACGCGCTCTCCTCCGTCCAGTTCGCGCGCATGGTTTTCACCTGAATGTTTGGCGGCTTGGTTTTCATCATCCCGGTTGTGCGTTCCTTCGCGGCAGAACTGTTCGCCGGGCCCTCGATGTACAGAATCGATCCGCCATTGGGCAACAGCGCCGCGAATTGCTGCCCCTGAATCCTGCCTACTGCTTCATGATCGGAACTAATGGCGAACGCCGGAACCTTGTACGCGCGGCGCAACTCCTGCAGGTAGTCGACTTCATGATTGAGCACGACCCAGCCGATCCCCGCAGCCACCGCCGCCCGCGCCACCTGGGGAAACGCCGTTCCTCCCGCAGGTTCGAACATGATCGCGTCGGGCCGCGCTATCGCCGCACCCTGCACGAAGTGCAGCAACTGCTGGCTTTGCGCCAGCGCATCGTTGTCTGCATGAATAATCTTGACCTCCACGCCCAGTCGCCGGCCGGCCTTTTCCGCTGCCGCCGCCTGTTCCTGCTGGTAATCGTTTTCGTTGTTAGTGAGTGAAACCACAAAGCTGAGACGTTTCATAGAGAACCCTTATTCCGCATCATAGTCCTCGATTCTCCGGGACCAACGTGACGAGGGTAACCATGGAATTGCGGCGCGGGCCAAAAAATCTGTAATTGAGGTAAGACGTTGGAAAGGATCAGGCGCCAGCGGCTTTCTGTTTCGGCGCTTCCCCCAGAAACGATTTCAAATTCGCGTCCAGGGTTTCCCGGTTGGCTTCCGACAGGTCGACGAAGCGGAACGGCTGCATCCAGCCCTGCGTCGCCCACATGGGAAACAGCATCTGGGCCTTGCCGCGAATGGTGGTTTCGCGGAGATGAAAGATCAGTTCGACTTCCAGCTTTTCATCCAGCGGCTTCTCCAGATGAATGACTCCGCCCGAAATGGAAAGCTGATGAAACGCACCCCGCACCGATCGCTTGTTGGGCAGGCGCACCAGTGTCAGCACCGATCCGCGCAGCTTCACGCGAAACGGACGATCGACCGCTTTGTGTTCATGGGCAGAGGCTGCGCGCGCTGTCGAATCGACCTGTTCGGCCATATTCCAAAGTATGGCAGCGCAAATCGCGTTGGCGAAGTTACGAAAGAACAGCACCAACCCGATCTCTGATTGTTTTCTAGTAGAGGCGCCCCGGTTGCGTCTTGCCGGCGGCGAAACTGCGGCTGCGATTCGCGGAAAACTTACTTCCGTCCAGGATGGGCTTCGACGCCCTCGGAAAAGAGATTGTACGGCCAGACTTTCTTGTTCACAGTCAACTGGGGCGCGTTCTCTGCGTCCTTCGGCGCGCTTGCAGCGAGCGCGTTCGTTTTTCCCACGTTCCAATCCTCGGGAGGATTCGCAATCCCCCACACATTACCCTGAGTGTAGAGCGACACGCCAATTAAAAATCCGTCGTGTCCGAGCGGCAAACAGTTTGCCACGTGGCCGGTCACGCTGCCGCCGCCGGGCAGGTCATTGATCATGACCGGGGTTTCCATCTGCAGCGCGCGCGAACTGCGAAAGCCGCATCCCTGCGCGCTGACCACCAGCACCATGCACTTCTCGGCAAATGAACGCCTGCGGTCCAGGCTGGTGACGCTCACCGGAATCTCTACGCGAACCCGCGTGCTCCGCCGCGTCGCCTTCGGTGTGTGAAGGTCCTTCACGAAAATATTGTGCCAGAATCGCCGTAACGCGGATGGTGACCAAGGTAACTGGGCACCGTGGAAGGGCACGACTTCAGTCGTGCGCCGATGATGCGCGGCTTTAGTTGCTGAGGACCGACTCGGCCCCGCTCATCGCCGTGCATTCCGCCGCGCCTGCTTCACGCCCGCTCGAATCCCATTCTTGACGGCGCGCGCGTATCCACTGTCGTCCATCGCCGCCATGGTCGCCGCGGCAATTCCACCGGGCGTCGCCGCCTCCTGCAACAAATCCTGCAGGCTCTCCCCGCTCTCGCGCCAGTATCCAATCCCGCCGCCAAGCGCGTGAGCCGCAGCGGCCAACGCCGCGTTGCCTCGCAGCCCCGCGTCCCGTGCGGCTTTGGCCAACGTCGCCAGCGCATGATACCCGTGCGTCGGTGAAGCCGCGGCCGTGATCGCATCGAACTCGCTTTCCGGCACGTCGATCACAGCGCCCACGCGCGCAAACAACTTCCGCACCCGCGCCCGCTCGCTTTTCCGCACGCTGGCATCGAAGCAGACCGGCGTAAACCCGCGTCCCACGCGGCATACGGGACTCGGCATCGCCCGCGCCCACCGCACCGCCAGCCGCCCGCGCAACTTCCGCAGCGGAATCCCCGCCGCCAGGCTCACGCACAACCCAGGCGGAGCAGTTCCGCACGCCGCGACCTCCGTCAGCATCTCTGCCACCGACGCTGGACGCACCGCCACGATCAGCATCTCCGCCCGCGCCACCGCCGACTTTAGGTCGCGTGCCGCCTGCACCCGCGCTTCCCGCCGCAACGCCCGCAGCTTCTCCGGGTGCCGGTCGTACACCATAATCTCCCCAGCGTACCCGTCCAGCCGCAATCCCGCCGCGAGCGCTCCGGTAATCCGGCCTCCGCCGAGAAACACGATCGCTTTCGATTGGCCCTTGCGCAAGTTAATCCGCGGTCCCTCCACCATCGACCACAAGCGCAGCCCCGGTCATGAACGACGACTCCTCCGACGCCAGGAACAGTACGGCCTTGGCAATCTCCTCGACTGTTCCCACTCGTCCCAGCGGACGGTTCGCGCACCCTGCAATGTAGTCTTCCCACTTCAACCCGCGCAGCTTCGCGTCGGCCGGAAGCATCGGAGTCTCCACATCGCCCGGACAAACGCAGTTCACCCGAATCCCCTGCCTGCCGTGATCGATGGCCATGGCCTTGGTCATCAGCACGACGCCGCCCTTGGAGGCGCAATACGCCACCGCGTGATCGCCGCCCACAATGCCCCATCCCGAGCTGTTATTAATAATGACGCCCCCGCCTTGCGCGATCATTCCGGGCAGCGCGAACTTCGACATCAGAAACGTCCCTTTCAAATTGACATCAATCTGCTCGTCCCATTCCCGCTCGGAACATTCCAGCGCCGTCTGCGCGTAGAAGACTCCCGCATTGTTGAACAGAATGTCGAGCCTGCCGAAGCCACGCGCCGTCTCCTCCACCGCGCGCCGGCAGTCGCTCGCGACACTCACGTCGGCGTGGAAGAAAGCCGCGTGCCCGCCGTGCTGCTCAATGCGCTTCACAACCGCAGCCCCGCGTAGCTCATTGCGTCCAGTAATCGCGACCTGGGCGCCTTCGCTGGCGAACAGCACGGCAGTAGCCTCGCCAATCCCGGAAGTTCCGCCGGTAATGAGAGCGACTTTATCCTTGAGACGCATGGAATCTCCTCACCGGCTGGCCAGCCCTCCCGCCGTCTCCCCGCCATCCATCGTGTACACGTGCCCCGTCGCGTACGCCCCGTCGTCCGACGCCAGATACGCGAACAGCCCCGCAATCTCCTCCGGCGTGGCGTGCCGTCGCAGCGGAATCTTCTGGTTCACCTCCTCCAGCATTGCCTCCGAATATTCTGCGCGCTGCATCGGCGTCAGCACATATCCCGGAGCCACGGCGCACACCCGCACCTTCGGCGCCAGCTCCAGCGCCATCGACCGCGTCAGCTCGATCACTCCCGCCTTGCTCGCGTTGTAGTCGGCGTAATACGGATATCCCATCACGCCATTGGTCGACGCCGTCTGCAGTATCACGCCGCTGCCGCGCTCCCACATGTGCCGCGCCGCGGTCTGCGCCACGTAGAACACGCCCGTCAGGTTCACCGCCATCACCCTCTCCCACTCTTCCGGAGTGATGTCGAGAAACCGGTGCCGGATGCTGATGCCCGCGTTGTTCACCACGACGTCCACGCCAT
>DASSRO010000247.1:0-4003 GCA_035701745.1 Candidatus Sulfotelmatobacter sp. | reverse complement strand
CAACGCGGTTTCAGTACGCCGAAAGCGCGCGCGTCCTTGTGTCTGTGGAACTCGTGAATGAGGGAAGCGAACCTGCGTACGTACCGCGGGAACTAGCTCCATGCCCAACGTATTACGGAGGAATCGTGCTAACGATCACCGGGGCCGACAAGAAGGTCTCCGGAAGGAAATGCGGGGATCCGTTTCGCATGAATTTTGCTGGACGTGATGTGCACAAGGTCGCCTCAGAGGAACTGATCCTGCTTTATCCCAAATATTCCTATTCGTATATGCTAGTTGCTGATGAGGTTCCTTCTCGTGCTGGATCGTACACGCTTACGGCCACCTTGGTCCCGCCATCATTTACAGCCGAGGAAAAGCTAGCCCTGAAGTCACTACCATACCGGGCGGTCCTTCAAGAGCTAAGAGCGCAAGCGAAGATTATCCGTAATGCGTCGAGGTAACCTAAACTCGGGCTGATTAGATAACCGTGTCGGCCGGGTGCCCCATCCTTGACGTTCTTTGTCAAGGGTGGGATTCCACACTCCCATCTACTGAAAACTTTGCTTTAACGCTCCCGCGATCATACGATGTTCGACGGGTGGCCCAGCCTTTGAATTCGTTGGCATCGGCAACACCGGGGGTGCCCCGTCCTTCGCGTACTTTGTGTCCAGTCCCATGACATGCTTTACAAAATGTCCCGGGACATCCTTTACACTCCCGCGCTGGCTCAACCGGCACGGAGAGAGCAAGGATGCCGTGGAAGACGATGGAAGCGGAAGAACAGAAGGTACGATTCGTTGTGGCAGCGACGCGGCAGGAGAAGTCCCTGACCGCGCTCTGTGAGGAGTTTGGGATCTCGCGGCCAACCGGGTATCTGTGGTGGAGGCGATATCGGGAAGCCGGGCTGGCCGGGATCGCGGAGCGCAGCCGGCGACCGAAGCAGAGTCCACAGCGCATTGTGGCGGAGTTGGAGCAGCGCGTCGTAGAGCTGCGGCGGCGCTATCCCGACTGGGGCGCCCGCAAACTGCAGGTGTTGCTGGCACGCCAGCAGGTGGAACTGACGCGCAGCACGATTCATCGCATTCTGTTACGGCAAGATCTGGTGCACGATCCTGAGCGCCACCGGCAAGCCCTTGGCAGATTCCAGCGCGGAACGCCGAACGAGTTGTGGCAGATGGACTTCAAAAGTCCCAAGGGCTGGAATGCTGCTGTCGGTCCTCTGTCGGTGCTGGACGACTGTAGCCGCTATCTGTTGGTGCTGCAGGCGGTGTGGACCAACCATGGCGAGTTGGTGCGGGAACAACTGGAATCGGCTTTCACCACTTGTGGTGTGCCGCAAGCGATGCTGATGGACCACGGCATTCCGTGGTGGAGCGAGCAGTCGCCGAGCGGGGCCACGCGCCTGACGGTGTGGTTGATGAAGCAAGGCATTCGACTGCATTGGAGCGGCTATCGCCATCCGCAGACGCAGGGCAAGGTAGAACGTTTTCACGGCGCGTTGGAACGGGCGCTGCGGATGCGGCCGGTCGAGCGTCAGCAGCCGCAAGCCTGGCTGGATGAGTTTCGCTGGGAGCACAATCACGTCCGTCCGCACGAGGCGCTGGGCATGCAAACTCCGGCTAGTGTATGGCACCAAAGTGAGCGCCGTTACGATCCGCATCCGCCACGTTGGCAGTATCCGGTCGGAGCTCATGTTCTGAAGGTAGGTAGTCACGGGACCCTCGATGCCTTCGGAACCCGCTGGAAGATCGCCAAAGCGCTGATCGGCGAGTGGGTACAACTGGAGCGAGTCGGCCAACGCGTACTGGTGTATTACTGCCGCACTCTGATTCGGGAACTGGACCTAGAGCGGCGTTCCTCGATCATGGTGCAGCGCTGGCATCCGCACGCGGACGGCGCCGAGCAGGCCAGTTCATAACCTCTCCGTGCCGGTTGAGCCAGCGCGGGGAGTGTAAAGGATGTCCCGGGACATTTTGTAAAGCATGTCATGGGACTGGACACAAAATCCGCGAAGGACGGGGCACCCTCAGCTCTGTTGGTTTCAGCAGGTCAAAGGGTGGGCCACCCGTCCCGGCAATTTTCCGGTCCGGTTACACTTGGGAGAGGCCCGTGCCGCGGGTCCCTCCTTCAAAATGATCTCTTTCTCAAACATCAATAAGCAGTATGGCAAGCAGTTGCTCTTTGTGGATGCTTCGTTTCAGTTGAATCCCGGCGAAAAAGTTGGGCTGGTCGGTCCCAATGGGGCGGGCAAGACAACGCTGTTCCGCATGGTGGTCGGCGAGGAAACTCCCGACGAGGGCTCGGTCTCTGTCCCCAAGAAGTTGACGATCGGCTATTTTCGCCAGGACGTCGAGGAAATGCAGGGCCGTTCGGTGCTGGATGAAGCGATCGCGGGCAGCGGGCGCGTTGGCGATCTGCACCACGAACTCGAGGCCCTGCAGCGGGAAATGTCCGAACCCGGCAAGGCCGATGACATGGACCGCATTCTTGATCGCTTCGGTCACGTGCAGGAGGAGTACGAGCACTTAGGCGGCTACGCGCTCGAATCGCAAGCGCGTGAAGTGCTTCACGGTCTGGGATTCAAAGACGATCAAATTGATGGCGACGTGGGCGCTCTCTCCGGCGGATGGAAGATGCGCGTTGCGCTGGCGCGCGTCCTGCTCGGAATGCCGGATGTATTGCTGATGGACGAACCGACGAACCATCTCGACATCGAATCCATCATCTGGCTCGAAAAGTTTCTCAAGTCATTTCCGGGCGCGCTGCTGATGACTTCGCACGACCGCGAGTTCATGAATCGTCTGGTCTCGAAGATTGCAGAGATCGATGGCGGCGAAATCATTACCTACTCCGGCGACTACGACTTCTACGAGCGCGAGCGGGCGATTCGCGAGACCAATCAGCAGGCAGCGTTCGCCCGGCAGCAGTCCATGCTTGCCAAGGAGCAGCGCTTCATCGATCGTTTCAGGACGCACGCCGCCAAAGCGGCCCAGGTGCAGAGCCGCATCAAGGCCCTGGACAAGATCGAGAAGATCGAACTGCCGAAGAAACGGCAGGTCGTGAAATTCGACTTTCGCGTTCCCCCGCGATCCGGCGAACAGGTGGCCGTCCTTGAGAATCTGCACAAGAGTTACGGCCCGCGTGTGATTTATGAAGGGTTCAATCTCACCATCCGCCGTGGAGAACGCTGGGCCGTCATGGGGAGAAACGGCGCGGGTAAGACTACGCTTCTTAAAATGATTGCCGGGGCCAGCGCTCCCGACGAAGGAAGCGTGCGGCTCGGCGCCAGCCTGTACATGGGCTACTTCGCGCAACAATCGCTGGACGTGCTCAATCCTGATCTCACCGTCGCCGAACAACTGCAACAAGATTTTCCTCAAGACGGCATTGGCTCGCTGCGGAACCTGGCGGGAGCATTCCAGTTCTCCGGCGATGACGTGGATAAGAAGATCCGCTCACTCTCCGGCGGAGAAAAGTCGCGGCTGGCGATGGCGCGCATGCTCTACAACCCGCCGAACTTCCTGGTGCTCGACGAACCGACCAATCACCTGGATCTGGCAACTAAGGAGATGTTGGTAGACGCCCTCAAGGATTTTGAAGGCACCATGATTTTCGTATCGCATGACCGCATGTTCCTTCGCGGTCTGGGCTCGCGTGTGCTCGAACTGGGCGGCGAGAGCGGTATGGACCGCCATCCCACTGTTTATCCCGGGTCGTACGTGGAGTACGTACAGAAGCTCGGACATGAAGCGCCGGGCATCTATTCGTAGGCCTTCAGGAACGTCATTCGAGCGACTCGCCGTTGGAGATTAATAGAAGGAGATGGGTGCGGCGGTTGTGTCGATCCGCATTGATCCCTACTCTTTCATCACACCGTATTGAAAGCGCGGTGAGAGTTTGGCGCCCGTCCGTTCGGCGATCGCTAATGTCAGTGCCTGAGGGGCCAAGACAGACGTAAGGCCTTCCCACGGCTCGGGAGCGAAATCGATTTTTATCGGCAAGAGCCTCTCGGAGCGCTGGC